>NZ_JBARGP010000257.1:0-24331 GCF_049798375.1 Bradyrhizobium sp.
TGTCCGCGACGCGCGCATGCGGCGCGGCCGGCGCGGGCTGCGATGCGCGGGCCTGAGTCACCGGCGCGGGCGTGGCAGCCGGTAATGTCGGCGCAGGCGATACGACAGCAACTGGCGCTGGCGCGACGGGGACGGCAACTGACGGAGCCGCCTGTATGACAATCGGGGCGGGCGGAGCTTTTGCGATATCCGGCGCCGGCATTGCGGGGGCGCTGTCGACTGCCACGCGATTCTGCGAGCCCGGCTGGATCGATGCTGCGGGTATCGGCTGCTCCGGAGCCGCAGGCGCAATGATCGGCATCGGCGGGGCGAGCTCGACCTGAGGCGGCTGGGGCCTGGCCGACTGCGGCCGAGTCGGATCGGCTTTGCCGACCTCCAGCTTGGCCATCTCGGTCGCGCCGGGCTTCTTGTTGGTCTCACCCGGCAACGTCACCGGCTGGTTTTGCGCTTGTGCCAGCATCTCGCGCGCGGTCAACGCTTGCGCAAGCAACGGCACCGGCGTCAGGACCGTCAACGCAAGTGCCAGGCGGATGGTTTTCGAAGTCGTCGCAAAAGAGGTCATGACATCTGTCCTTTCAGTCCTTGCGGTGCGCGTCTGTGGCGCGGCACCTCGATGATCACGCAGCGGCCGTGGCGGCGGCCCGATCATGGGCGACGACGACGCGCTGGCCGCGCATCTTGGCGATCACTTGGTCGCGCGGGCCGGTCACCAGCACCTTGCCGAAGGTCATCACCATGATGCTGTCAACATGCGCCAAAAGCTGCGGACGGTGCGTGACCACGATCACGGTTCGGCCGGCGGCCTTCGCCGAGGCCATCGCCTTGGCCAGTGCCTTCTCGCCGTCCTCGTCGAGATTGGAATTCGGCTCGTCCAGGATCAGCAGGCGCGGGTCGCCATGAAGCGCGCGGGCGAGGCCGACACGCTGGCGCATGCCGCCAGACAGTGCCACGCCGCCGTCGCCGATTGGTGTGTCGTAGCCGTTCGGCAGCCGCAGGATCACCTCATGCGCGCCGGCCGCTCTGGCCGCGGCGACCACCGCGTCATCTTCGACCTTGCCGAGGCGGGCGATATTCTCGGCCACCGTGCCGGAGAACAATTCGATGTCCTGCGGCAGGTAGCCGATATGTTTGCCGAGCCGGGTCTGGTCCCACTGGCTGTAGGCGGCACCGTCGATCCGGATCACGCCGTCGCGCAGCGGCCAGACGCCGGCCATGGCGCGCGCCAGGGACGACTTGCCGCTCGCCGAGGCACCGACGATGGCGAGGCTCTCACCGGCGCGCAGCGAAAAGCTCACACCTTTGACCGCGGGGCGGCTCGCGCCCGTCGGCCACACTACGGCATTCTCGACCTGGATCTCGCCGCGCGGTGTCGGCAGCGCCGTCGGTGCCGCCGACAGTGGCAGCGCCTGGAACAGATCCTCGAGCCGACGATAGGCGGAGCGGAATGCGATGATCCGCTTCCATTGTCCGACGACCTGCTCGACCGGAGCCAGCGCGCGACCCATGATGATCGAAGCCGCCATCATGGCGCCGGGCGAGATCTGACGCTCGATCGCGAGCCAGGCGCCGATGCAGAGCAGCGAGGTCTGCACGGCCTGGCGCGCGAACTTGGTCACCGCATGCATGGCCGCGCCGCGCTCGACAAGCGTGCTGTGCGCCTGCACCATCGCCGACTGGCGATTGCTCCAGCGATCCATCACGATGTCGGCCATACCGAGGCCACGGATGACTTCGCCGTTGCGCAGCGCGGCGGCGACGATGCGCGAGGCCTCGTTGGCGAGCGCGTTGGTGCGGTCGACGCTCGAATGGGTGTAGAGCTCGGTGAACAAGGCCAGTGAGAACAGCAGGACCGAGCCGAACACCGCGAGAATGCCGAGATAGGCATGCTGCATGAAGCACAGCAACACGTAGATCGGCGTCCAGGGCAGGTCGCAGGCAACCGCGGCGGTGCCGCTGGACAAGCAGTCACGAATGGTCTCGGCGTCGCGGATCACCTGCTGGCCAAAGCGATGGCGCGGCGATAGCTCCGCCTTCATCATGGTCTCGAACAAAGGATGGCGCAGGATGCCTTCGAACTGCACGCCGGCGCGTGCCAGCACGCCGGAACGGGCAAATTCCAGGATGCCGTAGAGCGCAAGGAAGATGCCGACGATCAGGGTCAGCATGACCAGTGTGCCGACGCTGCGACTTGTCAGCACCCGGTCATAGACCTGCATCGAATAGAGCGGCGAGGCCAGCATGCTGGCATTGATGAACAGGCTGAGCACGAAGGTTGCGATCAGGGCGGGAAAGCAGGCGCGCAGCGCCTGACCGAGTGGGCTTCGGCGTGTGGCGTTCGTCATGGGCTAAGTCCCTCGCTTCGCGATGTCGATGGGCCCGAGCGTTGGTTCGCGCCGGACATGCGGGACTGTCCCAGACCGATCAGGTTTCAACCGTGATTGACCTCACACAATGGGTCGTCGAGCTACTCTGCTTGAGTTCGTCATGATGAGCGGGTAGCGGAAGGGAGACCAAGGGCGGGCCGAAGCGATCATGCGTGGTGTGACGACTCAAAATCTCCGTCTTGTCTCGGGCCTGGTGCTGTTCGCCTTTGCCGCGACGCATTTTCTCAATCACGCGGTCGGCCTGTTCAGCCTGGAAGCGATGGACGAGGTGCAGGAGTGGCGCCTCGCGGTGACGCGCTCATGGCCCGGCATGGTGGTGCTCGGTGCAGCGCTGCTCACTCATGTGGTGCTCGCTTTGGCGAAGACGCTGCGTCGCGGAACCCTTCGCTTGCCGGCCTGGGAACTCGCCCAGCTTGCGACCGGGCTCGCCATTCCCTTCCTGCTGTTGCCGCATATCATCGATACCCACGTCGCGAATGCGCTGTTCGGGGTGCAGGACAGCTATCTCTATGCACTCGCCTGGCTCTGGCCGGCGGGAGCCTGGACACAGAGCGTGCTGCTGCTGCTGGTCTGGAGCCATGCCTGTCTCGGACTGCATTACTGGCTCAAGTTCGATGCTTGGTATCAGCTCACGAAGCCATTGTGGGTGGTGCTCGCGGTCGCCATTCCGATGGCCGCGCTGATGGGCTTCGTGGTGTCGGGCCGGTTCGTCGCGGCGCTGCTCGCCGATCCCGCCATGGCCGAGCGCATGCGCAGCGTGACGCACTGGCCCGATGTCGCCGAGGCGGCGTGGCTTGCGCTGTATGAGATTGCCGCGCGGATCGGCTTTGCGATCGTCCTCGCGGCGGTCGCGGTCGGCGTCGCGTTCCGACAGTTCAACATGCTGGCTGCACCGAAGATTGCGATTAGCTATGCGGGTGGTGAGAAGATCCAGTCTGCTGTCGGCCCGACCTTGCTCGAGATCAGCCGCAATCATGGCCTCATGCATGTGGCGGAGTGCGGCGGCCGCGCTCGCTGCGGTCTGTGCCGGGTGCGGATCGACGAGGGTCATGAAAGTCTCGCGCCGCCTGATGGCGCCGAGCGCGCGACGCTGGCGCCGTTCAATCCGACCGGCAACGTCAGGCTCGCCTGTCAGATCCGGCCCACTGCGCCGCTGGTCGTGACGCGGCTGGTGTCGCCGGGAACGGAGCCGGTGACGGCCGCCGTATCCGACGGCGGTTTTGACGCCGGCACGCGCCGGCCGCTCTGCCTGCTCTATGTCCACCTCAGAGAGTTCGACGCGATCGCGCGCGATCGCTTGCCCTACGATCTTGTGTTCCTGATGAATGAATTCTTCGGTGCCGTGGGCCAGGCGGTCGAAGGTCACTCCGGCCGTGTCGATCACTTTCTCGGCGATGCCGTGCTCGCCGTGTTCGGCGAGCAGCGCGGCCTGGAGCAGGGCTGCAAGGACGCCGTCGACGCGGCACGTGCGCTCGACCTTGCGCTCGACCGCGTCAACGAAAAGGTCGCCGCGGAGATTGGCCGGCCGATGCAGGCCAGCATGGGCATGCATGCCGGCGAGCTGGTGCTGGGGCGGGTGGCGTTCGGGCAGAGCGCGCGGATCGCAGTGCTTGGCGTCGGCGCCGATCTGCCGGCGCGGCTCGCTGCGGTGGCCTACCAGAAGAGCTGGCAGCTGGCGCTGTCGATGGAGGTGGCGCGCAGTGCGGGCCTGAATGATGCCGCTGCATTTCATCGCGCGGTCCTTGCGGCCAAAGGCGAGGCGGGTGCCGCGATCGAACTGGTCGGGGTCGTCAGATGCCGCGACATCGCGACCGGGGCAATGGCCGAGCTGCCAACCAGCACCCCGTGACATCCCTCATTTCTCGCGGAAGGTCTTGGCCAGCATGTTGACCATCGGCCCGACCAGGTATTCAAGCGCGGTGCGCTCGCCGGTCGTGATGATCACGTCGGCCTGCATGCCCGGCAGGATGTGGTTCGCAACCTCGGGCGGCAGCGCGGAATAGTCGATGACGACGCGTGTGCCGTAGTAGCTGTCTTTGGAGCCGGTCTCGGTGACGGCATCGGCGGAGACGCTCGCGACCTTGCCGAAGATGGTCGGCGTCGAGCGCGAGGAGAAATTCGGGAAGCGCACTTCGGCTTTCTGGCCGATCGCGACGCTCTCGATGTCGTGCGGCGAGACGTGGGCCATGACGTCGAGGCCTTCGCCGACCGGCACGATCTCGGCGAGCGTATCGCCGGGCTTCACAACGGCGCCGATGGTGTGAACCTTCACGTTCATCACAATGCCGTCGCGCTCGGCATGGATGTCGATCCGGCGCAGCACGTCCTCGGCGATCACGATCTTCTCGCGCAGATCGGACTGCTTGGCTCTGATGGTGTCGAGCTGCTGCGAAACCTCGGTCTGGTATTTCTGCAGGGCCTGTTCGATCTGCAGCCGGGTCTGCGCGATCGTCTGTGTCAATTTCGCCACGTCGGCCTGCGCCTGGCCGAGATCGCCTTCGACGTGGTCGCGCTCGCGCTCGAGCTCGAGGAAGCGGTTGCGGGCGAAGAAGCCCTGCGCCAGCGCCGGCCGTACATTGTTGATCTGTGTGTTGAAGCTCGTGAGCTGGTCGGTCAGCGAGGCGCGCTGGCGGTCGCGTCCGGCCAGCTCCTGCTGCTGCTGAGCAATCTGCGAGTTCAGGATGTTGACCTGGTTGATGAGCCCGTTGCGACGATCGATGAATTGCCGCTGCTGGTCGGCGATCGCAATCGCGGTCTCCGGAACATTCTGCCGTCGCAGCAGACTGTCCGGAAAGGTGATGAGCCGCGCATTGCCCCGCTCGGCGACCAGCCGGGCTTCCTCGGCCTGTGCTGCGTCCATCTGCTTGCGCAGGATGTCGGTATTGGCCTGGGCCTCGGTCGGCTGCAGCCGGAACAGCACGTCGCCCTGATGAACGTGCTGGGTCTCCTTGACCAGGATGTCGCGGATGATGCCGCCTTCGCGGTGCTGCACCACCTTGTGATCGCCGGACACCGAGACCGTGCCTTGTGCGATCGCCGCACGGTCGAGCGGAGCGAAATTGGCCCAGATGCCGAAGCCGCCGAATGTCAGTGCGATCGAGGCATAGCCGAGCAGGGCGTAGCGACGAAAGTCGCCGTTGGGAGCGGGTATGGTGCCTGGGAACGGGAGGGCCTGGGTCTGCAACATGGCTCATGCTCGCGATTGATGCTGCGCGAGCTTTGCCGGTCGGGGAACCATTGGACTGTGCTGCGCGTCACAAAGCGCGCGGCCTTCGCCCGCTTGCAGCCGGCTGGATTACCTCTTCTTTGGCCCGAAGCGCGGCACGCATTTGATGGCGCGCGCAACGCCTTCCGGTGTCATCTTGGCGCCGGACACCTCCTTGACCTGTCCGGCCGGGCAGGTGCCGTCATCGACCATCACGCGCTGGCCGAGGCGGAGATCGGTGATGTCCTGCTCGCGGCCGTAAGTCTGCGCCTGCGCGGGTGCTGCCGCGCCGATCAGCAGCGCCGCACCGAGCAGAGCGGTCGAAACGGATAGTTCGTACGGGTTGCGCATCAGAGGACCACGCATCACTTGCTCTCGATCTTCAGGCCGTTGGGCCCGACGTTGATCTGCAGACCTTCGGGCTGCTTCCGTGCTTGATAGAGGTTGAAGCCGAGCACGCCGACGGCAACGACCAGAACGCCGATGATCAGATACAGAACGTTTCGGTTGTTGGTCATTCCTCACCATTCAGCTCGCAGCCAAGCAGGACATGCGAAAGTGTAGGGGGACCTCTGTGATTCTGAAAGCGGCGCCAAAAAGCCTGCAATCCGCAGCGGAACTGTGATTGGATCGGCTGCCCGACAAGAGGAATCCCTGAGACAATGATCACGAGCGAGACCCAACAGCGCATTCTCGATGCCGTCGACGCCGGGTTTGACCGGCAGCTTGCCACCACGCGCGATTTTGTCGCCATTCCGTCGACCCGCGGCGCGGAGGGACCATGCCAGGACATGATCGGCGACCTCCTGCGCACGCGCGGCTATGAGGTCGACGACTGGCATATTGATCTCGACGATCTCAAGGATCTGCGCGGGTTTGGTCCGGTCGAGACGGATTTCTCGCGCGCTCGCACCGTGGTTGGAACCTACCGTCCGTCCAACAATGCCGGCAAATCGCTGATCCTGCAGGGCCACTGCGACGTGGTGCCGACGGGGCCGCTCGACATGTGGGAGACGCCGCCGTTCTCGCCCGTCATCAAGGACGGCAAGATGTATGGCCGCGGCGCCTGCGACATGAAGTCCGGCACCATCGGCGCGCTGTATGCGCTGGACGCGATCAAAGCGGCAGGCCTGAAGTCGACGGCGCGAATCCATTTCCAGTCCGTGATCGAAGAGGAGAGCACGGGCATCGGCGCGCTCTCCACCCTGCAGCGCGGCTATCGGGCCGACGCCTGCTTCATCCCGGAGCCGACCGGCTGCAAGATGGTGCGCTCGCAGGTCGGCGTGATCTGGTTTCGGCTTCGGGTGCGCGGCTTCCCGGTGCACGTGTTCGAGGCCGGCGCGGGCTCCAATGCGATCACCGCGGCCTATCATCTGGTCCATGCGCTCGAAAAGCTCGAGATCGCGTGGAACGAGCGCGCCAAGGCCGATCGCCACTTCAAGAATCTCAATCACCCGATCAACTTCAATCCCGGCATCATCAAGGGCGGCGACTGGGCCTCAAGCGTGCCGGCCTGGTGCGACGTCGATTGCCGCATCGCCGTGCTGCCGGGCTGGTCGATCAAGGATTGCCAAAATGAGATCCTGGCCTGCGTCGCCAGTGCGGCGCGCAATCATCGCTTCCTGTCCAACAACCCGCCGACGGTGGAATGGTCGGGCTTCCTCTCCGAGGGTTACGAGCTGAAGGATTCGGCCGAGCCGGAAGCGGCGTTCGGCCGGGCCTTCAACGCGGTGTTCGGCGGCCAAGTGCAGGATCTCGTGTTCACTGCGCTGACCGACACGCGGTTCTACGGGCTCGACTACGACATTCCGAGCCTGTGCTTCGGCGCCAGCGGCGCGGCGATGCACGGCTTCAACGAATATGTCGAGCTCGATTCGCTGCGCCAATCGACCAAGGCCACGGCGCTGTTCATCGCCGAATGGTGCGGCGTCGAGCAGGCGTGAGCTGACAACACTAAGCCGGCAATGACCTCCGAGGTCATTGCCGTGACCGCGTGCGCGCGTCATTCTTCGTCGTTAACGTCGCGTGAAGGGGCAGGAATGACGCCGCTCGAAAAGATCAACTCCTTGAAGATGCCGTTCGCCGAACTGAAGGGTGTCGTCTTCACCGAAGCCCAGCCTGACCGCGTTGTCGCGCGCATGCTGGTGCGGCCGGATCTCTGCACCTTGCATCACACGATCCATGGTGGGGCTATCATGGCGCTCGCCGATTCCGTCGGCGCGGCCGCGACCGTGATCAACCTGCCTGATGACGCCAAGGGCACCACCACGATCGAGAGCAAGACCAACTTCATTGGCGGCGCGAAGGAAGGAACGACAGTGGTCGCGACCGCCACGCCCGTGCATCGGGGTCGCCGTACTCAGGTGTGGCAGACCCGGCTGGAAACCGAAGACGGGAAACTGCTCGCGATCGTCACCCAGACCCAACTCGTTCTCGTATGACTACGGGGGCGTGCTGGCCGTTAACGACGCATTGCCTGATCCAGCGCGAAAGGTCGTCCTGCAGAACGCAGGGCTTGAATTCTATGTTGCGATGCACAATATAGATTGATCTAGGGATTCAACGCCTCCTCGAGGGCTTCCAAGAGGAGTTTTAGCAGTGCCACAGATCGATACCTTTCGCCCCCGGCAGGGCTTCGGCTATGTGCGGACGCTGAGCCAGCACGAAGAGCTGCCGCTGTTGCGCGACCATCTGTTGCGCCTCGATGCCGACAGCCGTCATGATCGCTTCAACGGCTTTCTCGATGACGGCTTCATCGAGCGCTATGCCGCCAAATGCGCCGCAGACGGCACCACCATCGTCGCCTACATGGAAAATGGCATGGTGCGTGGCGCGGCCGAACTGCATCCGCCGGAGCATTCCGAGGACCGGCTGCCGGAGATCGCCTTCAGCGTCGAAGCCTGCATGCGCCGGCGTGGCGTCGGCAGCCTACTGTTTGAGCGGGTGATCGCGGAAGCCCGCTGGAGGGGCTATCGTCGCTTGCGCGTCACCACCGGCGCGGAGAACCATGCGATGCGTGCGCTGGCCGCCAAGTTCGGCGCCAATCTGGTGTTCGAGCGCGGCGAATCCACCGGCACGATCGATCTGACGCAGCAGCCGCAGAACGAGATGACGAAACTTGTGATCGACATGCCGCTCGCTGCCGCGCGCGTCTTTTTCCAGCTCAACCGCATCTGCTGGAAGATCGTCAGCCGGATGTATGGCGCCAAGCGCGCCGCCTGACGTCGATGCACATTCAAAAGACGAGAGCGCGGCAGCGGGCTATCAGCTGTCGCGCTCTCGTCGTTTCAGTACCCGTCCAGCTGAAGCGCTGAGCCGTTCAGGTCCCGGTGCGCGGGGCGAAGTTGAAGCGGCGCGCGGTGCGGCGCTCGACCACCACGGCGCGTTGCGTCGTGCCCTGATCGGCCATGACGACGCGCGTATTGGTGCGAGCCGCGACGCGGCTGGCTTTCTTCACTTCGGGCAGCACCTGCTCGAGCGGAAGACCCATCAGCGCCGAGGCGATCTCCGCCTGCGCCTGCACGTCATCGGTGATGCCGGAAGCGGCAAAAATCGCTTCTTCCAGAGTCGGCGGATCGCGCCGCACTCGCCGCGTGCCGTACTTGGTATTCCAGTCTTCGCTCATGGGGGCCTCGTGAATGATCCGGGATACCTAGGAGCCTCTATGTTGCATTGCAATATGAAATTCGCAGCACAAGCCTGCTATGCGCTCACCATCTCGCGAACGCCGAGCCCTTGGTCCTGCATGTGGGAATCCTGAGGCCAGCGTTGCAAGGCCGCGCGGCCGGCGTCGGTCAACGCGTAGATGCCGCGCTCGGTGCGGTCGAACCAGCCATAGACATTGTGCTGCAGGATCTTGGGCGCGTCCGGGATCCGGGGGCGCAGATCGCGTACGCGCTGCGGGCCAGCGGCCATCGCGGCGGCGCAGGCCAGGGCCTGCTGACGGTAAGCGGTCATGATGGGCGCACGTGTCGAGCCGCCCAGCACTGGGTCGCCCTTGCGGCGCTGGTGCTCGCTGACCAGGCGCGAGCGCTGCTTCGGATTGCGCCGGGGCGCCGCGGTTGGAGGCGGCACCAGCACCTCGACATCACCGTGATCGGTGACCCCCAGCATGCCGAAACCGAGCCGTCGGCACAGATTGCGGTAGCGCGCATCGCTCTCGCGGCCCTTGCCGCGTACCGACAGTTTTGCGGCGATCCAAATCTCGTCGCACGCGCCGGCGCGATCGACCGCCTGCATCAGAAGCTCGAGATTGAAGGCCTGCTTGAGCTCGCAAATCACGACGACAGGCGGATCGTCCCCCTTGAGCGCGACCACGTCGCAGCCGCCGATCTCGCCCTTGGCCTGAAAGCCGAGGGTTTCGAGAAAGCGTTTGACGGGCAGGTAAAGCGCGGTTTCCAAGCGGGATCCAAGAGCTTGCGATACGAGGGGCGACTCAGGCGCCGCAAGTCTAGCGGCATGCGAAGACACATGGCAGCGTAAAGTGGTTTCCGCTGTAGCTCGCGACCTTTTGGTTTGACGCGTTTTCTTGACGCCAACCGCCGTCCACTTCGCTCGAAAACGCTATACCCGCCCAGCCACCGGTATCAACGCGCCGGTGACGCCGCTGGCGGCGTCACTCGCCAGAAACAGGATCACTTCGGCCAGCTCCTGCGGGGAGACCCATTTATCGAAATCTGCTTTCGGCATGCTGGCGCGATTGGCTGCGGTGTCGATGATCGAGGGCAGCACCGCGTTGACGGTGATCTTGCCTTTCCACTCGGCTGCCAGCGCCTCGGTCAAGCGGTGCACGCCGGCCTTGGAGGCCGCATAGGGGCCCATGCCGGCACCAGCCTGCAGCGCGCCCATGGCGCCGACATTGACGATGCGCCCGGCGCTCGAGCGCGCCAGATGCGGCAGGGCAGCGCGTGAGGCATTCAGCGCGGTCAGCACATTGAGCTGGTACATCTTCGGCCAGGCGCTGCCGTCGCCATCGGCGGCGGCTTCGAAGGTGAAGCCTCCGGCGACGTTGATCAGCGCGTCAAGCCGGCCGAAATGCGTCGCAACAGCATCCATCGCCGTCTTGGCCTGCGCGGCGTCAGAGAGATCGACGCCGCCGAGCTCGATCCGGTCGTCGGTCGCGGGCAGTTGCGCCTGTGCGTGGTCGACGCCGGCGACACGGGCGCCGCGCGCCAGCGCCATCTCGGCAACCTTGCTGCCCAGCGCGCCCAACGCCCCCGTAATCACGATGACAGTCCCGTTCATTTCGCGTTCGTCCCGATCAGCTTCGATATCTTACTATCGCTGCGACGCAGGGGACTTGCAATGGCGCGAGGTTCGCAGGACGATGCAACCGGAGAGCGATGGCGAAAAACGGGGGGGACAAATGACGGACGCACCAGCCTGCAATACTCATCCCGATCTCGTGTCCTTCGACCATCCGCTTCCTCATTTTCGCGACAGCCTGAACCGACAGCGCAGGACGCGTGTTGTCGCGATAGGATCCTCATCGACCGCAGGCGTGGGGGATGTGGTGCCTTATCCCTACCGGCTGGAGCAGCTGTTTCGACAGGAAAGCACCTTCTACGGCCGCATGATCGATATCATCAATCGCGGAATAGGCGGCCAGGAATCGCCGGAACAGCTTGCTCGTTTTGAAAGCGATGTGATCGCGGAAGCGCCGGCGCTCGTAATCTGGCAGGTCGGCACCAACGCCATCTACCACAAGGACAGCTACAATTTCGACGCGGTCGTCGCGGCGATCGATGTCGGGTTGGGATGGCTGGCAGGATTACCGATGGATGTCGTGCTGATGGACCTGCAATACACGGCTGCCCTCGTGACGACATCCGGAAAGCTTGCATTGTCGGAGGAGCTGGAAACGCGCATCGCCGAGGTTGCCGCGCGGCGCGAGGTCAATCTGTTCAAGCGCTGGGCGCTGATGAAGCGCTGGTGCACGGAAGGGCAGATCCCGCTGGCGATCATGGACGATGGCGCCGACGAGCATCTCCATATGAGCGATTGGGCGACGGCCTGCTCGACCAAGGCACTTTGTCACGCGATGGTGTCGGCACCTGAGGCGCGGTCCGTAGTTGACCGGAGCCAAATCGCTAAAATTAGCTCGGCTTTCGTAAGCTGATCGCGAGGACGGCCCGGTACCTTCGAGCCTTGAAGGACAGGGGTGTTGGAGCTTCGCCATGATGAGACATCTGCCGGACCATGGTTTGCCGCTGGTTCAGCTCAAGGAGCAGCGCCGCGACCTGGTGGTCGCCCTGCAGAACCGCGCCGGCCCGGTCACTGGCTGGGAGCTGATGCAGATCGCAGCCGTGCAGCAGGCGATTACCGCGTTCGAGGAGGTCATCGCCGATCTCGATGCGCTGGAAGCCGCCGAGGCCGAGTCGGCCGACGCCGCCTGAGGGCGGTCATCAAGCCGCCAGATAGCGCGCCTGCAGGGCGGCGCGCTCCGACGTGCCGATACCGAGGCCATCCCTGAGATAGCCGTCGAGGCCGCCATAGTCGGTCTGCACCGCCTCGAACCCGGCGGTCAGAAACGAGGCATGGACCGACCCAATCGCGTCCCTGACATCGTCAGGCAGGTCCGTGCTGGCGGCGGGATCGCGCCGGTAGAAGCGGTTGGTCAGGAGATAATCGTCCGCGATCACGTCATCGGGGACGCCGAGCGCATGCAGGATCAACGCGCAGGCAAAGCCGGTGCGGTCCTTGCCCGCTGTGCAATGGATCACCAGCGGCGCACGATCCTCCAGTAGATGCGTGAACAATCCACGGAAACTGTCGGTGCTGAGGTGGACGTAGTTCCGGTAGGACTCGCGCATGATCTCCAGCGCATCCTCGGCCGTGAGCCGACCGGCGGCGAGGCGTGCACGCAGAGTGGCCACGACGGTAGGCTCGATCGGCAGCGAATGCACGGTGATGTCGGCGATGCCGCACAACGCTGCCGCCCGCTCCTCGCGGCCGCGGAAGTCGAACGCACTGCGGACGCCAAGCTGACGCACGATCGCGATGTCGGCCTCGGTCAGGTGGCCCAGGTGATTGGAGCGGAACATTTGCCGCCAGCGGATCGTGCGGCCGTCACTGGTGAGGTAGCCGCCGAGGTCGCGAAAATTGCTCGCGCCTTCGAGATTGAGATGACGGGCAGGGGTCTCTGACATCCACTCAGCCTACCCCATCAGCCGTGCCGGTGAAATCATGTCAAAGCCGGTTCCGTTCACGAGTCGGCCGGTGATACCGGTGTATTTTCGGGGGGCGCCATGGATCGATCAAGTTTCACATCGGCGGCAGCGGCCCTGGCATGGCCTGCGACCGCGTTCCTTCCTGCAGATCGATGCCGGCCAAGTGACGCTTGCCAGGCGGTTCGGATGGTCGGGGCCGCGCTATTCCGGCGGGGGCCTGACACTGATGATCAGCAAAGCCGGTGAGGTCGCGATCCGCCACGCGCATCGGCCGGCCACGGCTTGCGAATCCCTCGAAAACAAAGGGCCGGAACGTTGACGTTCCGACCCTTCAATCGAGACGGCGCCAGGCCGCTCGTACGGTTGATATCGGCATTAGCGGTCCCATGCCGGCTTGGTTTCTTGGATTGCCTCCTCATGATACCAGCTGCCGCTGCAAATCGTCGGCTGCAGAGCGGGAGCCTGCTCTCGGCTGGTTTCGACCTCGCCGTAACGACGTTCATCGAGGGCTGCTCGGCCCCCGCGCGGAAATTGATAGATCCTTGCGGATCCCTGACCAACATTGGTGTTCATCTCGATCTCCTTTCCATTGAACACAACAAATGGTGCGCTCGACTTGTTCTCTTGTGGTTTACCGATTCGGATATTTGGCGGTGCTCCGGGGAATGCAATGTGATGAAAAGGAAATCAGCACTTGCGCGTTTTGTAGGCAGTTCGTGGTTTGCTTCCTGCGAAGCAGCCGGCAGGAGACCAACATCTGGGCCGGGCCGAAGGTTGCGAAGCCGCGCGAAAGCGTTTCCAAACATTTCGTGCGACTGCCGCCGTCTTGATCGGAGGTCGTGTGGCGGGCCGCGATGCCACTGAAACAAGCGGGATTCGTGACTGCGCCGCGGCCCCCAGAACGCGTGCCACGCGCTAGACGCGATGCTATGTCGCACCCCGCGTGTTCCGAAAAGCTGGGGAAAGACCCTTTTCGCACCTGCGTCGGGTGCGGCGCCGCGCCGCAGTATTTGGCACGTTACGTGCTTAAGAGAGGCCGGCCGATCGTGGCCGGGTAAGCGGGGCAGGCCCAGTGCTTCTGGCCTCCCACCTTTCGATTTAACAGAGAGGCTCAATGACGAAATACAAGCTCGAGTACATCTGGCTCGACGGCTACAAGCCGGTGCCGAATCTCCGCGGCAAAACTCAGATCAAGGAATTTTCCTCCTTCCCGACCTTGGAACAACTGCCTCTCTGGGGCTTCGACGGCTCGTCCACCATGCAGGCCGAAGGTCACAGCTCCGATTGCGTGCTGAAGCCGGTTGCGGTTTATCCCGACGCCGCCCGCACCAACGGTGCTCTGGTGATGTGCGAAGTCATGATGCCGGACGGCAAGACGCCGCATGTGTCGAACTCGCGCGCGACCATCCTGGACGACGCGGATGCGTGGTTCGGTTTCGAGCAGGAATATTTCTTCTACAAGGACGGCCGTCCGCTCGGCTTCCCGTCATCAGGCTTTCCGGCGCCGCAGGGCCCGTATTACACCGGCGTCGGCTACAAAAACGTCGGCGACTTCGCGCGCAAGATGGTGGAAGAGCATCTCGACCTCTGCCTTGCGGCCGGCATCAACCACGAAGGCATTAACGCGGAGGTCGCGAAGGGCCAGTGGGAATTCCAGATCTTCGGCAAGGGCTCGCGCACTGCCGCCGACCAGATGTGGATCGCCCGTTATCTGATGCTGCGCCTGACCGAGAAGTACGGCGTCGACATCGAGTTCCACTGCAAGCCGCTCGGCGACACCGACTGGAACGGTTCCGGCATGCACGCCAACTTCTCGACCAAGTACATGCGCGAAGTCGGCGGCAAAGACTATTTCGAGCAGCTGATGGAGGCCTTCAAGACCAACCGTGCCGACCACATCGCGGTGTATGGCCCTGACAATCACATGCGCCTGACCGGCAAGCACGAGACCGCCTCGATCGACACCTTCAGCTGGGGTGTGGCCGACCGCGGTGCGTCAATCCGCGTGCCGCACTCCTTCGTCAACAATGGCTACAGGGGCTATCTGGAAGATCGCCGCCCGAACTCGCAGGGCTGCCCCTACCAGATCGCGTCGCAGATCCTCAAGACGGTTTCGACGGTTCCGACCGGCGCGAAGGCTGCAGCCTGAGCCGTCAGTCGCTGAATATCGCCTCCTTCGACAAAGGGCTGACAGCATGATCCGCCGGAGTTTCGCTCCGGCGGATTTGTTTCGTGACGGCTGCGTTGTAACAGCACGTTGGCGACGTCGCCGCTTCCCATTGAATTTGCGGCCGTGCTAATCATTGCTGACAGTGTCCAGCCCGTGGGGGAGCGCGGCTGTGTTCGGAGGATTCTACACAAGCAGGTATCAACTCGGCCCGACGCCGGGGCGTGGCGTCATGTATGCGCGTGGCGGCCGGATGCTCGGCGGCAGTTCGGCCTTCGCCCATATCGGATCATTCGAGGCCATCGGCGAAGAGATCGCGATCGAGATCAGGACCAGCCGCCACAATCCTGATCCACATTACTCAGCCATGGCGGGCACCGACGACGCCACCTTGCTGGCCCGTGGCCGCGCCGATGGCAGAAATTACCGTTTTGCAGGTGAGCTCAAGGAACTGCCCGGCGTGCCGTTTCAGTCCGTCCTGACGCCGGTCGACGAGCCGTCGCTGCCGGCGACCGGCGCGACCGGCGCGGGCGGCATCGTCAACGGACTCTATTCCATCCACCTCCGTTTGCTCGATGGTGTCGACGGCGGCCTGACGGGCGTGATGCTGCTCAACGAGGGTCGCATCCTGGGCGGCGACAACTACTTCTACTATCTCGGCGCCTACGCCTCCGAGCATGGCCGCTGGAAGGGCCAGATCCTCAATCAGGAGCACACGCCAGCGCGTGGCGTCGACCTGATCTTCGGCGGCCATGAGGTGGGCATCGGCTTTGCCGGCACCTGCGACATGGACAGCGCGCGCTTCGAGGCAACGGCACTGGCCGGCAAACGTAGCGTGCGTCTTAGCGCGGCGCTCAAGCTCCTGCAGCGGGCCTGAATTGATGAGTGAAATGGTACGCGTGCTTTCGACCCTGGCCGTGAAAACCGCGGTGCAACAGCTTGTCGAACCCTATGTCAGCACCATTGGCTGCCGCATCGACGCAGATTTTGCACCGACGCTGGCACTGTTGGAGCGGCTGCGCGCAGGCGATGCGGCCGATCTCGTCATTCTCACGCGCGAGGGCCTGCATGAGCTTGCCGATGAAGGAAAGGTGATCGCCGCGAGCTGCGTGGATCTTGCGCGCTCCTATGTCGGTCTTGCGGTGAGAGCCGGTGCACCACATCCCGATGTCGCTGACGAAGCAGGATTGCGCGATGCGTTGCTGGCTGCGCGGGTGGCCTATTCGCGGATCGGCGCCAGCGGCATCCTGTTCGCTAGCCTGATCGAACGAATGGGAATTGCCGCGGAGATCAACGCCAAGGCGGTCGTCATTCCGTCGGGCCTGACTGCGGCGCGGCTGGTTTCGGGCGAGGCGGACCTTGCGGTTCAGCAGATCAGCGAGCTCAAGCAGGTCGACGGCATCGAGGTCGTCGGACCGATCCCCTTTGCATTGCAGATTCCGGCCATCTTCTCCGCCGGCCTGATGACGGCGTCGTCGCGACGTCAGCAGGCCGGAGATCTGCTGCGCCATCTGGCGTCATCAGAATTTGCCGACGCGCTGCGCACCGCCGGATTGGAGCCTTGAATTCCGCTGGCGTGCAGCGACAGGCCCTGCGGCGAAAAATCTTTCAAGGATTGAATGTTTGTGATCCCACACGCTTGACGGTTTGAGCGACCGGTATTCTCCTTGTGCGAACGTGCGCCTGATGGCGTGCGCATGGGGAGAGAGCTCATGAGAAGCGCCTGCCTGCTTGTCGCCGCGCTGGTCGCGGCGTTCGCCGTCAACGTCACGGCCGCTGCCCAGAAGGTCCACCCGTTCGAAGCACCGCCGGTTCTGGTCGAGGAGGGCGCTCCTGCGGCCGCCGCGGTGCCACTCACGGCCCAGCCCGGTCCGTGCCGGCCGCAAGGAATGGTGTCGCGGAATGGCCCGATCGTCACCGCGCGGCTCGATTTCGTCCGCGCCCATTTCACTATCAACAACCCCGATCCGACCGACCCGCAGCCGAACGGCGACGATCCGGTCGAGCTGCGCTCCTACGGCGGTTGCAAATCGGGGCCCCTGATCAATGTCAGGCCGGGCGATACGCTGCGCGTCAACCTGGTCAACAAGCTCAATGTCGACGATCCGAGTTGCCTCGAAAGTCCGCCGTCGGGCCTGGGCCTGCCGCCCGGCGTGAGCTGCTTCAACACCACCAACCTGCACACCCATGGCCTGCACGTGTCGCCGGCGGGAAATAGCGACAACGTGCTGCTCAACATCACGCCGCAGACGCAGTTTCCCTATGAGGTCAACATCCCGGCCGACCATCCCGCCGGAACGTTCTGGTATCACGCCCATCGCCACGGATCGACGGCCGTGCAGGTCGCCAGCGGCGCCTCCGGCGTACTGGTGGTGCGCGGTAACAGTCCGTACACGCCGCCGTCGCCCGGCAATCCTCGTCCGATCGCCGACATCGATACGATCTTGCACGACGTCAATGGCACGCCGCTGCCCGAGCAGTTCTTCCTGTTTCAGCAAATCGCCTATGCCTGCTTCGCCAATCAGCCCAACCAGCCGGGCGGTCCCTGGCAGCAGATCTGGACCAGCCAGGGCCTCTACAACGCCAGCAGCAGCCAGGCGGTTCAGAATGCGCCTTGGATCTGTCCATTGCCGACAGAGGGCAATCCGGTCAGTCCGGGCGTCGTCGAAAATTTCTCGCTGCAGCTGGATTCGCCATCGATCTGGGACACCAATGGCCGCTTCACCAGCATCAACGGCGTGGTGCAGCCGACCATCACATTGCCAGCCGGCCAAATCCAGCGCTGGCGGTTCGTGCATGCGGGCATTCACGACACCATCAATGTGCAGATCGTGCGGGCAAAGCCGGTCCGGGGCAACAATCTGATCGCGACGTCGGCACTCACGGGCAATCGTCGTGAGCAGCTTCCCGACCTGCTAACGACCTGTCTGGCTTCGCCGGATACTCTGATCCCGCAGTTCGAGATTGCGTCCGATGGGCTGACCAGGACCAAGCTGCATCAGATCCACGCCAGCACCACCGGCGGCGTGATGGAATCGAACTATCTGCAGCCGGGATATCGCAGCGACGTCCTGGTCGTCTTCCCGGACGAGGGCGACTATTGCCTGCTGGACCAGGCCGCTCCCGCGCAGGAGCGCGCAAGCAACGGCGCCGGCGGCCAGGGACCGTCGACACCACAACTTCTGGCCTATGTTCACGTCCGCGGTGGGACCGCAGTGACGACAGACCTGCGCGTCTATGTCGAGCAGGCGCTCTATGACGCCAACCCGCAGCTACCGGCTGCCGTTCGCGATGGGTTGAAGACGGGTGATCTCGATCCCTGGGCGCCCTTCGTCGCGCTGGCGCCGCCATCCGGCACCGACACGCAGAAGGCTGTTTTCACCATCAAGGGACCGCCGCCGGGAAGCAATTTCCCGCTGTTTCAGGTCAATGGCCAGTCCTACGATCCCGATGTCGTCAACATCACGCGCCAGGTCAACACCACGGATGATTGGATTTTGAGTGCGCAGGGCGAGCCGCACATCTTCCACATCCACGTCAATCCGTTCGAGGTGATGGATGTTACCATGACGCTTCAGAACGGGCAGCAGCAATCGATCTATGACAAGGACGGCAACTGCATGCCCGGAATAGTTTCGGGAGACAGCCAGCAGCTGGCCAACCAATATTGCGGCATGCGCCATACCTTCCGCGACACGATCTTCGTGGAGAATAATTTTCAGGTGCATATCCGCACCCGGTATGACCGCTACATCGGGGAATATGTGCTGCATTGTCATATTCTCGATCACGAGGACGCCGGCATGATGCTCAACGTCGCCATTGTTCCGGACGTCAATCAGCCGGGCGGCGGTCTCGGTATGAAGATGCGGCATCGAGCGCCGGCGACGCCAGTGTCGGACACGTCGTCGCACCAGATGCAGGGCACAATGCCGATGCCGGCACACAAATAGGAGGTGCAATATTTCAAACGGGACTAGGCGGCTTTGAAGGGGAGGGCGCGGAAGCGCGAAAAGCGCCTTCCACTGCGGCGCAGCATGGACTAAGAGCGGCGGTAAATCGGTCCACGCTCTTGAGCCCCCATGATCCGCCTCGATAACGTCAGCAAGCAAGTCGGCCACCAGATCCTCTTCATCGAAGCCTCGGCAGCGCTGCAGAAGGGCGAGAAGATCGGCCTTGTCGGCCCCAACGGCGCCGGAAAATCGACCCTGTTCCGTATGATTGCGGGGCAGGAACAGCCGGACGAGGGCCAAGTGTCGCTCGATCGCGGTATCTCGATCGGCTATTTCAACCAGGATGTCGGCGAGATGTCCGGCCGCAGCGCGGTCGCTGAGGTGATGGACGGCGCAGGCCCCGTCTCGGCTGTCGCGACCGAGCTGAAGGAGCTGGAGGCCGCGATGGCCGATCCGGACCGCGCCGACGAAATGGACGAGATCATCGCGCGCTATGGCGACGTGCTGGCCCGCTTTGAGGAGCTCGACGGTTATGCGCTGGACAGCCGCGCGCGCGAGGCGCTGTCGGGTCTCGGCTTCAGCCCGGAAATGATGGACGGCGATGTCGGCAAGCTCTCGGGGGGGTGGAAGATGCGCGTGGCATTGGCCCGCATCCTGCTGATGCGCCCGGACGTGATGCTGCTGGACGAGCCGAGCAACCATCTCGATCTCGAAAGCCTGATCTGGCTGGAGCAGTTCCTCAGGGGGTATGAAGGCGCACTGATGATGACCTCGCATGATCGCGAGTTCATCAACCGCGTCATCGGCAAGGTCGTCGAGATCGACGGCGGCCAGCTCACCACCTATTCCGGCGACTATGAGTTCTACGAGCAGCAACGCGCGCTGAACGAAAAGCAGCAGCAGGCGCAGTATGAGCGTCAGCAGGCGATGCTGGCCAAGGAGATCAAGTTCATCGAGCGCTTCAAGGCGCGGGCCTCGCACGCGGCGCAGGTGCAGAGCCGGGTGAAGAAGCTCGACAAGATCGAGCGCGTCGAGCCGCCGAAGCGCCGCCAGACCGTCGCATTCGAGTTCCTGCCGGCGCCGCGCTCCGGCGAAGACGTGGTCAGCCTGAAGCGCGTGCACAAGAGCTATGGCAGCCGCCGGATCTATGACGGGCTCGACTTCGGAATTCGCCGCCGCGAGCGCTGGTGCGTGATGGGCGTCAACGGCGCCGGCAAGTCGACATTGCTGAAGCTCGTGGCCGGGGCGGCCGATCCCGATGACGGCACGGTGACGGTCGGCGGCAGTGTGAAGATGGGCTATTTCGCCCAGCACGCGATGGACCTGCTCGACGGCGACCGGACCGTGTTCCAGTCGCTGGAGGATGCCTTCCCGCAGGCAGGCCAAGGCTCGCTGCGCGCGCTGGCCGGCTGCTTCGGCTTCTCCGGCGACGATGTCGAGAAGCGGTGCCGGGTGCTGTCGGGCGGCGAGAAGGCGCGGCTGGTGATGGCCAAGATGCTGTATGACCCGCCGAACTTCCTGGTGCTGGACGAGCCGACCAACCATCTCGACCTCGCGACCAAGGAGATGCTGATCGGCGCGCTCGCGGAGTTCGAAGGCACCATGTTGTTCGTCTCGCATGACCGCCACTTCCTGGCGGCGCTGTCGAACCGGGTGCTCGAGCTGGCCGAGGACGGCATTCATCAATACGGTGGCGGCTACACCGAATATGTCGCCCGCAGCGGCCACGAGGCGCCAGGCTTGCGCAGCTAATAAGCCTGCGTAGCTGAGAAGTGCCGCCCCGCCTGGAGCACCGGGCGGAGCGGGCCGTAGAAATACCGAACTTAGCCGCCCGCTTCGCACTTCTTCATGAAGCTGGTCTTGGCGGCGCCGGCGAGCTTCTTGCCGTCGGAGCCGACCGCCTTGGTCTCGCAGCTGTCGGCCATGCACTTCTTCATGAACGAGGCCTTGGCAGCGCCGGCCAGCGGCTTGCCGTCCTTGCCCGTCGCCTTGCTGTCGCAGCTGTCCTGCGCAAAGGCCGAACTCGCCGCGAAGCTGGCGAGTGCGGCAATCAGAAACAATTTCCTCATCGGTGCGTCTCCTGTGAAAAACAACGCTGCAGATGGGAACCGCAAATCTTGGCGCGATCAAGTTGCCTCGTCGTACTCGATCGAGAAATCCCCGGTCATGGAACCGTCACGCCGCGCGCACCTCCGACAGGAAGCGGTTGACCTGGCCAGCGAGGTCGCGCGACTGCGACGACAATTGCGACGCTGCCGAGAGCACCTGCTGAGCCGCCTGACCGGTCTGGTCGGCCGCCTGCTGCACGCCGGAAATGTTGCTGTTGACGTCGCGGGTACCGCGCGCGGCGTCCTGGACGCTGCGCGAGATCTCGGTTGTCGCCGAGCCCTGCTGCTCGATCGCGGAGGCAATCGCGACGCCGATCTGGTCGATCTCGGTGATGACGTTGACGACGTCCTGGATCGCCGCGACCGTCTCGTCGCTGGCGGTCTGGATCGAGGTGATCTGCTCGGAAATCTCGCTAGTCGCTTTCGCAGTCTGCTCAGCCAGCGACTTGACCTCGGAGGCCACCACCGCGAAGCCACGGCCGGCCTCACCGGCACGTGCGGCCTCGATGGTCGCGTTCAGCGCCAGGAGATTGGTCTGCTCGGCGATGCTGCGGATCAAGGTCACCACGTCGCCGATCTTCTGCGCGCCTTCGGCCAGTGAACGCGCGGTATCGCCGGTGCGCCGCGCATTGCCGACGGCGCGGGCGGCGATCTCGGTGGACTGGGCGACGCGGCGGCCGATCTCGGAGATCGAGGAGGTCAGCTCCTCAGTGGCGCTGGCCACCGTCTGCACGTTGCTCGATGTCTGCTCAGAGGCGGTGGCGACCAGGCCAGCCTGCCGGTTGGCGGCATTTGCGGTGGAGGACATTGACTGCGCGGTGGTCTCCATCTCCGCCGAGGCGCCGGAGAGACCGCCGATCAGCTCGGTGACCTTGGTTTCGAAGCTGCGGGCGAGCTCGTCGAGCATCTGGGCGCGGCGCACCTTGACGTCGCTGTCGGCCGCCTTCTCGGCGGCAAGCGCGTCGGCCCTGACCATGTTGTCCTTGAACACGCCGACGGCTGCTGCCATCGCGCCGATCTCGTCGTCGCGCTCCAATCCCGCGATCGCGCTGTTCATGTCGCCGCCGGCAAGGCGTTCCATCGACGCCGTGAGATCCACGATCGGCTGGCAGATGCGGCGGCGGACCATGACGATCAGACCGGCGCTGGCGGCAACAAAGATCACGAGCACCGCGAGCGCCACGAAAAAGCTGACGCGAGCCGCCGAATAGGCCGCGCCGAGAGTCTGCTCGGCATGGTCGTAGAACGCGTCGCGCACACCGATGATAGCGCCGAGGCCGAGCTGGGATTCCACATAGAAGGCGCCGACGTCGTGCTCGTACTTGCCGGTCGCGGCGCCGTCCTTCACCATCTTCAACTCATTGCCGAAGCGCTGCGTGTACGCCTCGGTCATGCGCTGCAGCGCTGCAACGACCGAGGGCGGCGTCGCCGGATTTTTGCGCAACTCCTCCAGCGTGAGCTCGATCTGATCGGTTCGGCCCTGACTGCGATAGAGCTCCTTGATCTCGGCTTCGGTGGCCGGGCGCTTGGCGCTGACAAGGGCCTTATGGATGCTCGCATTGAGGCCGCCGATGTCGCGCAGCGCCCACGCTACGTTGGCATAGGTGGCCTGGCGGAAGGCATCGCCGTCGAGCGCGGCGAGCTTGCGCACCTGGCCATCGAGCAGGCCGGCGACCGCAGTGTTGAAGGCGCTATTCCCGGCGACGGCAGCCTTTGCGGCGTCGCGGCGCGCTTCCGGCGGCTTAGCGAGGCCCTGGTCCATCATCTCGCGCAGGGCCGAGAACTTCACCTTCAGCGCATCGATGGCGCTCGCCACCGCATCGGCATCATCGAGCCCGGAGAGCTGCTTGCGCACCTCCATCATCTTGTCGACTGCGCCATCGGTGTGCTTGCGGTAGGTATCGAGCTCGGCGCGCTGCTTGGGGTCAATCGACGGCGGTCCAAACAGGATATTGGTGGCAAAGCCGCGTTCGGGGTTGAGATAACGCGGAATGTCACCGGCGGCCCGCACCACCGCAAGCCGGGCTTGCGCGACGGAGACCTGGCCCATGGTCTGATATTTCGAGGCGGCGACGTAGAGTGAGATACCGCCGCCGACGGTGGACAAAGAGACGATTGAAATCGTGAGCAGGGCGCCAAGCTTCATGCGACTGGACCAATCACGGTAAGGAAAATGTGTACCGACACCGTAAATTGACTGGATTAATCGCAGGTTTATCCGTCGTCGGGGCACATCGTGCTCATCGCACCGCAGCTCGCGTGTGAGTTGTTTTTTTACGGCTCAAGAGTTCGCCATGCGCTCCAGAGTTGCAAGCGTCGCCGGATCTTTCTCGCCAGCATAATATTTTTCGAGCGCCTCCGCGAAGATTGGGTTGTCTGAGACGGCATCGAACAAGGTCATCGACGAACGAAACTTGAGATCGTCGGGCGAGCCGAGAATGGCGTAGATGGTCTTGCCGCCCACGCCGAGCACGAGGCGGGTGCATTCGATCAGGCGCGGGCCGAGCACGGGATGGGCGAGATAGGCCTCGGCCTCCCCCCGTGAGCCGATCGCATAACGCTGCGCCATGGCCGAAAAGCCGAGCCCCGCGATCTGCGGGAAAACGAACCACATCCAGTGGCTTTGCTTCGCCCCCGCGGCCAGCTCCACGACCACGCGCGAATAAACCGGCTCCTGAGCCGCCACAAAACGGTTCAGATCATGAGGCATGCTGCTCATGATTCTCTCCAAGCTATTGGGTTTGAAGTCGTTTTTCTCAATTCACGCGCCTTTTTGAAGGGGCCGCTCGTCTCGGTTGCAGTGTGGCCGGATAAACTTATCTGGCTTTTGTCTAGATTATGCCGCAGTCTTGTCCATTCTATGCCACGACGGGTCGAATCTCCCCGTGGGGTCGGACGCCCAGCTTGAGGCCATCCGATGGGGAGTGTATTGGGGTTGTGATGCCTTCCGACGACGTGAGTGTAGCAGTGCTGTTGTTGCGCGGCCGTATCGGTCGGTCGGAGACGATTGCGCTTGTGTTCGCCGCGCTCGCGATCGCAGCTGGCGCTGCCGCCTGGGTCAGCGCCGATGCCGATCAGGCTCCGCTTGCTGCGGCGGCTTTGCCTGCGGCCCCGCTCGCAGCCACCACGTTCGATGCGCGCTTTGGATCGAGCCGTTCCGCTATCGTCTATCCGGCGAGCGACGCCGTGCAAGCGCTCGATCGTTTTGCCACCCACGCGCTCGATCGCCAGTTGCTCGATGCACGGGCGGCGCTGGTCAAGGGCATGGGCGCGCCGGATCCCGCAGCCCGCGACCTGAGCGCCGGCGATTTCCGCCCCACGCTGGTCGAAGGCACCACCGTGGCG
>NZ_JBARGP010000258.1:0-2105 GCF_049798375.1 Bradyrhizobium sp.
TGTAGGTCGCCAAAATCTCCGGCGGCGTCGGCACGCTCAGCACGGTGACGCCAGATGGAATGATGCCTTCGAGCGGATGCAGGAGGTCGGCATGGCCAATCAGCACTTTCGTACCGGAATCCCTGAGGATGTAGTCGACCTCTTCCGGCTTGAAGTGCCAGTTCACCGGCACGCCATAAGCCCCGAGCCGCATCGCCGCATAGGCCGCTTCGATGAAGGCGATATCGTTGCGCATCAGGATGCAGACGGAATCGCCCGGACCGACGCCGAGGCCGGCGAGCCCCGCCGCCATCCGCGCCGCGCGATCGGCAACCTCGTCGTGGCCGCGGCGGCGATCGCCGGAGACGATGCCGCGATAGAGAGAGGACGTTTCGATCATTTTTCTTCTTTTGCTTCCGATCTTGGCCGGGTTGTGGTTCGTCGTTCCGGTTCGCCGCTGACGCATCGCCCGGAACGACGATGCTAGTCGGCAAATCTCGGCGCGCGCTTTTCGATGTTGGCGCGGACCGATTCGAGCTGGTTCGGGCTGCCGATCAGCTTCTGCTGCTCGACCGACTCGGCGAGCAGCGCGGGTCCGGGATCGACCGACAGGCTGTTCAGCATCCGCTTGGCGGCCCTGATGGCGTCCGGACTCTTGGCCGCGATCTCGCGCGCGGTCTCCAGCGCGGCCGCGCGCGGGTCGTCGCAGATGCGGGTGACGAGGCCGTAGCGCTGGCCTTCTTCAGCTGAGAAAACGCGCCCTGTATAGGTGAGCTCGCGCAGCATGTCGTCGCGCATCAGGGTCGCCAGAACAGGCGTGCCGGCCATGTCGGGCACCAGGCCCCATTTGATCTCCATGATCGACATCTTGGTATCCGGCGCGACGTAACGCATGTCGGCGCCGAGCGCGAGCTGGAAGCCGCCGCCATAGGCGACACCATGCACCGCAGCAATCACCGGTACTGGCAACTGGCGCCAGCCCCACACCGCCTGCTGGGCGAAATTTGCCTGACCGTGGGTGCGGACGGTGAGGTCGCGCTTCTCGCCGCCCGGAATGCCATTGCCGCCGCCTTCCTTCATCGCGGCGAAGCGGCCCATGTCGAGGCCGGCGCAGAAGGCCCGCCCTTCTCCGGACAGCACCACCGCGCGCAAGCCTTTCTCCTTTGACAGCCGCTCGGTCGCCGCGACCAGCGCTTCGAACATCGCCATGTCGAGCGCATTCATCTTGTCGGCCCTGACCAGACGAACGTCGGCGACGCCGCCGGTGATCTCGATCGCGACGCGGTTGTCCATGGAACGCTTCTCCGTTGTCTCTTTCCGGCTTTACAGAATGCCGACACAGCGATTTAGTCAATCGACCAATTAACTGAGAATCTATTTCAGGCGGAAACTGTCATGTTCAAGAATGATCTTCTTCTCGGTCGGCGGATTCTGGTGACCGGTGGTGGCACCGGGCTCGGCAAGGCGATGGCTGCGCGCTTCCTGCAGCTCGGCGCCGAGGTGCATATTTGCGGCCGACGGAAAATCGTCTGCGACGAAACCGCGACGGAGCTGATGGACCTGTATGGCGGCCGCGTCACCAGCCACGGCGTCGACATCAGGAATGCGCAGGCGGTCGACGAGATGATCGAGACCATCTTCAAGGGCGGCGGCCTCACTGATCTCATCAACAATGCGGCCGGCAATTTCATATCCCGCACCGAGGAATTGAGTCCGCGCGGCTTCGATGCGGTGGCCAACATCGTCATGCACGGCACCTTCTACGTCACCCATGCCGTCGGCCGGCGCTGGGTCGCCGCGAAGCAGCCCGGCAATGTCGTTTCGATCACGGTGACCTGGGTGCGCAACGGCTCGCCTTACGTGGTGCCGTCGGCGATGAGCAAGGCCGCGATCCACGCCATGACGATGTCGCTCGCCACCGAATGGGGCCGCTACGGCATCCGCCTCAACACCATCGCGCCTGGCGAGATTCCGACCGAAGGCATGAGCAAGCGCATCAAGCCCGGCGACGAAGCGGGCGCGCGCACCAAGGCGGCGAACCCGATGGGCCGGACCGGCACCATGGAGGAATTGCAGAACCTCGCGGTGTTCCTGATCTCCGGCGGCTGCGACTGGATCAACGGCGA
>NZ_JBARGP010000259.1:0-22798 GCF_049798375.1 Bradyrhizobium sp.
CGGCTTCATCTCACTACGTTCGATATTGCCACCCTCTCCCGCAAGGGGAGAGGGTGCAGCGAGATTGTCGAGACAGCGATGAGGTAAAGCTATCAGTTCTTGATATACGGACAGCCGCCTTCCGCCAGCGGGCGGAACGCCTGGTCGCCGGGGACGGTGGTCTGGTATTCGTAGAGGTCCCACTTGCTCTTGGATTCCTCCGGCTTCTTGATCCGCATCAGGTACATGTCGTGCACCATGCGGCCGTCCTCGCGGACCACGCCGTTTTGCGCGAAGAAGTCGTTGACCGGGGTCTTGCGCATCTGCGCCATCACGGTCTCGGTCTCAACCGAATTGGTCGCCGCCACCGCCTTGAAATAGTGCCGCAGCGCCGAGTTGACGCCGGCCTGATAGGCGGTCGGCATCGCGCCGTGGCGCTTGAAGAATTCGTTGGCGAAGACGCGCGTCTCCGGCGTGCGGTCCCAGTAGAACGAGTCTGTGAACAGCAAATCGTGCGCATGCGCAAGCCCGAGCGCGGGGACGTCGGTCAAGGTCACCTGCAGCGCCACCACCTGCATCGTGCTCCGGATGTTGAACTCATCGGCCTGCGCCACGGCATTGCGGAAGTCGGAGCCCGCATTGGCGAGCGCCAGCACCTTGGCGCCGGAGGACTGCGCCTGCAGCAGGAAGGACGAGAAGTCAGCCGTGTCGAACGGATGGCGCACGGCGCCGAGCACCTTGCCGCCGGCCGCATTGACCGCCTTGGTAGCGTCGCGCTCCAGCGCCTGGCCGAAGGCATAGTCCGCTGTGAGGAAGAACCACGGCGTGCCACCGCGCGCCACTACCGCCTTGGCGGTGGCGTTCGACGAGGCGTAGGTGTCGTAGGTCCATTGCACCGAGGTCGGCGAGCACTGCTTGCCGGTCAGGTCTGAGGAGCCGGAACCCGAGATCAGGAAGATCTTCTTCTTCTCGCGGGTGACGTTCTGGATTGCCAGCGCGACGGCGGAATTGACGCCCTCGGCAATGACG
Organism: Bradyrhizobium sp.; assembly: GCF_049798375.1. Lineage (GTDB taxonomy): Bacteria > Pseudomonadota > Alphaproteobacteria > Rhizobiales > Xanthobacteraceae > Bradyrhizobium. The sequence continues at coordinate 1,009 of NZ_JBARGP010000259.1, forward strand.
TCGATGCCTTTGTTGTCGATCCAGTTGCGCACGATGCCGACGGCGACGTCGGGCTTGTTCTGGTGATCGGCCGAGATGATCTCGATCTTGCGTCCGGCGACCGTGCCGCCGATCTCCTCGGCAGCCATCTGCGCCGATATTACCGAGCCGGTGCCGTTGCCATCGGCATATTGTCCGCTCATGTCAGTGATGATGCCGACCCGCAGCACGCCGTCTTCGGCGCGCACCGCGCTGCTCGCGCATAGAACGGCGGCGCCCAGCAACAAGATCCTGGCGGATGAAATCGTAACCTTCAGCATTTCGTCTCCCGAAAATTCTTCAATGTTATTTTCGGGAGCGAGAACTGCAGGATTTGCGCCGACCATACAATCTCGCGCGATGCATGGCGGCCCTGCGGCGCAAAAATGTCGCAGCTGTCAGCCCGGCAGGTTAGCCGACGCGACGTAGCTTCGCCGCTTCGGCCCAGGTGCAATTGCCGCCGCCCGCGCGCTTGACAGCGTAGAGCGCACAGTCGATCTCATGCAGGAGGCAGGAGCTGTGTCAGCCCGCTCAATGCCGGAGACCGGGAATTCCCGGTCAGTCCGTCAGTGAGGTACGCCGCTGCGATACCCGCGTCAGTTTCGGCGGATCGAGCTTCAGCGGATGCAGCGACTGCTTGCGCGCCATGGCGTCCATCACCGCGCGGTTCGTCTTTGCGATCCGCTTGGCGCTGGCGACGTCGGCGAAGGCGCGGTCGAATTTGTGTTGCCGATAGAGCACGAGACCGCGGTCCACATAGGCGTCCGAGAATTTCGGATCGAGCTGGATGGCGAGATCGAGATCGGCGACGGCGGCGGCCAGATCGCCCTTGCGATATGAGGCCATGCCGCGGTCGCGGTAGAATCTGGCGTCGTTGCTCGAAGGCGTGCCAGCTGCCGCCGGCGCGCTGGCGAGCGCCACCGTGGTCGGCGCCGCGCAGCCATTGCCTGACGATGCGCAAGAAGCGCGAGACTCGTCATCCGCTGCATTGATCGCGTCGGTCTGCTCGATTGCGTCCGGCTGCGCCAGCTTCTGCGGCAGGCTTCCGACCGTCTCGACGTCGGCCGCATCCGCCGACGCAGCAGTGGCGGGGTCCGGCATGCCGACCGCAACATCGACCAGCTTCGCCGTCGCCGGCATGATCTTGATCCTGTCGATCGCAACGAGGGTCGGCTTGAGCGGCGCAACGGAAGCGGCAGACACGTGCATGAACAGCAGATAGCCGGCGATCGTCGTCACGGCTGCGCCGGCGATTGCAATCACGCCGGAGGCGGCCTTATGCACCTTTGCCGCGGCTGCGCGCTTCGCTTCCTGTTGCTGCTCCTGGCGCGCGAGCTCCAGGAGATGATCATAGGCTGCCCGCTGATCGCGATCGCTCAGGATGTCGTTGGCGCGTACGATTTCACGAAAACGCAGCGCTGCATCGGCGTCGCCAGGCTTGACGTCGGGGTGGGTGCTCTTGACGGCCTTGCGGAACGCAGACCTCAGCTCTTCAGCATCGTCGTCCGGAAGAGCTCCGAGCAAATCGTAAAGCGTCTTCATCGTCGCTCTCGCCGCAGGGTCCTCTCGTGTCCGATCGAAATTCCCGCCGCGAATTTACGCTGGAGCACGCTTACTAACACACTATCTACACGCCGGATCATGCTGATCCAGTAGGGCGGAAAAATGACTGAATTGCGCGGAGTTGGGGCCATTTCTGTCGCCTTGCCGTCATCCAAACCCACGGTGCCGATGCCCCTTTGCCGATGCGCGCGTGCGCCAGGCATCGAGAACATACAACCCATGATTGCTTTCGCGCTCTCACCGGACGAGCGTCGCTGCGTCACAATCACGGTGAACGGAAAGTTTGAAACAGGTTTTAAGAATTAAGGTTAACGCGCCGGTAAACCGGGTGGGTGTTGCGGAACAATCACGCCGAGATGACCGGTCTGGATTGGAACCGTCTTATCTGCGTGCCGAACCCGCGCTATCATTGGCAACGATAATCCCGGCCGGGATGGATGCGGCGAGCGACGGGCGGAGCAATTGGTGCTGAGCGGGGAAGCTTCCATGTCGTCATTGTGGCCGCGTGGCGCGCGGCTCGGCATCATCGTGCTGCTGACGATGCTGCTGCCGGTTCCGCTTGCGGCAGAGCCGCTGTTCTCGTTCGACGCGACCCCGGGCAAGCTGCCGAAGACGGTCGTGCCGGTGCGCTACGACATCGATCTTGCGCCCGATCTGGACCAGCTGACGATCGCGGGCCGCGAGACCGTGGAGATCGAGCTGCGCCAGCCCACGGCGCAGATCACGCTCAACGCGGTGAACATGGCGATCGGCGAGGCTGGGGTGGACGAGGGCGTGCAGCGCGCCGCCGTCGCGCTCGATGCCGCGGCGGAGACCGCGACGTTGTCGTTTCCGCAAGCGCTGCCCGCGGGCGCACACCGCCTGAGCCTGCGCTTCACGGCGAAGATCAACCCGTTCGACCGCGGCCTGTTCTTCGTCGACTATCCGACCGGGCAAGGCACCAAGCGCATGATCTCGAGCCAGCTCGAAGCCACCGATGCGCGGCGGATCTTTCCCTGCTGGGACGAGCCGGCCTTCAAGGCGAGTTTCAAGCTGACCGTGACCGTGCCGCGATCGTTCATGGCCGTGTCCAACATGCCGGTTGCGAGCGAGGAGCAGGCGGCGCCGGACCACAAGCGGATCAGCTTCGCGCCGACGCCGAAGATGTCGAGCTATCTGTTCGTGCTCACGGCCGGCGAATTGGAGCGGATCACCGCAGACGCAGGCGGCGTCAAGGTCGGCGTGGTGACGACCCGGGGCAAGAGCGACAACGGCCGCTTCGCGCTGGACGAAGCCGTGAAGCTGCTCGGCTATTACAACGACTATTTCGGCGCGAATTTTCCGCTGCCGAAGCTCGATTTGATCGCGGTGCCCGGCGGCTATGGCGGCGCCATGGAGAACTGGGGCGGTATCACCTTCTTTGAAAGCCGGTTGCTGTTCGATCCGGCCGCGGATTCCGCTACGCATCGGCGCGACATCTTCAGCATCGTCGCTCACGAGATGGCGCATCAATGGTTCGGCGATCTCGTCACCATGGGCTGGTGGGACAATCTCTGGCTCAACGAGGGCTTTGCGAGCTGGATGCAGGAAAAGGCGGCCGAGCATTTCCATCCGCAATGGCGCAGCTGGCTCAATGGCTATGGCCAGAAGCAGTTCGCGATGGCGCTCGACGCCCGCCGCACCTCGCATCCGATCCAGCAGAAGGTGGCCGACGAGAGCGAGGCGATGCTCGCCTTCGACGGTATCACCTACAGCAAGGGCCAGGCCTTCATCCGCATGCTGGAGGCCTATCTCGGCGAGCGGCCGTTCCGCGACGGCATCCGCGCCTATATGGCCGCGCATGCCTATGCGAACACCACCACCGCCGATCTCTGGCAGGCGCTGGAGCAGGCGACCGGCAAGCCGGTCGCCTCGATCGCGGCGCCGTTCACCGAGCAGGCCGGCGTGCCGCTGGTCATTGCCGAGACCGACTGCCGCGACGGCGTCCAACAGCTTGCGTTGCGGCTGGACCGGTTCGCGATCATCCCCGCACGGTCTTTCGCCGGCGCCTCCGACGAGAACAGCCTGCCGGCCGTGCCCTGGAAACTGCCGGTTGCGTTTGCGCCCGTCGGCACAAGCGCGTCAGCCTCGGCCTTGCTGCTCGACGGCGCCGCGAACGTCGCAGCCGGAACCTGCGGCGCGCCGCTCAAGCTCAATGTCGGCAATGTCGGCTACTACCGCGTCAGCTATGGCGTGCGGAGCGGCGCGGCGCTCGCGGCGGTACTTGGCCAGATGGCGCCGGAGGACCGGCTCAACATGCTCACCGATGGCTGGGCCATGGTGGTCGGGCGGCGTACGGAGATGGCGTCATATCTCAGATTGGTCGAGCACCTCGGCACTGAGGACCAGCGCGCGGTATGGGATCAGGTGATCTCGAGCTTCGCGACACTCGACCGTCTGGCACGCGGCGAGCCCGAGCGCGATGCGCAGCGCGTCTATGCGCGTGCGCGGCTACGTCCGGTGTTCGACCGGCTCGGTTGGGACAGCGCGGGCCACGAGACCGTCCCGGCCGACGATGACGATACGTTGCTGCGTGCGCGGCTGATCCGCGTGCTCGGCGAGCTCGGCGACCCCGACATCCTGGGCGAGGCGCGCGCGCGTTTTGCGCGTTTCCTTGCCGATCCGCAGACGCTCGCGCCAAACTTGCGCGACAGCGTGAGCCATGTCGTCGGCCTCAAGGCCGATACCGGCACCTATGAGCAATTGCTGACGCTGGCGCGCGCCAGCACGGTGACCAGCGAGCGCGTGCGCTACTATCTGGCGGCTGCAAGCGCACAGGACCCCGCGCTCGCGGCGCGCAGTCTGGCATTGGCGCTGACATCGGAAGTCCCGGTGACGATCGTGGGTGCCATCATCGGCACCGTCGCCTCGTCAGGCGAGCAGCCGGAGCTTGCCTGGCGGTTCGTGCGCGATAATTTCGACGCGCTGCTGGCCCGGCTCGGTCCGGGCTTTCGCGACCAGATGGTGCCGAACCTGATGACGAATTTCGACGACGAGGCGCATGCGACCCAGCTTGCGCATTTCGAGCCCTCGCAGTCGACGGCCGGTGGCCGCATCGCCGTCGCCCGCGCGCTGGAGACGATTGCGATCACTGCCGATTTGAAGGGACGCGCGGTCCCGCAGCTTGCGGCCTGGATCAAGGCGCGCAAGCCGTAGATGACCTCCGCGTGGCCCGGTCGCCCGCTGCGCTTGCGGAGCGCGGTGCCCGGCCGCTATACCGATGAAATGGCTGATTTCCACGGTGTGTTTCCCTACCTCGTCTCGCCCGTCGATGCGGATGGCAACATCCGCACCGCGGTGCTCGGCCGGCTCTGCGACGACCTGATCAAGGCCGGCGTGCATGGGCTGACGCCGCTGGGCTCGACCGGCGAATTCGCCTATCTCGACCGGAGCCAGCGGATGACGGTGGTCGAGGCCACGATCGATGCCGCCAAAGGACGCGTGCCGGTCATCGCCGGCGTGGCGTCGACTGCGATCGCCGACGCGGTCGCGCAGGCCAAGGCCTATGAGAAGCGCGGCGCCGACGGCATCCTCGCGGTGCTCGAAGCCTATTTTCCGATCAGCGATGCCGGCGTCGAAGCCTATTTCCGCAGCATCGCGGACGCGGTCGAGATCCCTGTCGTGATCTACACCAATCCGCAGTTCCAGCGCTCGGATCTTTCGCTCGACGTGATCGCGAGCCTCGCTGAACACCCGCGCATCGGCTACATCAAGGATGCCTCCACCAATACCGGCCGGCTGCTCTCGATCATCAATCGTTGCGGCGACGCCATCAAGGTGTTCTCGGCTTCGGCCCATATTCCCGCCGCGGTGATGCTGATCGGCGGTCATGGTTGGATGGCTGGGCCCGCCTGCATCATCCCGCGGCAAAGCGTCGAGCTCTATGATCTCTGCAAGGCGTCGCGCTGGGACGATGCGTTGGCGCTGCAGAAGAAGCTGTGGCGCGTCAACGAGGCCTTCGCCCGCTTCAATCTCGCCGCCTGCATCAAGGCGGGCCTGTCCATCCAGGGCTACGACGTCGGCGACCCCATCCCGCCACAGGCCGCGCTGACTTCGGAGCAGCGCAAGCTGGTGGAAGAGGTGCTGCAGGGGCTGGGGTGAGTTCGCTTTTCGCCCGCGGCCGGCTCTCTCCACCTCGTCATTCCGCGGCCCGTCACTCCATGACGTCCCGGAATGACGGCAGCAGCGGTTGTTTCGGCCGGCAAATCCGCTAAAACGCCTGCCACATTTCGATAGGACGTGAAGGACGACGATGAACATTCTTCCCAACAACATGCGATTTGGTGCGGGCCAGCCGGTCAAGCGGCTGGAGGATCAGCGGCTCGTCACCGGGAAGGGGCACTTCATCGACGACAAGCCGGAAGACGGCGCGCTCTGGCTCCACGTGCTGCGCTCGCCGCACGCGCATGCGCAGATCGTCTCGATCGACACGAATGCGGCGCGCGCAATTGCCGGCGTCGAGGCGATCTTCACCGGCGCCGATCTGGTGGCCGACGACATCGGCACCATACCGACGCTCGCGATCTTCAAGCGGCCGGACGGCTCGCCGATGACGGTGCCGCCGCGCCGCCTGCTCGCCCACGAGACCGTGCGCTTCGCCGGCGAAGCGGTGGCGGCCATCGTCGCGACCTCGCGCGCGATTGCGCAAAACGCGGCGGAAGCCGTCGAGGTCGATTACAAGGTGCTGCCGGCGGTCGCTGATCCCGTCGAAGCGATCAAGCCAGGTGCGCCGGCGGTGTGGCACGAGGCGCCCGACAACATCGTGGCTGCGATGAGCTATGGCGATCCCGCCAGGGTCGAAGAGGCATTCGCCGATGCCGCGCATAAAGTCTCGCTCGATATCGCGAGCCAGCGCCTGGTCCCCTCCGCCATGGAGCCGCGCTCGACCATCGCCGAGGTCGAGCCAAACACCGGCCGCCTGATCCTGCATGTGCAGTCGCAGACGCCGGCCTCGACCCGCGACGTGCTGGCCGATGCCGTGCTCAAGCGGCCGAAGGAGTCCGTGCGTGTGCTGGTCGGCGACATCGGCGGCGGCTTCGGCCAGAAGACCAACCTCTATCCCGAGGACGGCATCGTCGCCTACGCCGCGACCAAGCTGAAGCGCAAGGTTCGCTGGCGCGGCGAGCGCACGGACGAATTTCTCGGCGGCACCCATGGCCGCGATCTCACCTCCACCGCCGAGTTCGCGCTCGACGCGAGGGGGCGCGTGCTGGCTTATCGCGTGCGCTCGATCGGCGCCACGGGCGCCTATTCGTCCGGTGCGGGCAACATCATTCCGCTGGTGCTGGGCCCGTTCGTGCAGACCGGCGTCTACGACCTGCCGCTGGTGCATTTCGAGGTCAAGACGGTGATGACGCACACCGCGCCGGTCGGCGCCTATCGCGGCGCGGGGCGGCCTGAGGCGGTATTCATCGTCGAGCGGCTGTTCGATGCGGCTGCGCGCCAGATCGGCATGGATCCGCGCGCCATCCGCAAGGTCAACTACATCAAGCCGGCGCAGCTGCCCTACACCAATGCAGTGGGCCAAGTGTATGATTCCGGGGCCTTCGCACACATGATGGAGCGTGCCTCCAAGCTGGCCGATTGGGACGGCTTCAACGCGCGTAAGCGCGAGGCCAAGAAGAAGGGCCTGCTCTATGGCCGCGGCCTGACCTCCTATATCGAGTGGACCGGCGGTCGCGCTCACACCGAGAAGGTCTCGCTGCACGCGACCGCGGAGGGCCGCGTCGTGCTGCATTCCGGCACCATGGCGATGGGGCAGGGGCTGGCGACCACCTACACCCAGATGATCGCCGAGTCGCTCGGCGTTGCCATGGACAAGATCGATGTCGTGCAGGGCGACACCGATCTGGCCACCGGCTTCGGCAGCGTCGGTTCGCGCTCGCTGTTCGTCGGCGGCACCGCGGTCGCGGTGTCCTCGAACGACCTGATCACCAAGGCCCGTGAAAAGGCTTCGAACCTGCTCGAGACCTCGGTCGAGGACATCGAGTATCGCGACGGCGTTCTCACCGTGGTCGGCACCGACCGCCGCATCAGCCTGTTCGATATCGCGCAGAAGGAGCAGGGCGCAAAGCTCTCGGTCGACAGCGAAGGCGAGGTCGACGGGCCGAGCTGGCCGAACGGCACACATATCTGCGAGGTTGAGATCGATCCCGAGACCGGCGTCACCCGCGTGGTGCGCTACACCACGGTCGATGACGTCGGCATCGCCGTCAATCCGATGCTGGTGGCCGGCCAGATCCATGGCGGCGTCGCGCAGGGCATCGGCCAGGCGCTGTATGAAGGCGTTTCCTATGATGCCGACGGGCAATTGCTGACCGCGACCTATCAGGACTACTGCATTCCGCGCGCCGACGACGTGCCCCCGATCGAAGTCACGCTCGACGATGCCGCCCCGTGCCGCACCAATCCGCTCGGCGCCAAGGGCTGCGGCGAGTCCGGCGCAATCGGCGGCCCGCCCTGCATCACCAACGGCGTGATGGATGCCTTGTTCGAGCTCGGCATCAAAAACCTGCAGACCCCGCTGACGCCGCAGAAGGTGTGGAAGGCGATCCACGACGTGAAGGTGGCGCGGGCGTGAGGATTGATCGCCAACACACCCCAACCCGATTGAACGCGTTGCTGCGCCCATGGTTCCACGAGACGTTCGCGCGGCGTATTCGCATGTAAGCTACGGACCATGTTACAAGCAGGCTTGTTGAGGCGCCCGTCGGATGCCTCACGAGCCGAAAGGGCAGTATGAGTATTCTTGCGCGCAACAACGTCGTCGTGAGCGGCAGCGGAAGCCGTCCCATGATCTTCGCTCATGGATTTGGCTGCGACCAGAACATGTGGCGCTTGGTGGCGCCTGCCTTTGAGCAGGAGTTCAGGACTGTTCTGTTCGACCATGTTGGCGCGGGCCGATCTGACCTGTCAGCCTATGACCGCACAAAGTACTCCCATCTGGGCGGCTACGCTGACGACGTTATCGAAATTTGCACGGACCTCGCGCTGGAAAGGCCGATCTTCGTCGGCCATTCCGTCAGCAGCATGATTGGCGTGCTTGCTGCTAATAAATGCCCGGAGCTGTTCGAAGCGCTTATTCTCGTTGGGCCTTCGCCACGATACATCGACGACGAGGGATATCGTGGAGGCTTCAGCAGCCAGCAGATTGAGGAGCTGCTCGAGTTTCTCGAGAGCAATCACATGGGTTGGTCCACCGCGATGGCTCCCGCCATCATGGGGAATTCCGATCGGCCGGAGCTCGCGGAGGAGCTGACTAACAGCTTCTGCAGGACGGACCCGGAGATCGCCAGGCACTTCGCCCGGACCACCTTCACGTCGGATAACCGCGCAGACCTTGGGAAAGTGGGAACTCCAAGCCTTATCCTACAGTGCAGCGACGACGTGATCGCACCTGTCTGCGTCGGAGAGTTCGTGCACGCGAAGATGCCTGACAGCCGTCTCGTCGTCATGCAGGCGACGGGGCACTGTCCGAACCTGAGTGCTCCTGAAGAGACCATCGAAGCGATCCGCTCCTTTGTCCACTAGCGAGACATCAGCAGTTTCCGGCGATTTCGCCGACCTGTTTGAGCACGCTCCCTGTGGATACCTGGCTACAGATCCGCAGGGACGCATCAGCATGGCAAACGCCACTTTTTGCGCGTGGACAGGGTTTTCCAAAGGCGATCTCGCCGGAAGGCGTTTCCAGGAGCTGCTGACGCTGCCCGGGCGCATCTACTTCGAAACGCATTTCGCGCCGCTGTTGCGCATGCAAGGCACGTTCAACGAAGTCGCCCTCGATCTCGTCCGTGCCTCGGGTGAGCGCATGCCCGTCCTCGTCAATGCGGTGGAACGGCAGAACGAGAACGGCGAGGTTCAATTCATCCGGATTTCGGTCTTCAACGCGACTGACCGGCGTCGCTACGAAACCGAGCTTCTGAAAGCCAAGCAGGAGGCGGAACGCGCGAACCAGGCGCTCCAGGAGCTCAACGCCACGCTTGAAGCGAGAATCGCCTCGGAGCTCGAGCAGCGGATGAAGGCCGAGGCGGCCTTGCGCCAGAGCCAAAAGATGGAAGCCATCGGCCAGCTCACCGGCGGCGTTGCGCACGACTTCAACAATCTGCTAACCGTGATCATCGGCGGCCTCGATGCGATGGATCGCGTGCTCCGCGGCCTGCCGGCGACACCCGAAACCGCACGGCTCAGCCGGCTCAGGGAAATGGCGTTCCATGGCGCCCGGCGGGCCGCGACCCTGACCTCCCGGCTGCTCGCATTTGCCAGGCGACAGGCTCTCGACCCCAAGGCAATCGACGTCAACCAGCTCATCAAGGGTATCGCTGACCTGCTGCAGCGAACGATCGGCGAGAGCATTGCATTCGAGGTGGTCACGGGCGCCGGCCTTTGGCATGCCGTCGCCGATCCCGCCGAACTCGAAAACGCGATCGTGAACCTCTCCGTGAACGCGAGAGATGCGATGCCGAACGGCGGCAGGCTCACGATCGAGACTGGAAATGCTCACCTGGACGAGGCTTACGTCGAGTCTCTCGACGAGCCGGTGGATCCTGGCCAGTACGTCATGATCGCCGTGACGGACACTGGCCACGGCATCGACAAGGAGACGTTATCCAAGGTCTTCGAGCCGTTTTTCACGACCAAAGAGATTGGCAAGGGGACGGGGCTCGGCCTCAGTCAGGTCTACGGATTTTTGCGTCAGAGCCATGGACATATTCGCATCTACAGCGAGGTCGGGCACGGCACCACGGTGAAGCTGTACTTGCCTCGCGCCAACCCGGCGCTTGCGGCGTTCCAGCCCGGCGAAAGAGAGGCAGGCGGTTACTACCGAGGGTCCGAGCGTATCCTCGTGGTCGAGGATGATGATGCGCTTCGCGCATTCAGCACGAGTGTGCTGAGAGAGCTCGGATACACGGTGCTGGAAGCCGCCAACGGGCGAACGGCACTCGACCTGCTGCAGGAGCGTGCAGATGTCGATCTGATCTTCACTGACGTGGTGCTACCGGGGGGTATGAACGGGCGCCAGCTCGTCGATCGCGCAAGGCAGATTCATCCGAGGCTCAAGGCTCTCTTTACGACCGGCTACACCCGGAACGCCATCGTGCATAACGGGACGCTCGATCCAGGCGTCGACTTGCTTGGCAAGCCGTTCACCGTTGCTGCGTTGTCCAAGAAGGTGCGCCAGATTCTGGACTTGTAAGGCTTGCGCCAGTCGTCGTAGCGACTGGTTCGTCTCGAAGGGAGCCGCCAGGCGGCGCACGTCCGTTCGACGGCTCTCATTGCGTCTTCAACAGGACTGTGCTGATAGATATCCGGACAATTCGCGAAGGGGTATTGCGATGCGCAGATTTTTGACCGTGCTGGCGGCGCTGGCGACGTTGAGCCTGACCAATTGCGGCTACAACGCGATCCAGACCAACGACGAGCAGGTCAAGGCCAACTGGTCCGAGGTCGTCAACCAGTACCAGCGCCGCGCCGATCTGGTGCCGAACCTCGTCAATTCGGTGAAGGGCTTTGCACAGCAGGAGAAGGACGTGCTGCTCGGCGTCACCAATGCCCGCGCCAAGGTCGGCAGCATCCAGGCGACGCCGGAGCTCCTGAACGACCCCGCCGCGTTCCAGAAATTCCAGGCGGCGCAGGGCGAGCTGACCAATGCGCTATCGAGGCTCCTGGTCGTCACCGAGAACTATCCGCAGCTCAAATCGGATGCGCTGTTCCATGACCTGATGTCGCAGCTCGAAGGCACCGAGAACCGCATCACGGTGGCGCGCAACCGCTACATCAAGTCGGTGCAGGAGTATAATATCGGCATCCGCACCTTCCCGAATAATCTGACCGCGATGGCGTTCGGTTACAAGGAGAAGCCGAATTTCACCGTCGACAATGAGCGCGAGATCTCGACCGCGCCTAAGGTCGACTTCAACGTGCCAAGCCCTAATGCGCCAAGCCCGGCACCGGCGAAGTAGGATGGCTAGCAGGCGGAGAGTGTCGATCAGTATTGGCGGTGGCGGTGCACTCCCTGTCCCCGTTCTTCACGGGAAGAGGGTTGGGGTGAGGGGCAGATGCGAAATCGGTCTAAGTCGGTTAGACCTGTACCCCCTCACCCGTATTGCATCTGACGATGCAATACGACCTCACAGCGCGAGCGAAGCTCGTCGCGCCCCCGAAGGCGGGGCGAGGTAAGAACCGTGCCCGCCGGACCGCCGAAGGCTTCATTGGGCAATCTCATGGTCTTCTTCCGAGCAGCGTTCACGGCATTTTTGCTATGCTTTGCATTTGGTGCGCGGGCCGAGGTAGCGATCCCACAGCTCACCGGGCGCGTCGTCGACCAGACCAACACGCTGTCGAGCGGCGATATCGCCACCCTGAACCAGAAGCTGACGGATCTGGAACGCCGCAAGGGCAGCCAGATCGCGGTGCTGATCGTGCCGACCACGCAGCCGGAAGACATCGCGCAGTTTTCCATCCGTGTCGCCGAGGCCTGGAAGATCGGGCGCAAGAAGGTGGATGACGGCGCGCTGCTGGTGGTTGCCAAGAACGATCACAGGCTACGGATCGAGGTCGGTTATGGCCTCGAGGGCGCCCTGACCGATGTGACGTCGCGGCGCATCATCGACGAGATCATCACGCCGAAGTTCAGGACCGGCGACTTCGCCGGCGGCATCAATGCCGGTGTCGACCGCATCATCGCGGTCACCAATGGCGAGCCGTTGCCGGCGCCGCAGCCGCAGGCCTCACACGGCGTGGATCTGAATTGGGATACGATGACATCGCTGGCGCCCTTCGTGCTGATCGGCGCCATCATCGGCGGCGGCATCCTGCGCGCCATGCTCGGCCGGCTGCTCGGCTCGGTGGCGACCGGCGGCCTGTTCGGTTTGATCGCGTGGATCGTGGCCAGCTCGGCCCTCGCGGCGATCCTGGTCGGTCTTGTTGGCTTCGTGATCGCGATGTTCGCGGACGCCGTCAACAATTCGGGGCCGCCGACCCGCGGCCGCTCCGGCGGCTGGGTGGGCGGCGGCTCCTCCTCCGGCGGCTGGAGCAGCGGCAGCAGTTCGAGCGACAGTGGCGGCTTCTCCGGCGGAGGCGGCAGCTTCGGCGGCGGCGGCGCCTCGGGGAGCTGGTGATGGGCATTGGACGCATTGCGCGGCACCTGATCGAGCATCATTGGCAGGTGCGGCGGATCTTCACGCCTGCCGTGCGCGATCGCATCGCGCAAGCGATTCACGCCGGCGAGGCCACGCATGCAGGGCAGGTGCGCTTCGTGGTGGAAGGCGCGCTCGACGGCGCGCCGCTATTCCGCAACCAGCCGGCGCGGCAGCGCGCGCTGGACGTCTTCTCGCATTTGCGGATTTGGGACACCGCGCACAACAATGGCGTCCTGATTTATCTTTTGCTCGCCGATCGCGATGTCGAGATCGTCGCCGATCGCGGCGTCGATGCGCGGGTCGGCCAGGCCGGCTGGGATGCGATCTGCCGCGACATGGAAGCCGCGTTCCGTGTCGGTCGTTTCGAGGACGGCGTCGTCAACGGCATCGCGGCGGTGTCGCGCGAGCTCGCGCGACACTTTCCGCCACAGGCCGATCAGCGCAACGAGTTGCCGGATCAGCCGGTCGTGATGTGAAAGGACTGCTTATCCGAGCCGGTGCTTGACGTAGAGCGCGAGCGGTACGGCATAGAAGAAATGCGACATGAAGCCGCCGATGATCACCATCGGATTGAACGTCGCCTCATAGCCGCGGCGGCGGAAGCTCGGCCAGATCAGCGGAAGACGATGCCCCAGGCGAGCGCGAAGACGAAATGAATCCCGGTGCCGACGAGATACGAGATCGCGCCGAGCTCGTCCTGCACGCCCTTGCCGAACACCAGCCCGGCGGCGTTGCGCGGAATGCCCGCGAGCGGCATCAGCTGTTGCACGCCGACCCAGACGATCGCCTCGTAGATCCAGATGATCACGCCGCAGAGCAGGCCGCCGACCAGCCCCGCGCGAACAGCGAGATGCCGATCCGAGCTCAGAGCATGCGCGGCATCGTTCGTCGCAACAGACGTGCTCATGTCATCCTCCCGATATGTTTATTGTCCCCTTGTGCCCCAGACCTTAGCGCCGAAGCCGTCACCTCGAAAGAGGCCAAGTTGCGAGAAAGTTATTTTGCAACGGGAGCGTTAGTTAGAATGAGCACTCGCGCGATAACGTTCGGCCATCGTCTGCGTCAGCTCCGTCATCCTTGCACGCAACGCTTGCGGCGCCAGCACCTCGGCCTCGGGTCCGAGCCGCAGCAACTCGGCGGCGGCGTGCCAATCGGTGGTGCCGATCGGAATCGTCGCGGTGCGCCAGCCATTTGCATCCGCATCGTCGGCGATGCGCAGCCGCGCTTTCACATAAGGCTGGGTCAACGCCTCCAGCAGCCTGATGCCAAGCGGTGAGAGCCGCACCGTCGCCTCGCGCGGATGCATCTCGGCCTCGAGCCGCTCGGTCGCATTGCGCCAATAGGCTCCGAGATCGAAATCGGCGGATCGCGCGAAGCTCTCGCTCTGCACGGCGCAATCGAGAATGCGGGCGACGCGATAGGTGCGGACATCGTCGCCGACCCGGCCGGCGAGATACCAGTTGCCGCCTTTCAGCACGAGGCCGAGCGGCGCCACGCGCCGGCGCTTCTCGGCTCGCCAGCTCTGGTAGCGGATCTCGATCAGGCGGTCGGCGAGCAGCGCGTCGGCGATGGCGCGCAGATGCTGCGGCTCCTCGGCCTCGCCGAACCAGCCGGGCGCGTCGAGATGAAACCGCGCCTGCATCCGCGTCGCACTTTCGCGCAAGGCCGCCGGCAGCGCCGCGACCAGCTTGTCCTGCGCCGCGCTCATGGCGCCATCGAGCCCCAGCGCCGCGGCGGGTCCCGGAAGTCCTGCGAGGAATAGCGCATCGGTTTCCGGCAGCGACAGCCCGTTCAGCCGCACCCGATAGCCGTCGAGCAGGCGAAAGCCGCCGCCCGCGCCGCGCTCGGCATAGACCGGGATGCCGGCCGCCGACAGCGCATCGACATCGCGATAGATCGTGCGCACCGAGACCTCGCAGGCCTCGGCCAGCTCGGGCGCAGTGACCCGGCCCCGTGCCTGCAGGGTGGTGAGGATGGAGAGGAGGCGACTGGCGCGCATATCGTCGTTAAAACATACCCGACACAGGATGTCAGGTATGCTGGTTTAAAAGCGTGCTGTCCTAGAGGAGGGGACCTGCCCATGACCCAAGCGCCTATGAACAGAGACGATCGCATTACGCTGTACTACTCGCCGCAGACCCGCGCCGGCGGCACACGCGTGCTGCTGGAGGAGCTTGGTGCTCCCTACGATCTCCATGTCCTCAACATGAAGGCGGGCGAGCAGCGCAAGCCGGCCTATCTCGCCATCAATCCGCTCGGCAAGGTGCCCGCGATCGGCCATCGCGGGCAGCTCGTCACCGAGCAGGTCGCCATCTACATCTACCTGGCCGATCTGTTTCCGCAGGCCGGACTGACGCCTGCCATCGACGATGTCAGGCGGGGGCCTTATCTGCGCTGGATCAGCTATTACGGCTCGTCCTTCGAGCCTGCGCTGATCGATCGCGCCATGAAGCGCGAGCCGGCACCGGCCACGCAGTCGCCCTATGGCGACTACGACACCATGCTTGGCGCTCTGCAGGCGCAGCTCAGCAAAGGAGCCTATCTGCTCGGCGAGCGGATGACGGCGGCCGACGTGCTGTGGGGCACCGCCTTGAACTGGACCATGATGTTCGGGCTGGTGCCGAAGAACGATGTGTTCACAGCCTACACCGAGCGCATGATCGCGCGGCCGGCCTTCAAGAAGGTGACCGTTGAAGACGCCGAGCTGGCGGCGCAGCACGCGGCGGCGGTCGGAAGCTGATACATGCGTGAACCTGAGGCCGGACAATCGTCCGGCCTCATGGATTCAAATGGGATGGGTCAAATGGCCGTGAACAGCAATCGTATGAGGTGAGCTTCAGGCGTCGCGCGGAAATGCCAAGATAATGCCGTTGCATCAGCACACTTCCGACACACGATCTCGGCGAAAAGGCGCGCTCCGACATGATGCATGGCCATGCGCCGCTTGAGGATTCGAAGCGGCCGCTGTGCTCCGATTTATGAGGCCTTCGTGTCGCACAGACTGCTCTCTGCCATCCTCCTCGTCGCAAGCCTGCTCATTCCTCCCGCCTTCGCGCAAAACGGCGCTTCGCCAGCGTCAACTGCCGTGCCTGCCAACAATGCGCTCACGCCCGAGCAGGCGCGGCGCGCGCTCGACACGCTGCAGGACGACGCCAAGCGCACCCAGATGATCGACACGTTGCGCGCGATCGCCAACGCCACGCCGCCGGCGCAAGCCGCACAGCCCAATTCGCCGGAACAGCCCGCGCCGGAGCACAAGCCGGCCATTCCGCTCACCGCCGACAGCCTCGGCGCGCAGCTGCTGCTGACGGTCTCCGGGCAGGTCAGCGACATCTCGAAACAGGTCGCCGATGTCGCGCGCACGCTGACGCATTTCAAGGCGTTCTATTGGTGGTTCGTGCGCACCGCCAATGATCCCGCGGCCTATGGCCAACTGCTCGATACCGCCTGGAAGCTGGCGCTGGTGCTCGCCTGCGCGCTCGCGGTCGAATGGCTGATCTTCCGTCTCATCGGGCGACCGCTCGCCTATCTGGAGGGCCACGTGCCGTGGGCCGCGCGCGTGCCCGCGCCGGCATTGGCGATGGCCGATCCGCCATCCTCCGCAGCGGATATCCTCGCCGAGCCGGAGCCGCATCGGCGCCGGATCTCGCTCGCGCGCCTCTGGCAGTCGTTGATCAGGCTGCCCTTCGTACTCGGACGGCTGCTGTTGGAGCTGCTGCCGGTGCTCGCTTTCGTCGGCGTTGCCACCAGCCTGCTCGGCACCGAGATCGGCGACATGCCGACCTCGCGGCTGGTGATCCTTGCGGTCGTCAATGCCTACGCCGTTTCGCGCGTGCTGATCTGCGCGGTACGTGCCCTGTTTGGGCCGTTCGGCCTGTTGCGAATCCCTGCCGAGACCGCGGCCTATATCGAGATCTGGACTCGCCGCATCGTCGCGGTCGCGGTGTCGGGCATCTGCTTTGCCAATGTCGCCCTGCTGCTCGGCCTGCATCGCGCCGGCTATTGGGCCCTGCTGCGGCTGGTGATGCTGGTCGTGCATCTGTTTGTTGTCGTGATCATCCTGCAATGCCGCCGTCAGGTCGCCGGCCTGATCCGCGCCCCGACCGGGCGCGTCGGCATTGCCGCCCGCGCGCGCAACCGTGCCGCCGCGCTGTGGCACTATCTTGCGATCGCGATCGACATTGCGTTGTGGGCGGTGTGGGCGCTCAACATCCGCAACGGCTACTCGCTGATGCTGCAATATTTCGTCGGCACCATCGCGGTGGTGCTGATCGCGCGCCTCGTCACGGTGGTGGCGCTCGGCCTGATCGATCGCGGCTTTTCGATCCCACACGACATCCTGCAGCGTTTCCCCGGACTGGAAGCCCGCGCCAACCGTTATCTGCCGGTGCTGCGCCGGATGGTGGCCGGCATCATCGCCTTCATCGGTCTCGTCGCGGTGCTGGAGGTCTGGGGCGTCGATGCCATCGTCTGGTTCTATGGCGGCCAGATCGGCAGCCGGTTGCTGTCGGCCTTCGCCACCGTCGCGATCGCGGCCTTCGTGGCGGCGGCGGTCTGGGAAATCAGCAACGCGCTGATGGATCGCCAGATCGACACGCTGTCGCGCGGCGGCCACTTCGCGCGCGCGGCGCGGCTGCGGACTTTTCAGCCGATGCTGCGCACCGCGCTGCTCTGCGTGATCGTCACCGTGGTCGGGCTGACTGCGCTGAGCGAGATCGGCGTCAACGTCGCGCCGCTGCTTGCCGGCGCCGGCATCGTCGGCATCGCCATCGGCTTCGGCTCGCAGAAGCTGGTGCAGGATTTGATCACCGGCCTGTTCCTGCTGATCGAGAATGGCGTCCAGGTCGGCGACGTCGTCAACGTGGCCGGGCTGTCGGGCACGGTGGAGAATGTTTCAATTCGCACCATCCGCCTGCGCGCCGGCGACGGCGCGGTGCATATCGTGCCGTTCAGCGCGGTGACCACGATCACCAATGCAAGCCGCGGTGCCGGCAATGCGGCCGTCAGCGTCAGCGTCGCCTACAAGGAGGACACTGATCGCGCCGGCGATATCCTCAAGGACATCGTCGCCGAGATGCGCCGCGAACCGGAATATCGGATGGCGATTCGCGGCGATCTGGAATTGTGGGGCGTCGACAAGGTCGACGGGACGATGGCGACCATTGTCGGCCAGATCCGCTGCACCGATTCCGGCCGCTGGCCGGTGCAGCGCGAATTCAACCGCCGCATGAAGCGCCGTTTCCAGGAACGCGGCATCGAGATCGCATCTGGTGGACAGACCATCCTGATGGCGATCCCGATGGCGGCGAGCGCCGACGACGCGGATACGATGCCACGGCGCGCGGCGCGGGCAGGGCACTGATCGTTCGATCGCCAATCAGCCGCCGAACGCTTGCAGGAACGCGTCAGCATCGGCGATGCGCTGCGCGTTGCCGAGCATCGCCGCACCATTGACCTTGCGCGTGATCTGCGACAGCGCCCAGACATCTGCCAGCGGCAGGCAGCCTTTTGAGGCCAGATACCAGCAGCCCGACATCGCCGCACCGGCCGGCGTCTCGCAATAGCGGGCCGCCTGCTCGGCGGTCATGTCGACCGGGGTTCCGAACTCGGTATATATGGTGCGACCGGTGAGCTGGATCAGGCCGCGGCCGCGGAATCGATAGCCGTCGCCGGAGGCTTCGTCACCGTTGCCGTTTCTGCCGGCATAGGCGCGGTTGGCCAGCGCCACGGGATTGTCGACGCAGCTCTCGGCCACGTCGGCGGTCGGAAACTGCTCGGGAAACACCTGGCAGATGCGCGCGGCCGTGGTGTAGCGCAGATCCTCGACGACCTCCCGGAAGCTCGGTCCCCCCTCGACCAGGAATTGCCCGATCGCCGCCGCCATGCGCCGGTTGGTGTTGAAGTCATAGCGCGCGAACGCGGCGCTTAGCACCGGCACCCAGATGGCGGTGTCGACACGTGGTGCGCATTCCTGAAACGCTGTCGTGAGTCCCGGCACGACATCTGCGGTCGGAGCGATCGCCGGCTGCTGGGGCGGCAATCGCTGCGGGACTGCGACGCCAGCCTGAGCCGGTGGTCCGGCGGCAGCAGCGACAGGGGAGGACCCACCGGCTGGGCCGGCTGCTTCGGTGCCGGGGGGACGAACAGCGACAGCGAATTCTCGATGAAGTCGGTGCCGGCGTAACCGGCCGCCGCGATGCCGAGCAGGAACGTCATGTGGTTGAGATCGATGTGCTCGAAATTGCTCAAGCCCACCGACAGTCCCGCAAGGATGCCGGCAATGAAGCCGATCATCAGGCTGATCACCAGATAAGCGGCGTTGAACTCGGCCTGATGCGTCGGCGCGTTGGCAATCGTCATCGCCTTGAGGCCGACCGCGGCGCGTGCGCCTTGGCCGATCAGTCCCATCAATCCGCAAAGCAGCAGGATCGAGAGCACCGAGCTGCTCCCGACCGTCGCTGCGGCCGCATCGTTCATGATGATCCCCCGCAATGAGCACGGAGACTGTGCGAGCCCTCGCGTGCCGGCGCGAAAGGGTCGCACAATTATTGATAAGTGAGAAATTGATTTTCACTCTCCCGGCGAGTTTGTTAACCTGGCTCGCGGTGCGCTACGACGGTCGTGTCGCATCTGCCGTTCCATTCCGGCTTGCACGGTTCAACTTCAAATGCTACGGTATGTAGCATTACATCTGGTCGTCAAACAGCGGAGGCCGGCGGGTATCGCCCGGCCGTCGCCCTGATCGTTCGGTGCGCCCATGAACAATCCCGCAGAGGCTGAAGCCGTGCTCGCCTTGAACCGGTTCGGCCTTGGGCCGCGGCCAGGCTCGATCGCGGCGATCGCCAGCGATCCGCGCGGCGCGCTGTTGGCCGAACTGGACCGGCCGTCGACGCTGCTCGCGGCGGCATCGGCACTGCCATCGAGCGGCCAGGCGCTGCGCACGGTCGCCGAGTTCAATGACAGGCGGCAGGCCAAGATCAGGGCAGCCAAGCGCGCCGACGATCAGGCCAAGAAAGCGCAAGCCAAACAGGATCAAGCCAAACAGGATCAAGCCAAGCAGGATCAAGCCAAGCAACCGCAGATGGCGGATGCGGGCGCGTCGGCTTCGCCGAATGCGGCCATGATGGCTGCCGCGACGCCCGAGAAGGCCGGCGATGACGCTGAAGCAAAAGCGATGGCGGCCGCCGACAAAGTGCCGAATCCGCGGGAGAAGATCTATCTGGACGAGGCGAGAGCTCGCACCGAAGCGGCATTGACTGCGGAGATCGGCTTCACGGAACGCCTGGTCTGGTTCTGGTCCAACCATTTCTGCGTCTCGGCAGACGTCATCCGCAGCATGGCCGGCGCCTATGAGCGCGAGGCGATACGGCCTCATGTGCTCGGCCGCTTCGTCGATCTCACGCTCGCGGCGGAAGGCCATCCGGCGATGCTGTACTATCTCGACAATCTCGGCTCGATGGGCGCGAACTCGACCGCCGGACTCAACCGCGCCCGCGGCCTCAACGAGAACATGGCGCGCGAGGTCATGGAGCTGCATACGCTCGGCGTGCGCTCGGGCTACAGCCAGGCCGACGTCACCAGCTTCGCCAATGTGCTGACCGGCTGGAGCTGGCTGCCGCCGGCGGACAACCCCGAACATGGCGGCGAGTTCAGCTTCAATCCGCGCCTGCATGAGCCGGGCGCGCAGACCGTGCTGGGGAAGAGCTATGCCGACGAAGGGGTCGAGCAGGGACGTGCCGTGCTGCGGGACTTCGCCGCACATCCGGCCACCGCGCATCATCTGGCTGACAAGATGGCCCGCCATTTCATCGCCGACGTGCCGCCTCCCGAGCTGGTGGAGCGCATGGCGAAGGTGTTTCTCGACACCTCCGGCGATCTCAAGGAGATCGCCAGGACGATGGTCACGTCGTCAGAAGCCTGGGCCATGCCGCCGGCCAAGCTGAAGCGTCCGAGCGAATGGGTGGTCGGCATCGTGCGCGCTGCCGGCATCACCGCAGTCGATCCCAAACGCTACACCGGCGGGCAGGCCCTGCTCGGCGAAGGGTTGTGGCGACCGCCGGCGCCGAAGGGATTTGCCGACGACGAGGCGAGCTGGATCGACGGCATCGGCCGGCGTCTCGACATCGCCAACAATGTCGCCGAGCGCGAAGCGGGTCAGCTCGATCCGGACTATGTCATCGAGACCGTGCTCGAAGGCTGCGTGTCGGCGGACCTCAGACAGACGATCAGCCGCGCCGAAAGCCGCCAGCAGGCGCTGGCGCTGCTGTTCATGGCGGCGGAATTCCAGAGGAGGTGACCATGGCCAATTTCCACCTTCCCACAAGGCGCGAGCTCCTGCTCGGCTCCGGCGCGTTGTTCGCCTGGACCCAGATGCCGCGGCTGGCGCGCGCCGAAGGGCGCGACCCTCGTTTGCTCGTGATCGTGCTGCGTGGTGCACTGGACGGGCTCGGTGTGGTGGCGCCGGTCGGCGATCCCGACTGGGTCGCGCTGCGCGGTGATCGTGCGCTGCTGCTGGACGGTAAGCCGCCAGCACTGCCGCTCGACGGCTTCTTCGCGCTCAATCCGGCGATGCCGAATTTGCACCGGATGTATCAGGCCAAGCAGGCGCTGATCGTCCATGCCGCGGCGACGCCCTATCGTGAGCGCTCGCATTTCGATGGCCAGGACGTGCTGGAGAGCGGGCTGGCGCGTCCCGGCGCCACCGATACCGGCTGGCTCAATCGCGCACTATTGGCGATGCAGTCCGATGGTCGGGTCGATCTGCGCGACAGCCGCGCGCTCGGTGTTGGCCAGGTCACACCGCTGATCGTGCGCGGCAAGGCGCAGGTGATGTCATGGGCGCCGCCGCGCCTGCTGCCAGCCAGTGATGATACGCAGGCGCGCCTACTCGAGCTCTACCGCCACACCGATCAGAGGCTCGCCACGGCGCTCGATGAGCGGATCCGGCTGGCGGCGATCGGCGGCACCACGGCGATTCCCGATCCGATGGCCGACGCGCCCCAGGGAGCCGCGGGCGGCGCGCAGGCGCGCGCCTATTTCGCCGAGGCCGCGGG
>NZ_JBARGP010000260.1:0-2753 GCF_049798375.1 Bradyrhizobium sp.
GCGGCCGTCCAGCTTCCCGACGGCGCCTCGCTCGACCGCACGCAACAAGCGCTCGGCAAGGTCAGCGAGATCGCGGGCGCGACGTCGGGCGTGGCGCAGGTCATCACCATCGCCGGCATCTCGGCGCTCGACAATAGCGCGAGCCTTGCCAATGCCGGTGTCGCCTACATCGTGCTCAAGGATTGGGAGTCCCGCGGCAAGGGCGAGGATCTGCGTTCGCTGGTCTACGGGCTGAACGACAAGATGGCGGCGGTGACGGAGGCGCGCGTGCTGGTGCTGCCGCCGCCGCCGATCCAGGGCATCGGCAATGCCGCGGGCTTCGCCATGCAGGTCGAGCTGCGCGACGGCAATAGCGACTATGCCAAGCTGCAGGCGATCACCTCGACCGTGGTCGCCAACGCCCAGAGCCAGAGCGCGCTGCAACGGGTGCAGTCGCCGTTCCGCGCCATGGTGCCGCAATTCGACATCGAGGTCGACCGCGTCAAGACCCAGACCCTGCACGTCACCACCGACCAGGTATTTTCCACGCTGGCCTCCTACCTCGGCGCCTCCTACGTCAACCAGTTCAACAAATTCGGCCGCGTGTTTCAGGTCTATGTGCAAGCCGACGCCAAATTCCGCCTCAACGCGCACGACCTCGAGAACATGATGGTGCGCAACCAGTCCGGCGACATGATTCCGCTCGGCACGCTCGCGACCGTGACGCCCAGCGTCGGCCCATCGCTGATCAGCCTCTACAATCTCTATCCTTCCGCCACCGTGGTCGGGCTGCCGGCGCAAGGTTATAGCTCCGGGCAATCGCTGAAGCTGATGGAGGAGATCGCCGCCAAGACGCTGCCGCCTGGTGCCGGCTATGAATGGACGGCGATGTCGTATCAGGAGAAGGCGGTCTCCGGTCAGATCTATCTCACTTTCGGCCTTGCGATGCTCTTGGTCTATCTCGTGCTGGCCGGGCAATATGAAAGTTGGTACGCGCCAATCTCGGTGATCCTCGCCGTGCCGTTGTCGCTGCTCGGCCCGACCGCGGTGCTCAGTGCGCTGAAGATCGACAACAATCTCTATGTTCAGATCGGGTTGATCCTTCTCATTGCGCTGTCGGCCAAGAACGCCATCCTGATCGTCGAGGTCGGGCTCGAGCTGCATAACCGCGACGGCCGGCCGCTGATCGAATCGGCAATCGAGGCCGCGCGCGCCCGCTTCCGTCCGATCCTGATGACCTCGTTCGCCTTCATCCTCGGCGTGGTGCCGCTGGTGCTGGCGACCGGCGCGGGCGCCAGCGCCCGCAAGTCGATCGGCATCACCGTGTTCTCCGGCATGCTGGCCTCGACCTGCCTCGCCGTGCTGTTCGTGCCCGCCTTCTTCGTCGTGGTGCAGCGCTTCGAGAATTGGCGCGCGGAGCGGAAGCGGAAGACGACGGTCACTATTCCAAGCGCACAGACGGAGCCATAGTTCTCCGTCATTGCGAGGAGCCGAAGGTGACGAAGCAATCCGGTCTTCCTTGCGATTCTGGATTGCTTCGCTTCGCTCGCAATGACGGCATCATTACTCCGCAGCCTGCGGCTGTGGCACCTTGATCTCCGGCGGCAGGATCAGCGCGGCGACGATCGCGAGCAGGCAGAGTGCGGCGAAGGCGTGCAGCATGCTGGTGAAGCCGCCGCGCTCATACAGCCATGCCACCAGGCCGACCGAGGCGCCGGCCGCGGTGAAGCCGATGAAATAGCGCACGGCATAGGCGCGCGAGCGCCACTCCTCCGAGGTGTATTTGCCGACCATGGCGTCGTTGACCGTGACCTGGCCGAACGCGCCCATCACGATGCCGATCGACACCAGGATTAACGGCAGGTCGGAGAAGGTGGCGGCGAGATAGAGCAGCGGCGCCAGCACCACCGACAGCGGCAGCGCCACGGTCTTGAGGCTGTGCCGATCAAGAAGGCGCCCGATCGTGTATTGAGTCATGGCGCCGAACACGTAGACACAGGCTGCGATCACGCCGAGCAGCGCCGGGCTTTGCGTCAGCCCCGCGAGCCGCTCGGCAAACAGTTTCGGCAGCGCCACGGTCACGGCATTGAACGTGGTCGAGATCGCGACCACGACGAGCAGCAGCGCCAGCACCACGCGCCACATGTGCTCGCGCGCCACGCGGGCCTGCGCTGCCGCCTGCTTGGAGCCCTTGCGATCCTCGTGCACCACCAGCGCCGCAAAGGCGATGCCGACACCGATCGTGATCACGCCCGGAATGATGAAGGCGAAACGCCAGCCGAGATACTGGCCCACCACGCCGGTGATCAGCGCCGAGGAGGCGACGCCGAGATTGCCGAATACGCCGTTGAGCCCCATCTCGCGGCCGAGCTTGTCGGCATAGGAGACGATCATCGCGGTGCCGACCGGGTGATAGATCGAGGCGAACAGGCCGATCGCCAGCAGCGCAGCGCCGAGCTGCGCCGGACTCGAGACGAAGCCCACCGAGATCATCGCGGCGCCGATGCCGAGGAAGAAGATCAGCATCATGTGGCGCCGGCTCCAGCGGTCGCCGAGCCAGCCGGTCAACAGCGAGCCGGCACCGAAGGCGATGAAGCCCGGCGTCGCGTAGGGCAGCAGCTCGCCATAGGCCATGTTGAGGGCGGGCCCCATGATGATGACGGCGGCGGCGAAGATCAGCATCGCGTAATGATCGATGAAATGGGCTGAATTGACGAAGCCGATGACGCGGCTCGGGCTGTTCATGTGGCGATTCCTCAAATGTCTTGAAATCG
>NZ_JBARGP010000261.1:0-3146 GCF_049798375.1 Bradyrhizobium sp.
AGCGAGGCGTATCGAAGATGCACATCATTGATCGGCGCCTGAATCCGGGCGGTAAAAGTCTGGAGAATCGTCAGCGGTTTTTGCGCAGGGCCAAGGCGCTGGTTCAGGGCGCGGTCAAGAAGACGTCGCAGGATCGCGACATTAAGGACGTACTGGAGGGCGGGGAAGTCACGATCCCGCTTGACGGCATGGACGAGCCGCGGTTTCGGCGTGAGGGCGGCACCCGCGACATGGTGCTGCCCGGCAACAAGAAGTTCGTCGAAGGTGACATTCTGCCGCGCTCCGATGGCGGCGGCGGCCGCCGGTCTCAGCCGGGGCAGGGCGACAGCGAGGACGCCTTCCGCTTCGTGCTGACCAAGGAAGAGTTCGTCGATCTGTTCCTCGACGATCTCGAGCTGCCCGATCTCGCCAAGCGCAAGTTTGCCGAGGCCGAAAGCGAGGGGCTGCAGCGGGCGGGCTACTCCACCTCGGGTTCGCCGGCCAACATCTCGATCAGCCGCACGGTGACCAAGGCGCTGGCGCGCCGCGTAGCGCTGCGGCGGCCGCGGCCTGAGGCCATCGCCGCGCTCGAAGCCGAATTGTTGGAGGAGGAGGATGAGGACCGTCGCGCCGAGCTGATCGCAGAGATCGAGGCGCTGAAGGCCAAGGCGAAGCGGATTCCGTTCATCGATCCGATCGACATCCGCTATCGCCGCTTCGAGACGGTGCCCAAGCCGGTCGCGCAGGCCGTCATGTTCTGCTTGATGGACGTTTCCGGCTCGATGTCGGAGCACATGAAGGATCTCGCCAAGCGGTTCTACATGCTGCTCTACGTGTTCCTGACCCGGCGCTATCGCCATGTCGAGATCGTCTTCATCCGCCATACCGACCGCGCCGAGGAGGTCGATGAGCAGACCTTCTTCTACGGCCCGGCCTCCGGCGGCACGCTGGTTTCCAGCGCCTTGCAATGCATGCACGAGGTGGTTCAGTCCCGCTTCCGCCCGTCGGACTGGAATATCTATGCGGCCCAGGCCTCCGACGGCGACAATGCGACCTCCGACTCCGAGGCAGTCGCGCGCATCCTCACCAGCAACATCCTGCCGGTGTCGCAGTTCTTCGCCTATCTCGAGGTTGGTGAATCCGGCGGCTACTCGTTCGAAATGCCTGATTCCGCGCTGTGGTCGCTCTACGAGAAGCTGCGCGCCGGCGGCGAGCCATTGTCGATGCGCAAGGTGCGCGACCGCAGCGAGATCTTTCCAGTCTTCCACGACCTGTTCCAGCGTCGCGGACCACAGGAGAAAGTCGCCTCATGACCGAGCTGCTCTTCGAAGGCGCCGACTGGAATTTCTCGACCTTGCAGCGGATCCACGATACCTGCGAGACGGTCGCGCAGCGCGAGCTCGGGCTCGACACCTACCCCAACCAGATCGAGGTGATCACCGCCGAGCAGATGCTGGACGCCTATTCGTCGGTTGGCATGCCCCTGTTCTACAAGCACTGGTCGTTCGGCAAGCACTTCGCATTCCATGAGGCGTCCTATCGCAAGGGCCTGATGGGCCTCGCCTATGAAATCGTGATCAACTCCTCGCCCTGCATCTCCTACCTGATGGAGGAGAACACGGCGACGATGCAGACGCTGGTGATCGCGCACGCGGCGTTCGGCCACAATCACTTCTTCAAGAACAATTATCTGTTCAAGCAGTGGACCGACGCCGACGGCATCCTCGACTATCTGGAATTCGCGCGCGGCTATGTCTCGCATTGCGAGGAGCGGCATGGCCGTGTCGCGGTGGAGCAGACGCTGGATGCCGCGCATGCCCTGATGTCACATGGCGTCGACCGCTACCCCGGCAAGAAGAAGCTCGACTTCCGCGAGGAGGAGAAGCGCGCCGGCAAGCGCCGCCTCTACGAGGAGTCTGCTTTCAACGATCTCTGGCGCACGGTCCCGTCAGGCCCGGCCAAGACCCGTGCCACGCTTTCCGTCGAGCGGCGCCGTGCGCTGCTCGGACTGCCGCAGGAGAATCTGCTCTATTTTCTGGAGAAGAGCGCGCCGCGGCTGGCCCCCTGGCAGCGCGAGCTGCTGCGCATCGTGCGCCACATCGCGCAATATTTCTATCCGCAGGGCCAGACCAAGGTGATGAATGAGGGCACGGCGACCTACGTTCACTATGAGATCATGAACCGGCTGCATCGGCAGGGCCGGATCACGGACGGCAACTTCCTCGAATTCCTGCAGTCGCACACCAATGTCGTGTTCCAGCCGGATTTCGACGATCCGCGCTTCTCCGGCTTCAATCCGTATGCGCTCGGCTTTGCGATGATGCAGGATATCGAGCGCATCGTGACGCAGCCCTCCGAGGAAGATCGGGAATGGTTTCCCGATATCGCCGGTCGCAACGACGTCATGGGCGTGCTGCGTGACGTCTGGGCCAATTATCGCGACGAGAGCTTCGTCAGCCAGTTCCTCAGCCCGCATCTGATGCGCCAGCTTAGGCTGTTTCACCTGCATGACAACCCTTCGGACCGGGCCGGCATTCTGGTCGATGCGATCCATGACGAGCGTGGCTACCGGCGCATTCGCCGCGAGCTGTCCCGGCAATATGACGTCGGCTACATCGATCCGAACATCGAGGTGATCGACGTCGATCTCGCCGGCGATCGCCGCCTGATGCTGCGCCATACCGTGGTGAAGGGCGCCCAGCTCAACGAGAGCGACGCCAAGCGGGTGCTGCAGCATCTGGCCGATCTCTGGACCTACGACGTGTCGCTGGTCGAGATCGACGCGGCGACCGACAAGGTGATGAAGGAGTACGTGATCAATCCGCGGATACAACCGGCGGCCGCCTGACGCGGCCGCCGTTCGAGCGTGAGCCGCGCTTTCGTGCCGACCATGTTGTCCGCGCGATCTTGACTTCGGCAGGCGAAGTCAACCTAAATCCCGTCGCAGATGTCCGGCAGATTGTCGGGCATTGATCGTTTGAGCCGGGGCAGCGCGTTGTGACAGAAGGGCTTAGCGGCATATCGCTGCCGCCGGCGCGTGACCGCTTCATTCCATTGCGGAAGTCGGACCTGCTCGACGGGCTGATCGCCCACTTTGCGATCGATGACGGCGCGGCAAGCGAATTGCGACAGCTTGCTGCGACGCTGGGCGCCATCCTGCATCAGCA
>NZ_JBARGP010000262.1:0-2797 GCF_049798375.1 Bradyrhizobium sp.
TGGCCTGTTGCGTGCGCGGTCCGGTGCGCTCTCGGGCATCCTCAATGGCATCGACATCACTGTCTGGGATCCGGCGCATGATCCCGCCATCGCTTCGCACTACAGCGTCGACAGTCTGGAGGCGCGCACGCGGAACAAGGCGGTGCTGCAGCAGCGCATGGGATTGCGGGTGTCGCCCGATGCCTTCCTGCTCGGCGTGGTCAGCCGGCTGTCATGGCAGAAAGGGCTCGACCTGCTGTTCGCCTGCCTGCCAACCATCACCGGCGGCGGCATGCAATTGGCATTGCTCGGCGACGGCGATGCCGATCTGCGCGATGCGTTTCGCGCGGCGGCCAGCGCCAATCCTGGCTTGATCGGCGTCGTCACCGGCTATGATGAAACTCTGGCCCACGCTATCCAGGCCGGCTCCGACGCGTTGATCGTGCCGTCACGCTTCGAGCCCTGCGGCCTGACCCAGCTCTGCGCGCTGCGCTATGGCGCGATCCCGATCGTCGCCGGCGTCGGCGGCCTCGCCGACACCGTGATCGACGAAAGCGAAAAGGATGCGACCGGCTTCAAGTTCTCGCCGGTCACGACGGAGAATCTCGACCACGCGCTGCGGCGCGCCGCGGCGGCGTTCTTCGCCTCGCGCGGCCACGGTTCGGACTGGCTCCGCATGCAGCTCAACGGCATGCTGACGGACGTCTCCTGGCGCCACCGCGCCGCGCGCTATGCCGAACTTTATCGCCAGATCGTCGCCCAGCGGCAGGGCTAACGATGGATAGGGCAGGCAAAGGCGCCTCGGCGTTCCGCTGGCAATGGTGGGCACGCTTCGCTTTGCTCACCCTGCGGACCTGCTACCCCTCCGTCTCCAGCCCGGTCGGGGTCGGCACGTTCTCGGGCCGCAAGGTCATGCCGGCATTGCGGGCGACGGATTCCAGCAGCGTGGCGAAATCCTTCGCGAGGTAGCCGGCCGGATCGGCCTGCAGATGCGCCGCGCCGATATGGGCTTGCAGCGCCTCGCGCGCCGTCGCCGTGATTGGCATCGCGACCCCGAGCTCGCGCGCGGCCTGCAGCCCGAGATCGAGATCCTTGCGTAGCAGCGGCGGGGTGAAGGTTGTGGTCCAGTCGAGATTGACCAGCGCATTGCTCTTGTACTTGGTGAACACCGAGCCCATCACGCTGGCATTCATGAAGTCGAGGAAGGCGTGGCGCGGCACGCCGGCCTTCTGCGCCAGCACCGTGATCTCGAGCAGGTTCTGGAACACGACGCCGAGCATCACGTTGTGGGCGATCTTGCAGATCCGCGCCAGCTCACCCTCGCCGACATAGGAGACGCCGGATGCAGCCACGACCTTCAGATAGGGCGTGATGGTCTCGAACGCGTCCTTCGGGCCTGAGACGACCGACGACAGCTTGCCGGCCTTGACGCATTTGCCGTTACCCGACACCGGCGCGCGGACGAAGGCGCAGCCGATTTCCTTGAGCCGTGCCGCGATGCTTTCCGACTCATCGACACCGATCGACGAGCAATCGACCAGGATTTTCGGCCGCGGACCGTCGCCGGCGACGAGGCCGTTCGGGCCGAAATAGATCTGCTCGAGATCGTTGCCGGTCGAGACGATCGAGAACACGATGTCGCAAGAGGCGAGCTCATTGACGCGATCGACGACCTTGCCGCCTTTGGCCGCCAGCGGCTCGGCCTTGGCCCGGGTCCTGTTCCAGATCGCCACCTTGTGGCCCGCCTTCAACAGCCGCTCCGCCATCGGGAAACCCATGCGGCCCATGCCGATCCAGCCCAGCGAATGCACAGCCGTCATTGTTCTCTCCCTATTCAATTTACTATGTCTTCCGTCATTGCGAGGAGCGAAGCGACGAAGCGATCCAGACTTTCTTCTTTGCTTCTGGATTGCTTCCGCCGTCGCCCTTCGGGCTATGGCGGACACGTCGCTTCGCTCGCAATGACGAGAACATTAAGTAGGATGGGTTGAGCGAAGCGATACCCATCGTGCTTCAGCGCGGGTTGAGGCCGCTGCTGGTCGCTTCGCTCAACCCATCCTCCATTTTTTTGCTCAATAGCGATTGGCGATCGGCAGCTCTTCCGCCGGAAACAGCGTGATCACCCGGCAGCCCTTGTCGGTGACCACGACCTCCTCCTCGATGCGCGCGGCGGAGAAGCCGTCGGCCGCCGGGCAATAGGTCTCCAGCGCGAACACCATGCCGGTCTTGATCTCCATCGGGTTATCGAGCGAGACCAGCCGCGAGATGATCGGCCGCTCGTGCAGCGCCAGGCCCAGCCCATGGCCGAACTGCAGACCGAATGCGGCCATTTCGCTGGGAAAGCCGAACTCCTCCGCCTTCGGCCAGACGCTCGCGACCGTGTCGGTCGAGACGCCCGGCTTGATCAGCGCGATCGCGTTGTCGAGCCATTCGCGGCACTGCTTATAGGCGTCGTGCTGCACCGGCGTGGCGCGGCCGACATTGAAGGTGCGGTAATAGCAAGTGCGGTAGCCCTGATAGGACTGCAGGATGTCGAAGAAGGCCTGGTCGCCGGGGCGCAGGATGCGGTCGGTGAAATTGTGCGGATGCGGGTTGCAGCGCTCGCCGGAGATGGCGTTGATGGCCTCGACGTCGTCGGAGCCCATCTCGTAGAGCATCTTGTTGGCGAGCGCGACGATCTCGTTCTCGCGCACGCCGGGCTTCAGATGCTCGTAGATCGAGTGATAGACGCCGTCGACCATCGCTGCCGCCTGGTTGAGCAGCATGATCTCGTCGATGTTCTTGATCTCGCGCGCGTCCAGCATCACCTGCTGGCCGT
>NZ_JBARGP010000263.1:0-5780 GCF_049798375.1 Bradyrhizobium sp.
TCGAGCGTGTAGCCCTGGCTGTCCTTGAAGGTGTCGAGGATGTCCTCGAAATGATGATGCTCGAAGCCGAGCACCACGTCCGAATACATCGTGATGAAGCGGCGATAGCTGTCATAGGCGAAGCGCCGGTCGCCGGAGAGTTTTGCCAGCGCCTCGACCGTCTCGTCGTTGAGACCGAGGTTGAGCACGGTGTCCATCATGCCCGGCATCGAGGCGCGCGCGCCGGAGCGCACCGAGACCAGTAGCGGATTGTTCACGTCGCCGAAGGTCTTGCCGGTCAGCTTGCCGACATGGGCGAGCGCCTTCTCGACCTGGCTTTCGAGCTCCTTCGGATAGCTCTTCCCGTGAGCATAGAAATAGGTGCAGACCGAGGTCGGCAGGGTGAAGCCCGGAGGCACCGGCAGGCCGAGATTGGCCATCTCGGCGAGGTTGGCGCCCTTGCCGCCGAGCAGGTCTCGCAGACCCGATCTGCCCTCGGCCTTACCGTCGCCGAAGGTATAAACCCACTTGCCGGGCTTGATGGCGCTGGCTGCGCCCTTTGTCGGCACGGCCTTGGTAGCTGGCTTGGCCGCAGTCTTCGTCTTTGCAGCCGTCTTGGCCGCAGGCTTCGGCGCGGCTTTTGGAGCCGATTTCGCGGCCTTTGCGGCCGGTCGGGTTGGCGTCTTCAGCGCCTTGCGGACGGATTTTGAAGTATTGCTGGCTGGCGCAGCCTTTTTGGTCTGCTTCGACGGCTTTGATTTCGCTGCAACTTTTTTCGACTTCGCTACCGCTTTGGCCATGAGGTGCTTCGATCCACAAATGGGAGAAGAGAGAAATCGCGTGCCTTACACCATTTTGATGCGGGCGGCGCAAGCAGAACGGTTCCCGTACCCCGTTCCTAGAAATGGAGCCATTTCAGCAGGCCGAGGCCGAGCAGGCCGTTCAGGATCAGGAAGATCGCGACAATGAAGTTCAGCAGGCGGGGCATGATCAGGATCAGGACTCCGGCGATCAGGGACATGATCGGCGATATGTGGGCAATGGTGAGATGCATCGAGGACTCGCTTGGACTTACTGTCTCGGGAGGACGCGGTTTGAGGAGAGATACGATTCGCGCCAGCGGAACTCTACCCGAAGCGACATAGGAGACGCACGTGGCGGGATTTGGGTTCCGGCGTCCGCCAAAATTGCCCGAAATTGCCTTGGTTACGGCCGCGCTTTTTGCGGAACGATGGAGAATGCAACGCATTGGGGACCGTGTGCCGGTGCGAGCCGGCTTGCAGCAATCCAAGGAGTTTGGTCCCATGCGAAACCATCTCATCGTCGCGGCCGTAATGGCTGCGGTCGTGACGCCGGTGGCAGCGCAGGCGCAAGGCTACACCACGGGCGTGTCGCGCGGCGCAATTGTTGTCGATGACGACGCGGGCATCGCGGTGGAGCAGCGCCCGGCGTTCCGCGAATATGTCGTCCGCGAGCGTGTGCCCGATTACGTGATCCAGGACCGCGTCGTCGTCGGCACCGTGCTGCCGGAGACCGGCGTCACTTACTACGACGTTCCGCAGACCTACGGTGCGACACCTTACCGCTACACGGTGGTGAACGGCGAGACCGTGCTGGTCGAGCCGCGCACGCGCCGGATCGTTCAGGTGGTCGAGTAGGCTTTTGGCCATGAGTTCCGGGTGTGATGCGATCACAACGATTTGTGGATTTGTCATCCCGCTCCGGCCGATTGTTTTGGCATGATCCACTTCGCGGGCGCTTCCCCTACGTCCGCAAAGTGAAAGGCGATCCCCTGATTGGATCATGCTTTGAGCTGCATTCGGTCGCCGACGCCCCCGCTAGCGGCTGAATGTGAAGGCCCTGCCCGGTCCCCCCCGCCGGGCGGGGCTCTTTCTTTTGAGCGCCCATGATTCCGGGTGCCCGTCATTGCGAGCGAAGCGACGTGTCCGCTGTAGCCCAAAGGGCGACGGCGGAAGCAATCCAGAAACTTGCTTGGGCCTGCTGGATTGCGTCGGCGCTACGCTCCTCGCAATGACGACTACCCTTCGATCTTGGAGAAGTCCGCCACCGCCCGCGTCGCGCTGCGGATCTCGTTCAGCAGCTTGAGCCGATTTTCGCGGATTTGTGGATCATCATCGTTGACCTTGACCTTGTCGAAAAAGGCATCGACCGCGGGGCGCAGCTTGGCCATCGCTGTCATCGCCGCTGCGAAGTCCTCCTTGGCGACAGCTGCGCTCGCGTCCGCCTTCACCTCGCCGATCGCCTTGGCCAGCGCCTTCTCCTCGTTGAGTCGATAGAGCGACGCATCCGGCGCGCCGTCGAAGCTACGCTTGTCCTTCTTCTCCTCGATGCCGAGGATGTTGCTGGCTCGCTTGGTGCCGGCGAGCAGGTTTTTGCCGTCATCAGTCTCGAGGAATTTGCCCAGCGCCTCGACGCGGCGAACCACCATCAAGAGATCGTCCTGACCGCCGAGCGCGAACACGGCATCGACGAGATCGTGCCGCGCGCCCTGCTCGCGGAGCTGCACTTTCAGGCGATCGATCAAAAAGGCCCACACACCAACAATCGCCTGGACGATTGCCTCCGCAACATCTTTTCCCTGCTTAGATCGCGCCGGATCACCTTGGAAAGCGGTCAGAACAGCGGTAGCGATTTCAACGTTTGCAGTTTTTACCGCTACGTCCTGAACCACTGGCCTCAAGCTTGCCACAACCACGGAGGCAAGCGTCTCAGGAAATTTCAATCCAGCAAGCTTTAGCGTTGGTATTAGGTTCAACCGAAAGCCATTGTCTACAATAAGGCGGACCACACCCAGCGCCGCACGCCTGAGCGCATACGGGTCCTTCGAGCCTGTCGGCTTCTCGTCGATGACCCAGAAACCGACTAGCGTATCGAGTTTGTCGGCGAGCGCCACCGCAACGGACACCGGATCGGTCGGCACGCGGTCGGCTGGCCCCTGCGGCTTATAGTGCTCCTCGCAGGCGGCGGCGACGGAGGCATCTTCGCCTTGCGCCAGCGCGTAGTACTTGCCCATCAGCCCCTGCACCTCCGGAAACTCGCCGACCACTTCTGTCAGCAAATCAGCCTTGGCGAGCTTGGCGGCGCGCACCGTCTTCGCGACATCGGCACCGACCAGCGGCGCGATTTCAGCGGCGAGCTTTTCGATCCGCGCAATGCGCGCAGCCTGCGTGCCAAGCTTCTCGTGGAACACGATCTGCTCGAACTTCGGCAGGCGATCCTCAAGCTTCGTCTTCAGATCGGTCTCGTAGAAGAACTTCGCGTCCGACAGCCGCGCACGGATCACGCGTTCGTTGCCGGCAATGATGGTCGCGCCGCCATCGCTGGCCTCGATGTTCGCAGTCAGGATGAATTTCGGCGCCAGCCCACCGGTCCTGGGATCACGCACCACGAAGCATTTCTGGTTGTTGCGGATGGTGGCGCGGATCACTTCGGCCGGCGTCTTTAAAAACCCTTCTTCGAACGAGCCCATCAGCACCACAGGCCATTCGACCAGCCCTGAGACCTCATCGAGCAGCGCCTGGTCCTCGACCAGCTCAAAGCCTTGCGCGAACGCGAGCTGCTTGGCGTCGGTGACGATCGAATCCTTGCGGCGCTGCGGGTCGAGTACGACCTTGGCAGCGAGCAGCTTCGCCTCATAGTCCTCGAAACGGCGCACCGGGATCGCCGCGGGCGCCATGAAGCGGTGGCCATAAGTGGTCTGGCCGGCCTCGATGCCGTCGATCGCAAAGCTGACCACGTCCGGCTCTTCGGTCTCCAGCCCAAAGGTCGCGGTGATGGCGTGCAGTGGCCGCACCCAGTTCAGCGCGCCGGGCTTTGCCGAGCGCTTGCCCCAGCGCATCGATTTCGGCCAGGGGAAGGTGCGCACGATCACCGGCAGCATCTCGGCGAGCACGTCGATGGTGGCGCGGCCGGGCTTCTCGATCAGCGCGACGTAGAAATCGCCCTTCTTCGGGTCGCGCTGGATGGTGGCTTCGTCCAGCGAGGCGAGGCCGGTGGCCTTCAGAAACCCCTGGATCGCGGCTTCGGCGCCGCCGACGCGGGGCCCCTTGCGCTCGTCCTTCAGATCGGCCTGGCGCGCTGGGATGCCGTGCACCGTGAGCGCAAGCCGCCGCGGAGTCGCGAACGCTTTCGCGCCCTCGTAGACGAGGCCCTCGGCGACGAGCTTATCGGTGACCATGCGGCGCAGATCATCCGCCGCCTTCGCCTGCATGCGAGCGGGGATTTCTTCGGAGAACAATTCGAGAAGGAGATCGGGCATTTAGTTGATGCTCTTTACGAGGACGGCGCGGCTTCGGAGCAGAGGCAAGAAGGAACTCAATCAGACGGTCAGGCGCTCAACCGCCCACGCCGCCCGCCTCCGTATGCAGCCAGGCCTCGCCGCAGGCCTTGGCGAGCTCGCGGACGCGCAGGATGTAGCTCTGGCGCTCAGTGACGGAGATGACGCCGCGGGCGTCGAGCAGATTGAAGACGTGGCTCGCCTTGATGCACTGGTCGTAGGCCGGCAGCGCCATCAGATGCTGCTCGCGCTTGCCGTCGTGCCAGCCGGCGGCGAGATATTTCTGGCAGGCGCCTTCGGCCATCTTGAACTGCTCGAACAGCATCGCGGTGTCGGCAACTTCGAAATTGTGCCGCGAATATTCCCGCTCGGCCTGCAGGAACACATCGCCATAGGTCACCTTCTCGGCGCCGTCGCGGCCGTTGAAGTTGAGATCATAGACGCGGTCCACGCCCTGCACATACATCGCCAGCCGCTCGAGCCCATAAGTGAGCTCGCCCGCGACCGGCGCGCATTCGAAGCCCGCGACCTGCTGGAAGTAAGTGAACTGCGACACCTCCATGCCGTCGCACCAGCACTCCCAACCGAGGCCCCAGGCGCCGAGCGTCGGACTCTCCCAATCGTCCTCAACGAAACGGATGTCATGTACGGCGGCGTCGATGCCGATCGCGGCGAGCGACTTCAGGTACAGCTCCTGAAGGTCCGGCGGCGACGGCTTCATGATCACCTGAAACTGGTAGTAGTGCTGCATCCGGTTCGGATTTTCGCCGTAGCGGCCGTCCTTCGGCCGCCGCGACGGCTGCACATAGGCGGCATTCCATGGCTTCGGCCCGAGCGCGCGCAACGTGGTGGCCGGATGGAAAGTGCCCGCCCCCATCTCCATGTCGTAGGGCTGCAGGATGACGCAGCCCTGCTCGGCCCAAAATCGTTGCAGGGCGAGGATGAAGCCCTGGAACGAGCGTTCCGGGCGCATATGCGAAGGCAGCGAATCCATCGTCGAGATCGGTCCGGTCGCGGGGAAGCGAAAATCGCGCGGACCGTATCGGCGGGAAGACCCGGAATCAAGGCGAATGGGGGCGCTAAATCCTTGAGGCACGGCGCAATCTTGCCGCCACCCTGCGGCCGGCCCACTGCTCGGCAGGGGCTGGCGTTCAGCCCGGGCGGTAGGCGCCGGTGACCGGGTCGCGACGAAGCGTCGGGATCTCGGTCGTGCGGATGGCATCGGCCATCCGCGACAGCCGTGCCCTCTCGAGCTCCGCGTTGACCCGCAGCGCGGTCTTGTAGGCCCAGCGGACTGCGGCAAGCCCGCCCAGAACGCCGGCGAATGCAATGAACGGCGGCATTGGTCAATCGTCCTTCAGAAAGAACCACCCCCAGCCCGGCATTTTCGCCGATCGCCCGTCACGGGGCAATCGGCTTTCGTGAGGCGAAATGGCGCGGCGACGGCAGGGATTAAAATCCGAATCGTGCCCAGATCGCGCGCGTCTCCAGCGCCGAGATCAGC
>NZ_JBARGP010000264.1:0-1626 GCF_049798375.1 Bradyrhizobium sp.
GCGCGCATCGTGATCGAGCGTCCGCACAAGAAGTGCCGCGTCACCATCCACTCGGCGCGTCCGGGCGTCGTGATCGGCAAGAAGGGCGCCGACATCGACAAGCTGCGCAAGCGGGTTGCCGACATCACCTCGTCGGATGTTGTCATCAACATCGTCGAGATCCGCAAGCCGGAGCTCGATGCGACCCTGGTCGCTGAGTCGATCGCCCAGCAGCTCGAGCGTCGCGTCGCGTTCCGTCGCGCCATG
The DNA here is from genome assembly GCF_049798375.1 of Bradyrhizobium sp. GTDB lineage: Bacteria > Pseudomonadota > Alphaproteobacteria > Rhizobiales > Xanthobacteraceae > Bradyrhizobium. The sequence continues at coordinate 247 of NZ_JBARGP010000264.1, forward strand.
AAGCGCGCGGTGCAGTCGGCGATGCGTCTTGGTGCCGAGGGCATCCGCATCAACTGCTCGGGTCGTCTGGGCGGCGCGGAAATCGCCCGCATGGAGTGGTATCGCGAGGGCCGGGTGCCGCTGCACACGCTGCGCGCCGACATCGACTACGGGGTCGCCACCGCGTTCACGACCTTCGGCACCTGCGGCGTGAAGGTCTGGATCTTCAAGGGCGAGATCCTCGAGCACGATCCGATGGCGCAGGACAAGCGGATGGCTGAGGGCGACACCGGCGGCGGTTCTTCGCGCTCGCGTCGCGACGCTGCCTGATCGGCGGCGCTGGAAAGGTTTTGAGGGCTTACAGCCATGATGCAACCAAAGAAGACCAAGTTCCGAAAGGCGCATAAGGGCCGTATCCACGGCGTTGCGTCCTCGGGCGCGACGCTGGCTTTCGGCCAGTTCGGACTGAAGGCCATGGAGCCGGATCGCGTCACCGCGCGTCAGATCGAGGCCGCCCGCCGCGCGCTGACCCGTCACATGAAGCGTGCCGGCCGCGTCTGGATCCGCGTGTTCCCCGACGTTCCGGTGTCGAAGAAGCCGGCCGAAGTCCGCATGGGCTCCGGCAAGGGTTCGCCGGAATTGTGGGTGGCGCGGGTCAAGCCGGGCCGGGTGATGTTCGAGATCGACGGCGTGAGCAACCAGATCGCGCGTGAGGCGCTGCTGCTGGCGGCCGCCAAGCTGCCGATCAAGACGCGCTTCGTCGAGCGCATTGCGGAGTAATGGCCATGGCCGAGATGAAGACGTCCGACGTTCGTGCGATGAGCCCCGACCAGATGGAGGATGCGATCCTCAATCTGAAGAAGGAGCGCTTCAACCTGCGCTTCCAGCGCGCCACCGGGCAGCTCGAGAACACCTCGCGCCTCAAAGAGGCGCGTCGTGACATCGCCCGCATCAAGACCATCGCCGCGCAGCAGCGCGCCAAGAACAAGTAAGAGGCAGGACACATGCCGAAACGGACCCTTCAGGGCGTTGTCGTCAGCGACAAGCAGGCCAAGACGGTCGTGGTGCGCGTCGATCGCCGCTTCACGCATCCGATCTATAAGAAGACCATCCGCCGCTCGAAGAACTACCACGCCCACGACGAGGGCAACGAGTTCAAGCCTGGCGACATGGTCTGGATCGAAGAGAGCCGGCCGATCTCGAAATTGAAGCGCTGGACCGTGGTCCGGGGCGAGCATAAGAAAACTGCCTGAGCCGAATCGGTCCGATCGGGCCGGTTACGTATTCGGGACCATAAAATAGCGCGAATTTCTCGCGCGTCAGATGAAGAGGACGAGGTGCATCAATGATTCAGATGCAGACCAACCTCGACGTGGCCGATAATTCAGGCGCACGCCGTGT
>NZ_JBARGP010000265.1:0-23714 GCF_049798375.1 Bradyrhizobium sp.
CAGACGCCGCATCCGTCATCCGCCAATGGCCCTGAACGTATGACCGGCCGCGCGCATCACCGCCCGCAGGATCTCCACATGTGCGCCGCAGCGGCAGAGATTGTAGCGCAGCGCCGCGCGGATCTCATCGAGCGATGGCTGTGGATTGATGTTGAGCAGCGCCTTGGTGGTCATGATCATGCCGTTGAGGCAATAGCCGCATTGCGCGGCTTGCTCTGCGATGAAGGCCTGCTGCACGGCATCAGGGTGGTCACGCGACCCCAATCCTTCGAGCGTCGTGATCTCACGGTCGATGCAGCCATCGATTGGAATCACGCAGGAGCGCGCAGCCCGGTCATCGATCAGCACCGTACAGGCGCCACATTCACCGAGGCCGCAGCCATATTTCGGCCCGTTCAATGCGAGGTCGTTACGAAGTACATAGAGCAGCGGCGTGTCCGGCGCGGCGCCGACATCGTGTGCGGTCCCATTCACGGTGAGGCGGATCGTCGGCGGCGTCATCCCATCCCGGCTCATGGTGCAAACTACGAACTGGAGCCTATCGTTTGCATACTAACATGCAAGTGCCACGTTTCGCGCTGCAACGCATGCTCGATTTCTGGACATGGTGCAGGGCAAACTGAACGTTTATCCGGCAAGGACAGCTTTCTCGCGCCGTGCCGCTTGACAGCTTCGCGCCGCCGGCCTCATCATTCGTGTACGAACGATATCGCACCGGCGCGTGGTGCGCGAACATCCCGTTGGGCTTGCACATGACGATCGAAACCACGAGCGAGAGTGCAGGCGACAAGATCCGCTGCGATGCGTGCCCGGTGATGTGCTACATCAAGCCGGGCGCGGCCGGCGCCTGCGATCGCTATGCCAACCAGGACGGTCAGCTCGTGCGGGTCGATCCGCACATCGTGTTGCAGCGCACGGTGTCGCATGGCGGCAGGCTGGTGCCGTTCCAGGCCAGCGGCGATTGGGACGGCAGTCTCGTCCGTCAACCGGATCTATTCGTCACCGCGATCGGCGCCGGCACCACCTATCCGGACTACAAGCCCGCGCCGTTCATCGTGTCCTCGGCGGTCGATGGAATCGACATGGTCACTGTGGTGACCGAGGGCATCTTCAGCTATTGCGGCGTCAAGGTGAAGATCGACACCGACCGCTATCTGGGGCCGGAGACCGCCATTGTGCGCGTCGAGGGTGAGGCGATCGGTCACGTTACGACCAGCGAATATGGTTCGCAGATGCTGTCGCTCGGCGGCGTACATCATTTGACCGGCGGCTCCAAGAAGGAAGGCCGGGTCACGTGCGACGCGCTGATGGACTTGAGCAACTGCAAGCCGGTGGAGCTTGCGATCGATGGCGGCGCCAATGTGGTGGTGCAGGCCGGCCAGCCGCCTGTCGTCAATGGCGTCCATGAGGAGCGCATGCGGGTCGGCTGCGGCTCGGCCACCATCGGCATGTTTGCCAAGCAATGGCAGGGTAAGGTCGACGAGGTGGTCGTGGTCGACGACCACATCACCGGCGTGCTCTCGGAGCACCAGGCCGGCAAGCTGCTCGACATTCCCTCGACCGGGATCAAGATGAAGGGGCGGCGCTCGACGCCGGGCCGCTATTTCCAGGTGGCGCAGCCGGGCACCGGGTGGGGCGGCACCGACATCTCCGATCCGCTGTCGATTCTTGGGCCGTTTGATGCCAGGAATGCACGTCCCGGCACCACCGTGCTGATGGTCTCGACCACCGGCGAGCACGCCGGCTATTACGTGCTCGATGAGGGGCTGAAACCGATCGAGCGGGAGATGCCGGCTGAGCTGAAATTCTCGGTTGAGCGCATCAAAGAGAATTGCGAGCCGGCGCTGTGCACCGTGCTGTTCATGGCCGGTGCCGGCGGTTCGCTCCGTGCCGGCGTCACCGACAATCCGGTGCGGCTGACGCGTTCGGTGAAGGATGCGCTGACGCGGGTGACGAGTGGTGGCGCACCGGTTTATGTCTGGCCGGGCGGCGGCATCACCTTCATGGTCGACGTGACGCAGATGCCGGCCGGCGCGTTCGGCTATGTGCCGACGCCGGCAATCGTGGCGCCGATCGAGTTCACCATGAAGCTTGCGGACTACGCTGCGCTCGGCGGCCACATGGACTACGTGCAGCCGCTGGCGTCGTTGCGGGATGTCAGCCGCGACATGCGTCAATTGCCGTGGCCGCTGACGGGGCAGCGCGCATGATCCGGCAGCCGCAGATCGCAATGTTCGAGGACGGGCGGCTGCATCTGCAGGATGGCCCGATTGATCTGGTCATCGGCGCAGATGGCACGGACGCCGCTGTTCACGCGGCCTGTCAAGCCGCGGCGCGTCGCTTTGTCGGCCTGCTCGACGAACTCTGTGCTGAGCTGACACAATTGCGCAGGGCAGCTGATTCCGAGCCTTGCGCGTTGCAGGGCGTCGTCGCGCAGCGCATGCATCGCGCCGTCGCACCGTTTGCGGCCGATGCGTTCATCACGCCGATGGCGGCGGTGGCAGGCGCCGTGGCAGAGGAGGTCCTCGGCGCGATGCTGAAGCCCGCGCCGCTGACGCGCGCCTATGTCAACAATGGCGGCGACATCGCGCTGCATCTGGCTGATGGCGCGACTTTCGCGGTCGGCCTGATGGATCGTCCGGGTGCACAGGGCGTGTTGCGCATGATGACCGTGCGCGCGGAAGATGCTATCCGCGGCGTTGCGACATCAGGCCGTCACGGTCGCAGCTTCTCGCTCGGCATCGCCGACGCGGTCACGGTGCTGGCGCGCACGGCAGCGCTGGCCGACGCGGCTGCCACCATCATCGCCAATGCGGTCGATCTGCCCGGTCATCCCTCGGTCATCCGCCAGCCGGCCTGCGACATTCAGCCCGACACCGATCTCGGTCATCGCCTTGTCACGCGCGACGTCGGTGGGCTCGATCGCCATGAGGTCGCCGACGCGCTGGCGGCGGGCGAGATGCGGGCACGGCAATTGCTTGAACAAGACCTGATCGATGGCGCCGTTCTGCAGCTTCGCGGCGAATTGCGAATTGTTGGCGCGCGGCAGCTCGATATCGTCAGGCCGCTGTTGCGGCCGGCAGCGGCCTAGGATTTGATGGATGTGGGACGCGAACGGGCAAGGTCACGAGAGATGAGCGCCATCATCCGCAAGATCGTCACGGTTGTCGAGGAAGTTCATGCCGAGATGGGCAGGGCGGTGTCGCCGCCGACGCGGCGCGCCGCGGCGATAGCCGTGATTGAAAATCCCTTCGCCGGCCGCTATGTCGAGGACCTCTCGCCGCTGATCACGATCGGCGAGGAGCTTGGCGAGATGCTGGCGAAGCGGGCGGTGGCGGCGTTGGGCATCGAGGGACCCGCGGCTCACAGCTACGGCAAGGCGGCGGCGGTGGGTGCCGACGGCGAGCTGGAGCACGCGGCGGCGATTTTGCATCCGAAGATGGGCGTGCCGGTGCGGAAAGTGCTGGGTAAGGGCGCGGCCCTGATCCCGTCGTCGAAGAAGCGCGGCGGCATGGGCTGCACGCTCGACATTCCGCTCGGGCATAAGGATGCCGCGTTCGTACGCAGCCATTTCGACGGCATGGAAGTGCAGATCAACGACGCACCGCGTGCCAACGAGATCATGGTTGCGCTCGCGGTGACCGACAGCGGCCGGCCGCTGCCGCGCGTCGGCGGGCTGACGGTTGCGGAGATCAAGGGCGACGACGGTTTACGGTAATCAATCTTCTTGTTGGAGGCTGAAGGGATGCGACGGAGATATCTGCTTGCGGCTGGCTTGGCGATCGCCGCAGCCGGCCTGACGAAGACCGCTTTCGCCGAGGATGTCATCAAGATCGGCGAGATCAACAGCTACTCGCTGCTGCCCTCGTTCACCGATCCCTATCGCAAGGGCTGGCAGCTCGCGGTCGAGGAGATCAACGCGGCCGGCGGCGTCAACGGTAAGAAGATCGCCGTCGTCTCCAAGGATGATGGCGGCAAGCCGGCGGATGCGCAGACCGCGGCCAACGAGCTGGTGTCGAGCGAGAACGTGGCGATGCTTACGGGCACCTTCCTGTCGAACATCGGTCTCGCCGTCTCCGACTTCGCCAAGCAGAAGAAGGTGTTCTTCCTGGCTGCGGAGCCTTTGACTGACGCGGTCACCTGGTCCAAGGGCAACCGCTACACCTTCCGCCTGCGTCCGTCGAACTATATGCAGGCGGCGATGCTGGTCGAAGAAGCCGCCAAGCTGCCGGCCAAGCGTTGGGCGACGATCGCGCCGAACTACGAATATGGCCAGTCGGCAGTCGCGGTGTTCAAGAAGCTGTTGTCCGAGAAGCGTCCCGACATCCAGTGGGTCGATGAGCAGTGGCCACCGCAAGGCAAGATCGATGCGGGCCCTGTAGTGCAGGCGGTGGCGCAGGCCAATCCGGAGGCGATCCTCAACGTCACCTTCGGTCCCGATCTGGTCAAGCTTGTCCGCGAAGGCAATACCCGGGGCCTGTTCAAGGGCCGGGCGGTCGTGAGCTTCCTCACGGGCGAGCCCGAATACCTCGATCCGCTGAAGGACGAGACGCCCGAGGGCTGGATCGTCACCGGCTATCCCTGGTACTCGATCAAGACCCCGGAGCACGATGCGTTCCTGAAGGCATATCAGGCCAAGTACAACGACTATCCGCGGCTCGGTTCGATCGTAGGTTACGAGACGATCAAGGCGGCGGCGGCGATCCTGGCCAAGGCCGGCTCGACCGATGTCGACAAGATGATCGCGGCGGCCGAGGGCATCTCGGTGCCGTCGCCGTTCGGCGAGATCACCTTCCGCAAGATCGACCATCAGTCCACGTTAGGGGCCTTCGTCGGCAAGACCGCGCAGAAGGACGGCAAAGGGATCATGGTCGATACCGCCTATCGCAAGGGTGCGGACTATCTGCCCAGCGATGCCGAGGTCGAGAAGCTCCGGCCGGAGAACTGAGGCACGCTTTCTCGTCCCCCTCTCCCCGTCCTTACGGGGAGAGGGCGGGGTGAGGGGCAGAGGCACGGGCGGCGCAGCTGGTCAGACCTGTATCCCCTCACCCGGATTGCATCTAGCGATGCAATCCGACCTCTCCCTGCGAGCGGGGCGAGGTTAAAAGCCGGCACGAGCTTCTTCTAATATCTCGCCGATATTTTGATCCGGACCGCTTCATGGCATTCTACATCGTTCAGTTCCTGACCGGGCTTGCCAGCGCGGCGTCGCTGTTCCTGGTTGCTTCGGGACTGTCGATCATCTTCGGCGTGACGCGGATCGTGAACTTCGCGCACGGCGCGTTCTACATGTTGGGCGCCTATGTCGCCTTCACCCTGACCGAGCAATGGTCGGGCGCGCTCGGCTTCTGGGGCGGCATCGTCGCGGCGTCGCTCGCCGTCGCCGTGATCGGAGTCGTCGTCGAGATCGTGCTGCTACGGCGGATCTATCACGCGCCCGAACTGTTCCAACTGCTTGCGACGTTCGGCCTGACCTTGATGGTCGAGGATCTCGTGGTGCTGATCTGGGGTCCCAGCGATCTGGTCGGGCGCCGCGCGCCGGGCCTTAAGGGCGCGGTGGATTTCTTCGGCCAGGCGGTCCCGAGCTATGATCTGTTCCTGATCGTGCTCGGGCCTGTTGTGCTCGGTGCGCTCTGGCTGCTGTTCCAGCGCACCCGTTGGGGCGTGCTGGTGCGCGCCGCGACACAGGACCGCGACATGGTCGCCGCGCTCGGCGTCAATCAGAAATGGCTGTTCACCTCCGTCTTCGCGCTCGGCGTCTTTCTGGCCGCGCTAGGCGGCGCGCTCCAAATCCCGCGTGATGCGGTCTATCACGCACTTGATCTCCGCATCATCGTCGACGTGTTCGTCGTGGTGGTGATCGGCGGCCTCGGCAGCATTCTGGGCGCCTTCGTCGCCGCGGTGCTGGTATCCGAGCTCAACGCCTTCGGCATCCTGATTTTTCCGACCATCTCGATCATCCTGGTATTCGCTGTGATGGCCGTGGTGCTGATCGTGCGGCCTTGGGGCCTGTTCGGGCGCAAGGAGGCGCCGGCGCGCCGCACCCCGGGCCTCACGGTCGTGCCCTGGCGCGCGCTGACGTCGATCGAGCGGCTCGGTGCGCTGGCCCTGCTGGTGGTCGCCGCGCTGCTACCGTTCGTCAGTGGCAACTACGCGCTGACCGTCGGCGCCGAGATCGCGATCTTCGTGATCTTTGCGGCCAGCCTGCATTTCCTGATGGCGGTCGGCGGCCTCGCCTCGTTCGGCCACGCCGCCTATTTCGGGCTCGGTGCTTACGGCGTTGCGTTGCTCGCCAAGATGGCCGGGCTGCCGATGATCGTCTGCCTGCTGCTCGGCCCGCTGCTCGGCACCGTCGGTGCTGTTGTGTTCGGCGTGTTCGCCGTTCAGCTCTCGGGCGTCTACTTCGCGATGCTGACGCTTGCCTTCGCGCAGATCGTCTGGTCGATCGCGTTCCAATGGGTAGCGGTCACAGGCGGTGACAACGGCATTCTCGGAGTCTGGCCGGAGACATGGGCCGGCTCGCCTGCGCATTTCTACTGGCTCTCGCTCGGTATCGCGGCCCTCGTCGTCGCCGGTTTGCGCGTCATTACGTTCTCGCCATTCGGCTTTGCGCTGCGGGCGACGCGCGACTCGCCGCTGCGCTCGGAGGCGATCGGCATCAATGGCAAGCGCATCCAGTGGACTGCCTTCGTGATCGCGGGCACCGCGGCCGGCATCGGCGGTGCGCTGTTCGCCTATCTGAAGGGCAGCGTGTTTCCCGATACGCTTGGTATCTCGCTCTCGGTCGATGCGCTGGTCATGGTGCTGCTCGGCGGCGTCGAGACCGTCTCCGGTGCCGTCATCGGCGCCATCGTCTACAAGGCGCTGAGCATCTGGCTGGTCAGCCAGACCGACTGGTCGAAACTCGTGCTTGGCATCTTCATCGTGCTCATCGTGGTGGTGTTTCCAAAGGGCATCGTCGGCACCTTCGAGACCCTTACGGCGAGCTGGCGCAAGCAGTCCGCGCCGAAGGCCGCGGTGCTGTCGGGCGAGATGGAGAGCGCCCGATGAATGGCGCGGTCGCACTGCTCTCGGTCGAGGGCCTGACCAAATCCTATGGCGGCATCCACGCCGTGCGCGGCGTCTCCTTCAGTCTGCAGGCCGGCGAGATCCTGGCGCTGATCGGGCCGAACGGCGCGGGCAAGAGCACCTGCTTCGACATGCTGAACGGCCAGAATCGGCCGGACAGCGGGCGCATCAGCGTGGCCGGCGCGGAGACCACGGGCAAGAAGCCGCGCGAGGTGTGGCGGCTCGGTGTCGGGCGCACCTTCCAGATCACCGCGACCTTTCCGACCATGACGGTGCGCGAGAACGTGCAGGTGGCGCTGGTGTCGCATGATAGGCGCTTGTCGAATTTATGGTCCGCAACGCCGAAGCTCGATCGGGCGGAGGCCGATCGCCTGCTCGATCTCGTCGGCATGGCGGCGCATGCTGATCGCCCGTGCGGCGAGCTCGCCTACGGCGACCTCAAGCGCCTGGAGCTCGCGATCGCGCTCGCCAACCGGCCGCGGCTGCTGCTGATGGACGAGCCCACCGCCGGCATGGCGCCCCGCGAGCGCATCGTGCTGATGCGGCTGACCGCGAAGATCGCGCGCGAGCAGTCAATCGGTGTGCTCTTCACCGAGCACGACATGGATGTGGTGTTCGAGCATGCCGACCGCATCCTGGTGCTCAACCGCGGCAGCCTGATCGCGCAAGGCGCGCCGGCCGAGGTGCGTGCCAACAAGGAGGTGCAGGCGATCTATCTCGGCGAGGGCCTGGTCTATGACACCAGCCATCGCGAGGGAGCGCCGGTATGAAGCTCAAAGTATCCGATCTCAACAGCCATTATGGTCCGGCGCATATCCTATTCGATATCGGCATCGAGGTCGGCGAGGGTGAGGTGGTGGCCCTGCTCGGGCGCAACGGCGCCGGCAAGTCGACCACGTTCCGCTCCATCGTCGGCCTGGTCGCGCAGCGCACCGGCCAGATCGTGTTCGAGGACAAGGACATATCGCGTGCGCCGACCCATGAGATCGCCCAACTCGGGCTCGGCTACGTGCCGGAAGAGCGGCGCATTTTCACCGATCTGACGGTCGAGGAAAATCTCGAGGTCGGCCGCCAGCCGAAACGCCCCAATGCGCCGCATTGGACGCGAGAGAAGCTGTTCACATTGTTTCCCAATCTTGGCGAGATGAAGAACCGTGCCGGCGGCCGGATGAGTGGCGGTGAGCAGCAGATGCTGACGATCGCCCGCACCCTGATGGGCAATCCGTCACTGGTGCTGCTGGATGAGCCGTCGGAGGGGCTGTCGCCGAAGATCGTCGAACAGATGGTCGACGCCATCCTGACCATGAAGAAGGAAGGTGTCTCGATGGTGGTCTCCGAGCAGAACCTGCATTTCGCGCGGTTGATCTCCGATCGCGCCTACATCATCGAGCGCGGCCGCATCTGCTTCTCCGGCACGATGGCCGAGCTCGATGCACGGCCCGACATTCGCGACGCGCATCTGTCGATTTGAAGCGGGTGAGGGCAATGGTCAAACGCGCAACCAAGAGCCTGACCAAGCGTGCGGCCGAGAGCGCCTCGCTCAACAAGAGTCCAACGGTGAAGCGGTCGGTCAAGCCGGCGCGGAGCTACGTGCTCGATGACCAGATCGGCTTCATCCTGCGCCAGGTCTGGCAGCGCCACACCATGATCTTCGCGCGCGACATCGGCAACAATTTGACACCGACGCAATGGGCGGCGATGTCGAAGCTCGTCGAGACCGGGCCATGCTCGCAGAACCAGCTCGGACGGTTGACCGCGATGGATGTCGCGACCATCAAGGGCGTGATCGACCGCCTTACCGCGCGTGGGCTGACCGAGACAAGCCGGGATCCGCAGGATGGCCGTCGTCTGCTCGTCCGCCTGACCCGTGCCGGCCGGCAGCTGGCGGACAACACCGCGCCGCATGCGCATGCGGTGTCCAAGGAGACGCTGGCGCCGCTCGATGCTAGTGAGCGCGAGGCGTTGCTGACGCTGTTGAACAAGCTGCGTTGATCTACAGGCCGTCATTCCGGGGCGCGCGCAACGCGCGCGAGCCCGGAATCTCGAAGTGAGGAAAAAGAAGCGCAAACCAATCTCGAGATTCCGGGTTCAGCCCTGCGGGCTGCCCCGGAATGACGGGGAGGGGCGATTCCCAATTTAGACAGCGACCACCAGCGCAATCGCGCCGACCAGAACCAGACTTCCCGCCCACAGCGTCTCGAGATTGAACCAGCTCCGCGAGACATATGTGAGACCGAGATAGCGATAGACCAACCATGCCGCGCATCCACCGACCGTGATCATGGCGGTGGCGTGAGCGATGGAGACTAGCACGGCCATGCCAAGGTTGGCGTTGATCAGCATGCCAGCGGCCACGTGGCCTCTGTCGAGATCGGAGGCGTTACACAGTCCGAGATAGATCGGGACCAGCATCAATCCGGCGCCATGGGCGATCGCCACGGCAAATGACCACAACGCCAGTTGTGTCGGCCTGATCCGTGCGATCAACCGCGGGTGACGCTGATTGATCAGCCGGAACACGCCAAATCCGATCACGAGCAGGCTGGCACCAATCCGGATTTCGCGCTGCCATTCGACAAGCACGATCAGCAGCGCGAAAGGCAGGATCACCAGCAGCACCGCTAGCAAATGCCCGACCGCAAGCGGCCCGAGCGCCGCAAACAGCGCGCGCGGGCTCTTCTCCATCAGGCCGGCTGACACTGCGAGCGGCCACCCCATCCCCGGATTGAGTCCGTGATAGACGCCGCTCGCGATCACGGCGAACCAGAGCGAAGCCGTTGTCCACCCGGCTCCGCTGAACATCAGACCGAAGGATAGCAGAACGAATCGGTCGAACAGTCGCCGCCCTCCAGCCGGATCTGATGTGCGCGATAGCCGTCGGGGAAGCCGACCCAATAGTCCTTTTCAAGTTCGAGGCCGCCATTCAGTCCCACCTTCGCCATGACCTCGGCGCCCGGCATGCCTGCGGGATAGAACTGGTCGTCCCAAGTCGAATAGAGCGAGTTGGTCCAATACACCCGTTTGCCGTCGCGGCTGATCTCGACCATTTGCGGCCCGCCCGCGTAGGTCTTGCCGTTCGGATGCGGCGTCTGGCGCACGATGCCGCCGATATGCACCGAGCCGGTAAGCTTGGGCTTGCGCGGCTCGCTGACATCGTATTGGCGCATCTCGCCGGTGCCCCAGCAGGAAACATAGAGATATTTGTCGTCCATCGAGAGGTCGATGTCGGTCACCAGCGGCGGCACCGCGCCGAAGCCTTGCAGCAGCGGCGGCAGCTTCTCCTTGGGCGCTGCCTCCGGCGGAATGGTTGCGGTCTTCTCAATGTGGAACTTGCCGTCCACGCGCCACCAGGTCCAGATCGAGCCTTCGAGGTTCGTGGTGTCGACCACGACTCCGAGAAAACCGTATTCGCGCACAGGATCATGTGCAGGCCGCACCTCCAGCGCCATCTGGTGATTGGCGCCGAGATCGATGGTCTGCACGTTACGCCGCGCCCGCAGGTCCCAGAAATGGATCCGGTGGCCATATTTGTTGGCAAGCAGATCCTCCGGCACGACGCCGTGCTCAAACTGCGGCGGCAGCCCCCATTCGCTCGTCACCATGTAATCGCGCGGCAGGTTCCACCAGAAATCATAGTGCAGCGTCTGCGGACCGCGATCGAGCTCCCAGCGTCCGAGCACGTCGAAGGTCTCGCAGTCCATGATGAAGACGCCGGGTGGTCCGTCAGTGCCATCCTTGCCGCCGCCGCCGAGCGTGCTGACATAGATGCCTTCCGGCCCGCAATGCACCGTATGGGGGCGCGAGTAGCCGGTCTTCCTGAGGATCTCTTCCGGCTCGATGATCTTGTGGATCTTCGCTTTGGTCGGATCAGGCTTGGTGTCGATGATATAGATCCGCGACGAGCGGATGCCGGGAATGATCAAATAGCGTCGCTCGAGGAAGGCGTGCCCGCCAAGCGGCGACAAGGACGACGAGCAGGCGTTCCAGCCGAAATGATGAAATTCGTCGCCGGTGTGGGGCATCGTCACCGTGTGAACGATCTGGCTGAAAGTCGGCGAGCCCGGCTTGACATCGATCACCGCCAGCGCGTCGGGCTTCGAGACGTCCGGACTGAGCAGCAGCGTATAGGCAAAGGTTTCCGGCGGAGCTTCCATCGCCAGTTTCGGCGATGCATAAAACGTAGGATCTGGCCTGATCGTCATCGAACTGCCTCCCAGCTTTGTTGAGCCGCACGCGTTCAGCGTCACGCAGAAGAACGATTTGATTTACGTTCGATCATCTTCCTTGCAAGCACCGCTATTCGGACTTGATTGCGTCACCGCCGCCATCAAGGCTGGGGCAAAATATCACGCAAATCATTGTCGCAAAACAGAATGAGGTTGCCGCCGACACGTGCGCCATCACTAATGCGCCATCCGCCGATTGAAGGAGGCGAGCTGTTCTTGCCGTCATTCCGGGGCGACGGGTCAGCGTCGAGCCCGGAATCCCGAGATGAGGGAAAAGAAGAAGTGTAAAACCAATCTCGAGATTCCGGGTCCATGGCTTCCCGATGTCCCGGAATGACGTGTGTATGACCGGTATGTACGCGGCCCGGCGAAAACTACTTCGCCACGATCTCCGGCAGCTTCTCTGCCGGCGGCGTGTTCCTGCTGCGCTGGGTGCGCACGATGCCGTCGATGATGGTCATGCCGACGCCGGGGAGATCACCGAGCTGTACGCTGTCGAGCAGCGTCTTGGCCGGCGAGTGCTGCGCCTTGTCGAGGATGACGAAGTCCGCGGAGCGCCCGACCTCGATCAGGCCGCAATCGAGCGCGCGCATCCGTGCGGTGTTGCCGGTGGCAAAGCAGAAGGCGATCTCGGCCGGCACCTCGCCGAGCGAGGACAGCATCGAGACCATGCGGAGGATGCCGAGCGGCTGGACGCCGGAGCCGGCCGGCGAGTCGGTGCCGAGGATGACGCGGTTGAGGTCGCCCATCTCGCGCGCGATGCGGAGCGTATACAGCGCCGAGCGTTCGTTGCCGTTGTGCACGAGCTCGAGGCCGCGCTTGCAACCCTCGCAGATACAGCGGATCTGGTCGTCGGGCAGGGCGGTGTGGCCACCATTGATGTGGCCGACCACATCGGTGTCTGCCTCCAGCACCACGTCCTTGTCGATCAGGCCGGAGCCGGGGATCGAAGGGCCGCCGGTGTGGATGGTGCTCTGAATGCCGTATTTGCGCGCCCAGCCGACCATCTTGCGCGCGGTCGGGCCGTCCTTGACGCCGCCGAGGCCGACCTCGCCGAGCAGCTTGACGCCGGCCGCCGCGAGTTCCTTGAAATCATCCTCGACCATCTCGCATTCGATCACGGGCGCGCCGGCATGCACCTTCACGCCGCCCGGACGCAGGGTCCAGAACGCGCGCTGCGCGAAGATCGCCATCGCCTTCAGCCCGACCACGTCGCGCGGACGTCCTGGCATATGAACTTCGCCGGCCGAGATCATAGTGGTGACGCCGCCATGCAGGAAGCTGTCGATCCAGCCGATCTGATTTTGCCGCGGCGTCCAGTCGCCGGCCACCGGATGCACGTGGCTGTCGATCAGGCCGGGTGCAACGGTGGTGCCGTGCGCGTCGACGATGGTGGTCGCATCAGAGGTATCGACGTCCTTGAAGCGGCCGATCGCGGTGATCTTCCCGTTCTCGGCAACGATAGTGTCGGCATCGAGAATCGGCCGCTCCAGCGCGCCCGAAAGCATCAAGCCGATATTGTGGATCACCAGCTTGCTGGGGCCGGTTGCTTGCGGCGCGTCATGGGCCATCGGGCGGTTCCTCCTGTCTTTACGAAGCGATTGGCCGTGAGTTTGCGCCGAGCCGTGGCGCGGCATCAAGCCGGATTTATTCGTACACGAATGATTATCGTCGGCAAGCAACCGGGCTGCACGAAGATCAGGCTGCGTCAGCTCGCGTTGTCGGCATCGAGCATGGAAGAAAGCGCATCGCCATCCTTGCGTCGCGCCAGCGCTGTCGTGATGTTGCGCTCGGTCAGGTCCATCAACCGATGCATCTCGGCGCGGGCCCGATTGGGATCGCGGGCCCAGATCGCGTCCAGCACTGCGCGGTGATAGGGCAGGCTCTTACTGGGCGCGCCGGGATTGCGGGTCGAGAGCGCAAACGACATCCGCAACGCGGCGTCGACGGTGGCGCCGAACGCGACCAGGAAGTCGTTGGCGGTCGCGGTCAGGATGGCGCGATGGAAACGCAAATCCGGCTCGGTATAGGCGCGCGCATCGCTGCCGGCCGCCTCCATCTCGCGATAGGCGCGCTCGATCCGCGCAAGGTCTGCGTCGGTCCCGCGCACGGCGCAGATCGCGGACGCCTCGGGTTCGACGATGCGGCGCACCTGCAAAAGCTGCCGGGCGAATTCGGCGATCGGTCGCAGCGCCCAGGTCCATTCCAGCAGCTGGGCGTCGAGCATATTCCAGTTGACGCGCTCGCGGACATGCGTGCCGGCCTTCTGCTTCGCGGCGATCAGGCCCTTGGCTTTCAGGATCGACAGGGATTCGCGGATCGAGGTGCGGCTGACGTCGAACTGTGCTGCGAGCTCGATCTCGCGCGGCAAGATCTCGCCTTCCGGCCAGGTGCCGGTCACGATCAACCGCGCGATCTCGCGCGCGACGTGGTTCTGTGATGAGCGGGATGGATTGTCCGACGGCACCGCGATTCCCAGTGTGTAAGAATATTGTCTGCTTTATTGCGATGCGATGTCAAATCTTCCTGGAAAATCGCGCTCTTCGAAAGCTGAGGCTTTTGACAGTCCATTTTATGTCGGTCATATTATCGGCAAAACACGATGGGAGGGCATCATGTCTGGGGCGCAGTCGCAGCATTCAATGACGGCGGTGAGCCGCCGCAAGGTCCTGAAGGCGAGCGCGGCGGCGCTCGGCATGGCGGCATTTCCGGCGCCTTCGATCGCGCAGACCAAGCCGTTCTCCGGCGTCACCCTGCATGCGGCGTCCTTCCAGCATCGCTTCTTCACCCTGCTGCAGGGCTACATCCCTGAGTTCGAAGAAAAGACCGGGATGAAGGTCGACCTGCAGCTCTCGGCCTTTCCGGTCTACAACCAGCAGGCCAATCTTGAATTGTCTTCCGGCGGCTCGGCGTTTGACGTTGTCAACGTCACCTTCATCCTCGCCGCGCGCTGGGTCGCGGCCGGGCTGCTCGCCAATCTCGACGAGTTCACCTCTGATCCGAATCTGACGCCGGCGGAGTGGAATCCCAAAGATTTCGTCGACGGCGCGCAGGTGCCGTATCGCGATGCCAAGGGCGGCACCTTTGGCTACTCCTGGGAAGGCGGCGCGATGCTGATGGGCCTGTCTCGCATGGACCTGATGGAGAAGAAGGGCCTCAAGATCCCCAAGACCTTCGCCGAGCTGCAGCAGGTCTGCGCCGAGATCAACGGCACCGACAATGTCAGCGGCCTGGTCTCATTCCAGCTGCATCACTGGTGCCTGCCGCCCTACATCCAGGGCTTTGGCGGCAATATCTTCCGCAATCCACCTTCCGACATCATGCCGGCCCTGAATACGCCTCAGGCGATCCAGGGGCTGGAATACTACGCCAATCTCCTCAAGAGCGACGCGCCGCGCGGCGTGCTGACCTACACCGAGGACCAAGCCCGACAGTCGCTGCTGACCGGCCGCTCCAACATCTTCATCCATTCCAGCGCCTGGGTGACGCCGATCCTGCTGTCGCCGGACAGCAAGGTGAAGGACACCTCGCGCGTGGTGCGGATGCCGGCAGGCCCCGTGCACGATTGTCCGGCCTCCAATAGCCAGGGGCTCGGGATCCCGAAGAATTCCAAGAACAAGAAGGCGGCGTGGGAATTCATCAAATGGGCGCTCTCGCCCGAAATCTCGCTGCGGCTGGTCAAGGAGCACGGCCACTCCTCGGTCTGCCGGCGCTCGGTGATCACGAGCGAGGAGTATCGCAAGCTCAACACCGTGAACGGCCAGGACCTCGGCGCGATGTATCTCGAGGTGCTGGAATTACCCGCCAAGGGCGACAACTACATGGCCTATCGCACCGTGAAGGAGTTTCCGATCGTCGGCGACGTCATCAACAAGGCGGTCGAGCAGACGGTCACCGGGCAGCTCACCGCGAGCGCGGCGCTCACGGCCGCGCAGGACCAGGCGGTGGCGAACCTGCGCCGGGCCGGAAGCGCGCTTTGAGCAGTGAGGACGTCATCGAGGCCGGGCGGCGCAGGTTCAACCGCGTCGCGCTGGCGCCGAGCCTCGTGGTCCTGCTGGCGATTGCCGGGTTGCCGGCGCTTTATCTGCTCGTCGTCAGCCTGACGCCGTTTCAGCTCGCCAATCCCGGCTCGGGCAGTGATTTCAGCGCACCGTTGCGCAATTATCTGCTGCTGCCCGGCGATCCGCGTTTCGTCAATTCGCTATTCGTGCAGGCCAAGCTGTCGTTCTGGGGCGTGCTATTGCAGGTGATCTGCGGCACGGGACTGGCGCTGCTGCTGAACGTGAAGTCACGTGTCGTCGAATTCTCGCGCAGCTTCTTCCTGATCCCGATGGTGCTGCCGCCGATCGTGGTCGCGGTGATCTGGAAGCTGGTCTACACGCCTGACATCAGCCCGTTATATTATGCGGCAAGCCTGCTGCATGTCACGCTGCCGGCGCTGACCTCCGACGTCAATTTCGCGCTGTGGTCGATCATCATCGCCGACACCTGGGAGTGGCTGCCGTTCACCTTTCTGATGGTGCTGGCGGCGCTGCAGACCATTCCGGACGAATACGCGGAGGCCGCCAAGGTCGACGGCGCCAATCCCCTGCAGATCTTCCTCTATGTCACGCTGCCGTTCATCACGCCGATCCTGATCGTGTCGGCGATGTTCCGCCTGATCGACAGCGTCAAGGCGTTCCCGCTGATCTTCCTGCTGACGCAGGGCGGCCCGGGCGACGTCACCGAGGTGACCAACTACTATGCCTATCTGCTCGCCTTCGACAACAACGAGATCGGCTATTCCGGCGCGGTTACCGTGGTGATGCTGCTGCTGGTCTGTGCCGTCAGCCTCGGCGTGCTCTGGATGGGCCGCCGTCGCGAGGCCTTGGCATGAGCGGCGCGATCGGGTCAGAGGTCAGCATACGCCGGCGCGTTGCGATTGCGCTGCTGTTACTGGTTTTGTTGTCGCCGTTCCTGTGGCTCTTGCAGATGAGCTTCAAAACCAACGACCAGATCCTGCAGGTCCCGCCGCCGCTGCTGTTCAAGCCGACGCTGGAGAACTACAGTGCGCTCTGGCACAGCGCCTTCTCGGAATCCTTCGTCAACAGCCTATTGTCGGCGTCCTTTTCGACCTTGCTGGCGCTGCTGCTCGGCGTGCCCGGCGCCTATGCGCTGTCGCGCTGGACCGGGCGGGGTAAGGGCGCGCTGCGGCTTGCGATCCTGGTGACACGGATGGCGCCGCCGATCGCCTTTACGATTCCGTTCTTCCTGTTCTATCGCTGGGTCGGGCTGCTGGACACTGTCACCGGCCTCGTGCTGGTCTATACCAGCTTCAATCTGCCGCTGGTGATCTGGATGATGCAGCCGTTCTTCGAGACGGTGCCGGCGTCGCTGGAGGAGGCGGCGCTGGTCGATGGCGCGAGCCAGCGCGTCATCTTCACGCGCATCATGCTGCCGATGGTGACGCCCGGCATCGCCGCGACCGCGATCCTGTGCTTCCTCTATGCCTGGAACGATTTCTTCTTCGCCCTGATCCTGACCCGCACGGCGGCGCGTACCGCGCCGGTGGCGGTGGTCAATTTCATGAACTATGAGGGGTGGGAATGGGGCAAGATCGCCGCCGGCGGCTCGCTGGTGATGGCGCCGGTCCTGGTGTTCTCGCTGGCCGTGCGCCGCTATCTCGTCAGCGGGTTGACGGCCGGCGCGGTCAAGGGGTGAGGTGATGGAGCTTCCGACCGGCGCCTCCAAAGTCGTGTTCATCCTCGCACACCCCGCCGACCATGTCGGCGCGCCGCGCCACTACACGCCGTATTTCGAGGCTCAAGGCCTCGACTGGCACATGGTGCCGCTTGACGTCGCGCCGGAGCATCTCACCGATACCATCCGGGCGCTTGCGCGCTCCAAGAGCGTCGCCGGCATCAATTTGACCATGCCGCACAAGCCTGCCGCGTTCGCACTGTGCGACGAGGTCGGCCCCGCTGCGCGGTTCGAGGGCGTGGTCAATACGATCCGGATCGCAGCCGGCGGTCGGCTGATCGGCGAGTCCTTCGATGGCGGCGGCTTTCTCAACGCCGCGCGCGAGGCCGATGTGTTTGATCCCACCAGGCGCATCGTCGTGATCGGCGCCGGTGGAGCAGGGCGCGCGATCTGCCATGCGCTGGCCGCGGCCGGCGCGATGAGCCTGCGCATCCTCAACCAATATCCCGAGCCGGTGGCCGTGCTCGCCGGCAAGCTGCGCAACGGTTTCCCGGATCTGGACATTGATCTCGCGACCCGCTTCGATGACGCCGGCCTGCTCGTTAACGCCACCTCGCTTGGCCTGCATCAGGGGCAGGCGCTGCCGATGGACCCGGCACTGTTGCCGGAGAGTTGCGCGGTGTTCGACATCATCGCCGCGCGTCGCACCGAATTGATGCAAGCAGCAAGTGCACGCGGCTTGCGGGTGGTGGACGGGACCGCCATGATCCGGCATCAACTGCCGCTGCAGACGGCGTTCTGGCGCGGAGAGACATGACAGATCGGCATACGATTCATGCAAGCGGCATTACCGCGGTCATCAAGGCCGACGGCGCCGAACTGTGTTCGCTCAAGACTGCCGATGGACTTGAGCTGTTGTGGCAGGCGGGGCCGGCGTGGCCGCGTCACGCGCCCTGGCTGTTTCCGATCGTCGGCCGGCTGAACAATGATGAGCTCCATCATCGCGGCCAGACCTATAAGATGACGCAGCACGGATTTGCCCGCGATCTCCGGTTCGCGTGGCTGGAGCAGACCGCGCAATCCTGCACCTTGCAGCTCACCGACAGCGAAGCGACGCGGGCGAGGTATCCCTTCGGCTTTCGCCTGACCATCACCTACCGCATCGAATCGAACAGTCTTCAGGCCACAATCGAGATTGCCAATCCCGGCAATGAGGCGCTGCCGGCCTCGTTCGGCGCGCACCCCGCCTTCAACTGGCCGCTCGGGCCGGGCCAGGCGAAGGAGAGCTATCGCCTGGTCTTCCCACAGGCCGCGCCCGCGCCGATCCGCCGCCTCGCTGCAGGGCTGTTACGCGAGCAGCCGGAGCCGTCGCCGCTACGGGGCACGGTACTGCCGCTGTCGGAAGCCTTGTTCGCCGATGATGCTGTGATCTTCGACGCCATCACGAGCCGCTCGGTGCGCTATGAAGGCGACCGCGGGCCATCGATCGAGATCGCCTGGGATGGCTTTCGCGAACTCGGTGTCTGGTCGAAACCTGCGGGCGCGCCGTTCCTGTGCATCGAGCCGTGGCGCGGCTTTGCCAGCCCGATCGGCTTCGACGGCGCGTTCGCAGACAAGCCGGGCCTGATGCATATCGCACCGGGGACGACGGAAGAACTGAGCTGCCGCATCACGGTGCATCAATAGAGTTTAGGTCATGCCGTCGCCGTTCAAGATCCGCAGCCTGCAGGCGTTCTGCTATCGCTATCCACTGGCGACACCTGTCGTCACCTCGTTCGGCAGGATGCTGAACCGGCCCGCATTGTTCGTGCGGGTCGAGGACGAGGACGGCATCGTCGGCTTTGGTGAGGTCTGGTGCAATTTCCCCGCGCCGGGCGCCGAGCACCGGGCGCGGCTGATCGATGAGGTGTTGGCGCCGGCGCTGATCGGACGCACCGCCGCCGAGCCAAGCGAGATTTTCGATTCTTTGACGCAGGGCACGAGCGTGCTGGCGCTGCAGAGCGGCGAAGCAGGGCCGTTCGCGCAAGTTATCGCCGGCATCGATCTCGCCGTCTGGGATCTGTTTGCCCGGCGGCAGAACAAACCACTGTGGCGCCTGCTCGGCGGTGATGGGCCGACGATCAAGGTCTATGCCAGCGGCATCAACCCGACCGGTGCGCGGCAGACCGCGGAGGCGGCCCTGGCGCGCGGCCATCGCGCGCTGAAGCTGAAGATCGGATTCGAGCCGGCGTCCGACCTCGCCAATCTCGCCGCGCTGCGCGAGCTCACCGTTGGTGGCCTGCTGGCTGCTGACGTCAACCAGGGCTGGTCACTGGAGCGCGCGCTGCAGCTCGCGCCGCAGCTTGCCGAGTTCAATCTCGCCTGGCTGGAGGAGCCGCTCCGCGCCGATCGCCCCTGGGAAGAGTGGAAGATCCTGCGCAAGGGCGTCGCCCTGGTCCCGTTTGCGGCCGGTGAGAACATGGCGGGCCGCACCAGCTTCGATCAGGCATTGTCCGACGACGTGCTGCGCGTGGTGCAGCCTGACATTGCCAAATGGGGCGGCCTGTCGCAATGCGCGCCCATCGCGCGCGATATCCTGAAAGCGGGCAAGATTTTCTGCCCGCATTATCTCGGCGGCGGCATCGGCCTGCTGGCGTCGGCGCACCTGCTGGCCGGCGTCGGTGGCGGCGGCCTGCTCGAGGTGGATGCCAACGATAATCCGCTGCGCGATCGGTTCTGCGGCGCCGTCGCCAATGTCAGCGACGGCACCGTGACCCTGGACGAGGCGCCCGGCCTCGGGCTCGTGCCGGATCTCGCTGGTATCGCTAAGTACCGGACTTTGTAAAAATGTCGCCGCTGTTCCGGCGGCTCCGTCCAGCCGCTTCGACCGGCGCGTCCGGATCGCGTCGTTTGAAGCGAGCTCATCCTTGCGGCACCGGCCGCGTTTCGAGCCGGTGCGAGGGCGATCATTCGAGTTCGAGCGGCTGATACTTGCCGGCCTGGTCGAGCGCCGTGCCCCAGACCTTATGGGAGGCCTGGTGTTCGCCGCGGCTGAAGCCCACCAGCGTACGAGACCGAGGTCGAGGCCATGGACATTTTCCAGGATGTCGACCAGCCTTTCGGTTTCGATCTGGGGACCGCAACGCCTCAGCGCATCGATGAGAACGTTCGTCGAAATGAAGCCTTCCAGCGACATGTAGTCCGCGTTCTCACTGGGGAAATACTTTGCGAGGGCGTTCTTGTCGTCGAGAACCGCGCTCGAATAGCCGGATACAGCGGGTACCGTCTGTGTCACGATGGCGCCCTGCGTGAACCGCGGTCCCAGCAGCATCAGTTCGTCCGAAAGCGAGCTCGCGCCCACGGACGACATGTTCGAATAGATCATGCCCGGGAACAAGTCGTGCGTCTTCTCGATGAACTTGGCTGCTGCGCGGGTTGTCGCGACCATCACCGCCGCGTGGATCAGCAGCCTCGCTGCCTAGAGTCGATTGACGGCCTCGTCGACATCGACGGTGTTGCGCTCGTATTTGAGCCGCAGAATCGGCCGTATCGGCCGCGGCCGATGAGGGGCCGATGGACAGCGTCGATGCGACCGATGGCGTCCGCCGGGACACCGATTGTTCAAGATCGACAAACTGCCGGTTCGCCGTCGTGCAGTCGCTCCGCCCTGATGCGATTGCGGCACGGCCGCCAGGGATGGAGCCCTCGAACAATCGGGTAAGATCGTTGCGCTGGATACCGTGGACGGGCGTTCCGGGCGACCTCGCGCGTGAAAGTAACCGGGATCTCCGATTTATATCTGGAGAACTGCCTGCTGGGATCTGGATGAGCCGGCGGATCGTTGCCACTTATAGTAAGACGGCGGCGGGAGCTTGCCGGGCGCGATCTGAACCTCGCACGGGGCTATGGCACTCAACGAAGTGGAAAGGGACGGCGGCAGGCGAACCTACCGGTCCTGTCACACGTTCTCTTTCACACGTTCTCTTGGGGAGCGCGGAGAAGCGATGCCGGCTAGGCGTGGCGCGATGGCGCGCGTATGCCGTTTGCGCCTATTCGGGAGATTGCAATGGTCCTGAAATTCATTGTTCCGATTGCATTGGGCGCGGCGCTGGTAAGCGGTGCAACTGCGATAGCCACCGAGTATCGCCCGGACGAGTTTCTGACGCTCGATCTGCCGAAGGCGGTGTTGTCACCGAAGCCGCTCGGACCGGAGGCGCATTTCGAGTCGGTGCCGGTCGAGGCGAAGGCCGACCAGAAAACTGATCAGACGGCCGACCACGGTATCGACCTGCCGGGTACCAACCAGAAGCAGCCTGATCGGGCCGTCGCTGCCACGCAGCCTGAGGCCAGCCCGGCGGTGCCCCGCAGCATCGCAAGCCCGCGCGGGCGCGTCGCCCGGCCGCTCGACAAGTTGCCGCGCCCGGCGCGAACGAAGCTCGCGCATCGGCACGGCAATCCGCTGGATGCGCAGGCGATGGATTCCCGCATCCAGACCTGGCCTTGCAAGCCCGGCAGCGGCGGCATCTGCGGTTGGAAGTGAACAGATCGCTGCGTGCGACCGATCGTGGTGTCGGCCAGCGCAGCGGAACCAGCCTCACGGCTTGTTGTTGGTGCATCTCGCCGCCTGACTTGATCTCGTAGAACGCTCGCAGTCAGATGTGAATTCGTCCAGCCAACTGCTTGATTTCCAAGCCCGTCATCATCGCTCGCCGCGCCAGCGCCGAACCGGCGGGCCACGTCTCGTAAGGAATTTCCATGGACCATCTCCAGACACAGGGCATCAACCTGCCGCGGCTCGGGCTTGGGACCTATCGCATGCAGGGCACGGTATGCCGCGAAGCGGTAGAGAGCGCGCTGGCGCTGGGGTACCGCCATATCGATACCGCCGAGATGTACGCCAATGAGGACGCGATCGGCGCCGCGCTGGCATCCGCCAATGTGCCGCGCGGCGAATTGCACATCACCACAAAGGTCTGGCCGGAGAACCTTGCGCCAGACACGATCCGCCGTTCCTTCGACAACAGCATGAAGAAGCTCAAGCTCGATGTCGCCGACCTCTATCTCATTCATTGGCCGGCCCGCGGCATGAACCTGCCGGCTGCGCTCGATGCGATGATGAAGCTCAAGGAGGAGGGTCGCATCCGCGCCATCGGTGTCGCCAACTTCACCGTGGCGCTGCTCAAGCAGGCGGTGGAGGACGTCGGGGCACCGATCGCCTGCAACCAGATCGAATACCACGTGATGCTCGATCAATCGAAGGTCAGGGGCTACATGGCGCAGAAGGGGATTCCGCTGGTCGCCTATTGTCCGCTGGCGCAGGGCCGGGCCGCCTCCGATGAGACCCTCGCTGCGATCGGCCACAAGCACGGCGCCACCGCGGCACAGGTGGCGCTGAAATGGTTGCTGGACCAGAAGGACGTGGCGGCGATTCCGAAAGCGTCGCGGCAGGAAAGCCAGCAGGCCAACCTGCACGCCCTGCAGCTTCAACTGGATGATGAGGATCGCCAGGTGATCGCCGCGCTGCCCAAGGACAAGCGTTTTGTCAGTCCTGCTTTTGCGCCGGACTGGGACTGAGCGCTCTCGCATCCGACTGGTGTATCTTCGGATCGACTCAAAAAGAGAATGGCCCCTTGCGGGGCCATTCCTGCGTCGGCTGTCAGGTATAGCGCATTTTACCAGTGGTGGTGGTGACCGTGGCGGATGATCACCGTGCGGTCGCGGTGCGGATGCCAGCCACGATGGACGACCACGGCGGCATGCGAACGATGCCAACCGTGCGGATGACCGTGCTTGACGACGACGGTCTCAGCGTTGGCGATCGACGGAGCTGCGATGGCGATAGCGCCCAGTGCGGCAATGGCAAAAGCGATCTTCTTCATGTTGTCCTTCCTCCAGGGCAAAGTAATGACGAGTAAACGTGGACTTCGGAGGAACGTTCCGCGGTATGAGATGAGAGAATTCTGAACTGCTGTTCAGACTCATGCAGATTTGCTGCACGCTGAACAGCGTTCGTGCGAGTAGAACGCGTATGAGTTGTGCGTTTCAGCCCGTGCCCGTCTTCGCTACATTTGCCGAGCGCAGCGGCACGCCGAATTCGCGGCGGCAGACATCGGCGAGCACCGCGACTCCATCGCGGATCTCCTGATGCGTGGGGCTTGCGAAACAGAGTCGCAGGCGGCTTTTGGAATGGGCCTTGTCGGTCGACCATTCCGGGCCTGGATTGATCGAGACGCCGTCCTTCAGCGCGGCCTGGTACAGCTTCAGCGTATCGACATTGTCAGGCAGCTTCACCCACAGGAAGATACCACCCTGCGGCGCTTCGAACTCCGCTGACGTGCCGAACTGCGCATTCAGCGCCTCGACCAGCGTGTCGAGCTTGGCGCGCAGGCCGCGCGTCAGCGCGGGCACGTGGGTGGAAAAATGCGGCACGCAATATTCCGCCAGCACCATCTGCTCCAGCGCGCCGGAGCCGGCATCGGTCTTCAGGGCCAGCATCTGCGCCATGATCTGCCAGGGCGCGACGATGAAGCCGACGCGTAACGCTGGCGCGATCGATTTTGAGAACGAGCCGATATGGATGACATTGCCGTTTCCGGACATGGCGTGGATCGCGCGGGGGCGCTTGCCGTCCCAGGTCAGGTCGGCATAGCAATCGTCCTCGACGATCGGCACACCATAGGCGTCCGCAAGCCGCAGCAGTTCGGCACGGTGCGCCTCCGGCATGATGCTGCCGGTCGGGTTCTGCACGGTCGGGATGGTATA
>NZ_JBARGP010000266.1:0-1841 GCF_049798375.1 Bradyrhizobium sp.
GCCTCGGGCCAGGTCGGCGCGGCGGCCGCGCAGGTGCTGAGCGCAGCCGGCCAGCTCGGCGCTCAGTCGGCGCAGCTCAAGGGCGAGACCGGAAAATTCCTCGGCAATGTGCGCGCAGCGTGAGCTACGCGTGTCGTTTGCCGGCTGTTTGACAGGGTGAATTAGCGATTGTCGGCGGCCGCTCTCGGGCGGCATCGTCAGGTCGACGAATGGCGCTTCGTGAGAGCTGGCGCGAGGTCTCGCTCCCAGCCGAACACCGAGCGGCCATCGAGCCCAGGCGAGGCGGCGCGCTCGGTCACGATGAAGGCGTCGAGCGACGGACCGGTGGCGATCCGCTCCAGCTTGCGCGCCTGGTCGTCGAGGCGCTTCAACGCGCCAAGCTCCTCCTCGCGGCCGAGCTTGGCGCTACTGACGGCGGATTTCAGCACGCGGATGGTCTCGTCATAGACCTTGATCGGCACCGGGTAGGGATGACGGTCCTTGCCGCCGTGGGCGAGCGAGAAGCGCGCGGGGTCCGCGAAGCGATAGGGCGCGCCATGCACGACCTCGGCGACCATCGCCAGCGAGCGCACCGTGCGCGCGCCGACACCTGATGTCAGCAACAGCTCAGGGAAATCGACCGGGCCGCGTTCGGCCGCCGCAGCCAGGGTGCCGTGCAGGCGACGGGCGAATACGTCCTTCGGCCGGACGTCATGATGTGCCGGCATGATCAGATGCGGCAACAAGGCTTGCGGCGGCGGGCGCTCTGTGCCGCTCATCCGTTCGAGTTCGCTGACGATGCGGTCGGGACCAAGGGCGGTCAGCAAATCGAGCTGGGCGTTCCGCGAGCCTTCAGCGCGATGGTCGGTGAGATTGACGATCTCGCCCTGCGGCCTACCATCGATCGCGCTGTGTGGCGTATCGACGAAGCTGGTCAGGCCTTGCGAATGCCAGTGATAGCGACGGGCCTGGCGCTTGTCGCCATTCATGCCCTGCTGCACCACCACCCATTTGCCGTCATCGGTGACGACGAAGCCGTGGAGATAGAGATCGAAGCCGTCCTGCACCGCGGCGCTGTCGACCTTGGCGACCAGCTTGCTGGTGCGCACCAAGGTCTCGCCGTCGAGGCCGAGGCGGTCGCTCAAAACACGAAGCTCGTCCGGCGTCTTGCGCGAATGCTCGCCCCGGCCGCCGCAGACATGGATGCCGAGTTCGCTTGCGAGAGGCTTCAGCCCGCGCTTCAAGGCGCCGATCACGCTGGTGGTGATTCCTGAGGAGTGCCAGTCCATGCCCATCACGGCGCCGAACGACTGGAACCAGTAGGGATGCGCCAACCGGGAGAGGAACTCGTCGCGGCCGTAGTGATGCACGATGGCTTGCGTGATGATGGCGCCGAGCGAGGTCATGCGGGTGCCGAGCCAAGCCGGTACGCGGCCTGAATGGAGCGGAAGATCGGCGCTGCCGGTGCGTCGGGCCATGCTATCCTTGAATGAGTCTCGCCGGCCGACCCTAGCAGAGCCGGCCGGCAAGATCATCTCATTCGAGATGGCCCTGGGGCTAATGCGCGCCCGCACCACCGCTGGCCGCGCGCCTCACCTTGCGGGTGAGCAGCACCGCGATCGCGGCGATCACCAGCACCGCGCCGATGATGGCGAAGGCGTCGCTGTAGCCCATCACTAGCGCCTGGTGCTTCACGGCCTTGCCGAGCGCGACGATGGCCTGCTGCCGGGCGCCCGCCGGATCGGGCACGCCGTGGGCCATGAAGTAGTCGGTCATCTGCGCGATCCGGGTGCGCACCTCCTCGCGGCCGAGCGTGACACTCTGGCCGATGATGTTGGAGTGGAACTGCTCGCGCTTGGTGA
>NZ_JBARGP010000267.1:0-1792 GCF_049798375.1 Bradyrhizobium sp.
GCGCCGTTCATGATGGCGCTGATCAACACGCGCAACGTCCACCGTTCCAACATGCTGATGGGCTTTCCGTACGGCAAGGAGTTCGTCTACGACGAGATGGTTCTGACCGGTCCCGGCGAGAAGGGCGAAGCGATCGCCAAGCGCGTGATGGCGCTGAATTCCGAGAAGACCGGACCAAGCGCGCCGAAGCCGGGCGAGGGGCCGTCGAAGGAAGAGCGCGAGAACGGCCGCTACGATCTGCTCTATCTGGCAGTCGCGCCTGACGGCCGCATGGTCCGCGCCGGCATCAAGGGCGATCGCGATCCCGGCTACGGCTCGACCTCGAAGATGATCTCGGAATGCGCGATCTGCCTGTTGCGCGACACGCCCGACCTCGCCGCCGGCTTCTGGACGCCGGGAGCAGCGATGCAGCACAAGCTGATCAAGCGCCTGGTCGATCACGCCGGGCTGACGGTCGAGGTCGAGAAGTAGCTTCGCGCGATCGCGATAGATGTCATCGCCCGGCTCGATGTTCAGCCCGGGGACATGACCGACGGGTGTTCGGAGACATAGCCGACACATCATAGTGCAGGGATTTGGCAAAGTGGGAGGCCAAGTCCATGCCATGGCGTGAGGTGTCGGTGATGGATCAACGGCGCGAGTTTGTACGGCTTGCGATGCAGGAGGGCGCGAACCGACGCGAGCTCTGCCGTCGGTTCAACATTCATCCCGACACGGCTTACAAGTGGCTCGCACGATGGCAGGCGGATCAGTCCGTCGCGGACCGATCGCGCCGGCCGCATTCGAGCCCAGGACGAACCGATTGCAAGCTCGAAGAGCGCATTTTGTCAGTACGCGATGCTCATCCGGCGTGGGGAGCTCGCAAGATCGCTCGCTGTCTGGAACGGGAAGGCTATCATGCGCCAGCAGTTTCGACGGTCCATGAGATCTTGCGTCGAGCTGGCCGCATCAAGCCTCCGCTCGGCGGCGCAGTGGCAAGCCAGCGTTTCGAGATGCCGGCCCCCAATCTGTTGTGGCAGATGGACTTCAAAGGCTGGATTCGGCTCGGCAATGACGCTCAATGCCATCCTCTGACCGTGGTCGACGACCACTCGCGCTATGATCTGTGCCTGCAGGCCTGCGCCGATCAACGCACCGATACGGTGCGTAGTCGCCTGGAGAAGACCTTCCGTCATTACGGTCTGCCGGAGGCCTTCTTCGTCGACAATGGCTCACCGTGGGGCGACCCTTCTGGCGAGCGGTGGACGCGGTTCTCGGTCTGGCTGCTCAAGCTCGGCATCGCGGTCATCCACAGTCGCCCCTATCACCCGCAAAGCCGTGGCAAGAACGAACGGTTCCATCGCACGCTCGCCGCTGAGGTCTTCGCGCTACGGCAGTTCCGTGATCTCGCGGAGACACAGCGCGCCTTTGACGCCTGGCGGGAGGTCTACAACTTCGAACGGCCGCATGAGGCGCTTGGACAGCAGGTGCCGGCCAGTCGATACCGGCCGAGCCAGCGGGCCATGCCCGATCGCTTGCCGGAGGTCGAATATGACAGCCACGAGATCGTGCGCCACGTCTCCACGACCAAGGCCTACATCAGCTTCAAGGGATGCCTTTGGAAGGTCCCGCAAGCCTTCCGCGGTGAGCGCCTTGCCATTCGTCCCTCGTCAAACAACGCGCAATACGGTGTCTTCTTCGCCGCCCACCAGGTCGCTATCATTGATTTGGCGAGCGGAAAAAGTGTCGGCTATGTCTCCGAACACCCGTCGGTCATGTCCCCGGGCTGAACACTCGACCGGGCGATCCAGTA
>NZ_JBARGP010000268.1:0-13677 GCF_049798375.1 Bradyrhizobium sp.
CTCCGGCATCGGCTGCACCGCCGGCTCGGGATGATCGAACGCGTCGGCCTTGGCCGATTCGCTTTCGGGCCAGAGCTGCGCATCGGGCAGCGGCGCGATCCGCGGCGGTGGTGGCTCGGTGGCCGCGAGGCCGGGACGCTGGGCGATCTGCTCGCGCGCCGAGGCGGCACGTACGATGTTCGATTCGACGACGATGTCGGTCGGGCCGCCGATCATCAGGAGATGTTCGACGTTGTCACGACGCACCAGCACCAGCCGGCGGCGTCCATCCACAGCGGCCGCATCGATCACGGCGAGGCGTGGCATGCGGCCGCGATTCGCCGTCGTGCCGAGACGGTTGCCCGCGAATCGCCGCACCAGCCAGGCGACCAGCAAAATCAGCGCCAGCACGGCCACGAACGCGAAAATAAAGGTCAGTGCCTGCATGTCTGTCCCCGGCAAATCCCGCTTCCTGAAGGGCTCTCGTCTGTCGGATGGGGTTCGCCAACGCTGAACGAAGCCGTCTCGATCGGAACCACTGTTAACGCGCGACGGCAGGAACTGCCGCCCGGTATCTTAATAACCCATGAATCGGCCGAGCCAAAACGACTTCTTGGAAAGCTTCGGCGTGCCAATTTGGTGCAGCGCTGCGCAGGTGTGCCGGCAGATTCTTAAAAACCTGCCAAAATCCGGGAACATTCCGGGGTGCACCGCACATCACGTTAACTCCGTATTAACCATACACTCGGCAGATTGTACCTACCTCAGAAGGTATTGAATCAGCCGGATAGAACGGAGCGGCGCAATGTCCATCAACGATTTTCCGGTGTTGTCGGCGTTGCGTACCAAGATGCAGTGGCACCAGGAGCGGCAGCGCGTTCTCTCGGAGAACGTTTCCAACTCCGATACGCCGAATTTCAAGCCGCGCGATCTGGTTGCGCCGAAGTTCGATGCAACCGGTGCGGTTGCGGGCGGCATGGCGCCGCTGGCGTTGGCGCACACCAGCGGGGTGACCATCGCCTCGACTTCGGATGGCGGCGCGAGCTTCGACCAGAATCGCAAGGCGGGCTTCGAGACCAGGCCCACCGGCAATGCCGTCAATCTGGAAGACGAGATGCTCAAGGTCTCCGCCAACCAGATGGACTACGCCGCGGCCACCTCGCTCTATAGCAAGAGCCTGCATCTGCTGAAGACGGCGATCGGCAAGGGCTGACAAGGGCTGAGCGGACTAGGAATGGAGAGCGACAAGCATGGCCAATGATTCCAGCGATTTCCTGCGCTCGATGACGATCGCGACCTCGGGCCTGCGTGCGCAGGCCGGACGCATGCGGGTCATTTCGGAAAACATCGCCAACGCCGATTCGACGGCCGCGACCGCGGGCGGCGATCCCTATCGGCGCAAGGTCCCGACCTTCACCTCGGCGCTCGACCGCGCGGCCGATGCCAAGGTGGTGAGCCTCGGCAAGGTCGTGCCGGATCAGTCGGCATTCAAGGTCAAGTACGACCCGAGCAATCCGGCTG
Source organism: Bradyrhizobium sp. (assembly GCF_049798375.1). Lineage (GTDB taxonomy): Bacteria > Pseudomonadota > Alphaproteobacteria > Rhizobiales > Xanthobacteraceae > Bradyrhizobium. Next base: position 1,501 of record NZ_JBARGP010000268.1, read on the forward strand.
CGGATGCCACCGGCAACGTCAAATATCCGAATGTGAACCCGCTGATCGAAATGACCGACATGCGCGATGCGCAGCGATCCTACGAGGCGAATTTGAACATCATCGGCGCCACACGCCGCATGATTCAACGCACACTCGACATCCTTAAGACTTGAAGAAACAGGGAAACGTAAGTCATGGCCACTCCAATCAGCGCGGCAACCGCCTATGCCAATCTCGCCAAGGTTCTAGATACCGGGGGCTCGAGTAACAAGTTCGGCGATCTCGCGCGCGTTCGCGACGTGCTCGGCAATGCGGGCGGTCAGGAGAGCGGCGGTCCGTCATTCAGCGCGGTGCTGAAGGATGCGATCGGCGGTGTCATGGAGACCGGCCGCAAGTCGGACGCCCAGACCGTCGCGATGGCCTCCGGCAAGGCGAATGTGATGGACGTCGTCACGGCGGTCGCGGAGACCGATGTCGCGGTGTCGACCCTGGTCTCGGTGCGCGACCGCGTGATCCAGGCCTATGAAGACATCATGAAGATGACGATCTGACCGATCGTCGCGACCTGTGCGTGATACGGCCCGTGCATGCTGCGCGAGCCCGGGGATCTTCATGGACCACGAGCGGATCATGGGGAGCGGGGCCGCCGTCATGCGACGGCTTGATAGATTGAACACGATAACGGAATGGGCGGGCGAAACATGACCGGTGCGGAAACGCTTGACGTCGCGCGCGACGCGATCTGGACGATCGTGATCGTATCGTCGCCGCTGATGGTGGTGGGCCTCGTGGTCGGTGTCGTCGTCTCGCTGTTCCAGGCGCTCACCCAGATCCAGGAGCAGACCCTGGTGTTCGTGCCGAAGATCATCGCGATCTTCGTGACATTGCTGCTCGCGCTGCCTTTCATGGCCGACGCGCTGGAAGCGCATATGTTGCGGATCACGTCGCGAATCATCGGCGGATGAGGCAATGTCCGGCGCGGCGGAGCCTGCTCTCGTCGCCCCGCGCGAACCGGTCGTAGCACGCAGGCGCCGGATCGGGACTGTCGCCTCCTTCAATCGCGCGAACGGCCACTCGGCTCGGGCTTTCGCGACTGAGCCGCCGCACCGGCTGCGGCCGTCAAGGCCAGGACGCCGGACGATGCGTGTCGATATCTCTTTCCTGCCTGTCTACGCCGCCGCCTTCATGCTGGCGTTCGCGCGCGTCTCCGCCATGGTGATGCTGCTGCCGGGGCTGGGCGAGACCAACATCCCAGTGCGCCTCAAGCTTTCGATCGCGCTGCTGCTCACCATGATCATCCTGCCGCTGCACCGCCAAGCCTATCACGTCGATCTGGAATCGATAGCGCCCATGGTGGTGATGCTGCTGCATGAGATCATCATCGGCATCGTGCTCGGCGCGACCGCGCGCGTGACCTTCGCCGCGCTGCAGGTCGCCGGCGCGGTGATCGCTCAGCAGATGGGGCTCGGCTTCGTTACCGCAGTTGATCCGACCCAGGGTCAGCAGGGCGTGCTGGTCGGCAACTTCCTTACCATGCTCGGCGTGACGATGCTGTTCGCCACCGACAGCCATCACCTGGTGATCGCGGCGCTCAGTGACAGCTACAAGGTGTTCGCACCCGGCGAATTGGTGCCAAGCGGCGACGTGGCCGCGCTTGCGACGCAGGCCTTCGGCACCGCGTTCAAGATCGGCCTGCAGCTCTCGGCGCCGTTCCTGGTGTTCGGCCTCGTCTTCAATGTCGGGCTCGGGGTGCTCGCGCGCCTGATGCCGCAGATGCAAGTCTATTTCGTCGGTGCGCCGCTCTCGATCATGCTCGGCTTCCTGATCCTCGCCCTCGTGCTGGCGGCGATGATGGGGACGTTCCTCGGCTATTTCGACGGCGTGATGCACGACATGATGCCGAACTGAGGGATTTCTGACCGATGGCCGAGGGCGGCGATAGCGAAGACAAAACAGAAGACCCGACGCAGAAACGGATCGACGACGCGGTCGGCCGTGGCGATGTGGTCAAGAGCCAGGAGATCAACACCTGGTTCGTGATCGCGGCGGCGTTGCTGTTGATGTCGACCTTCTCCAACTCGATCGGCACCGCGCTGATGGTGCCGCTGCGCAACCTGATCGCCAATGCCTGGATGATCCATACCGACGGACAGTCGCTGTTGGCGCTGGGCCGTGGCCTGCTGTTCGCGGTGGTGTCGGCGATCGGCATTCCGATCCTGATGCTCGCGCTCGCCGCGATCGGCGCCAACATGCTGCAGCATCGCCTGGTGTGGTCCGCCGAGTCCCTGAAGCCGAATTTCGGCAAGCTGTCGCCGCTCGCAGGCTTCAAGCGGCTGTTCAGCAAGCAGTCCGCGGTCAATTTCGGCAAGGGCCTGTTCAAGCTCGGGCTGCTCGGCACCGTGATGACGATGATCCTCTGGCCGGAGCGGTTCCGGATGGAATCGCTGCTGCACCTCGATCCCGGCACGCTGCTCGGCGTCTCGTTCTCGCTGATCCACCGCCTGATGGGCTCGGTGGTGGCGCTGCTCGCGCTGGTCGCGATCGGCGATTATGCGTTCCAGTACCGGCAATGGTACGAGAAGCTGAAAATGTCGGTGCAGGAGGTCAAGGAGGAATACAAGCAGTCCGAAGGCGACCCTCACGTCAAAGGGCGCATCAGGCAGCTTCGCCAGGCCAAGATGCGCAAGCGCATGATGGCTGCGGTTCCCAAGGCCTCGGTGATCATTACCAACCCGACGCACTATTCAGTCGCCTTGTCCTACGAACGCGGCATGTCGGCGCCGCTCTGCGTCGCCAAAGGTGTCGACAGCCTCGCGTTCAAGATCCGGGAGGTTGCCCGTGCCCACGACATTCCGATCGTCGAGAACGTGCCGCTGGCGCGCTCGCTCTACGCTACCGTCGACATCGACGAGGAGATCCCGGTGGAACATTACCACGCGGTCGCTGAGATCATCGGCTATGTCATGGGGCTGCGGCGCAGCCTGTCCGGGCGGCGCACCTGAGCGGCGAGAGCCCCAATCCGTCGTAAATTGCGGATAAACAACGGAATCTCGACTTGACGGGCTTGCGCAGGAGCGGTCGATTCAGGCAGGGGAAGGCAGATGGCGCGCCAATGCGCATCATGTCCCTGCCGGCAGGTCGCGTCCTTTTGCCATGAGCGCCGAATTCGACAACGATGCGTCCCAGGATCAGGTGAGCCTGCCCGAGCGGCAGCGGCGCAGCGGCAGCATTCTGCTGGTGCTGTTGGTTGCCGGCGTCCTGGTGGCGGCCGCCGTGGTGCTGATGACGATCGGGCGGGCGCAGGCACAGCCCTACATCCTCGGCCTGTTGTCGGTGCTGGCCACCGTCGGGCTGTTCAACCTGTTCGCGTTCGCCGCCGGCATCGTCCGCTTCGCCGACCGCACCACCGACGATCCGGTGATGGGGAAAGTGCCTGATCTGGCGCCCGATGGGCTCGCGGTGACCGATCCGCGTGGCCACGTGGTCTATGCCAACGCCGCCTATCTGACGATGACCGGCGCTGCCAGCACGCAGGAGGCGCGCCCGATCGAGCGGGTGTTCATCGGCAACCCCGATGTCTCGGAAGCCGTGTTCCGGCTGCTCAAGGCGGCGCGCGAGGGCAAGCGGCTGCAGGAGGAGGTGCGGATTGCAGCCGCGGGCGAGGGCGGTCAGGGTGGTCAAGGCCGCTGGCTGCGCATGCGGGTGCGCCCGCTGGGCAAGACCAAGCAGGAGCAGAAATACGCGGTGTGGTCGATCGGCGACATCACTCGCGACCGCGAGCGTCAGGAGGACGTGTTCCAGGAACTGCAGCATGCGATCGAATATCTCGATCACGCACCCTGCGGCTTCTTCTCGGTCAATGCCGAAGGCAGCCTCGTCTACGTCAACGCGACGCTCGCCAACTGGCTCGACTATGATCTCGCCGAGATCGGCTCGGGCGGTTTGAGGCTCACCGACGTCGTCTCCGGCGACGGCGCCTCGCTGCTGACCTCGATCGTCGCAGTCCCCGGCGAGGTCAAGACCGAGGTGTTCGACATCGACCTGAAGATGCGCGGCGGCAAGACCATGCCGGTGCGGCTCTATCACAAACTGGCTTTTGGTGCCGATGGCGCAGCGGGTCCGTCGCGCACGCTGGTGATCAGCCGCGCCCGCGACGAGCGCTCCGATCCCGAACGTGCCGCCGAAGTCCGCTTCATGCGCTTCTTCGACCACACGCCGATGGCGATCGCGACTGTCGATCGCTCAGGCGCGGTGGTGCGCGCCAACGCCCGCTACGCCAAGCTCGCGCAGAACCTGAGTTCCGATGCCGCGGCCGCAAAATCGATCTTTCGCGCGGTCTCACCGCGCGACCGCAACCTGCTGATCGCCGCGATCAATCAGGCCGCAGAGAGGCAGGCCGACATCCCGCCGGTCGAGGTGATGCTGGACGGCGCGAAGGAGCGGTTCGGGCAATTTTTCGTGACGGCGGTCGAGGAGAGCGAGCGCGAGACTGAGGCTGCGATCGTCTACATGCTAGAGACTACCGAGCGGCGCACGCTCGAAAACCAGATCAACCAGTCGCAGAAGATGGAGATGGTCGGCCAGCTCGCCGGCGGCATTGCCCACGACTTCAACAATGTGCTCTCGGCCATCATGATGGCCAACGATTTCCTGCTGAACGCGCACAAGCCGACCGATCCGTCGTTCCAGGACATCATGCAGATCAAGCAGAACGCGACGCGCGCCGCTACCTTGGTGCGGCAGCTGCTTGCGTTCTCGCGCCGGCAGACGCTGCGGCCGCAGGTGCTCGATCTCGGTGATGCGCTGTCCGATCTCACCATGCTGCTGCGGCGGCTGATCGGCGAGAAGGTCAAGCTCGACCTGGTCCACGGCCGCGACCTGTGGCCGGTCAAGGTCGACGTGTCCCAGTTCGAGCAGGTGATCGTCAATCTCGCGGTCAATGCGCGCGACGCGATGCCTGACGGCGGCAAGCTCAGCGTGCGCACCGGCAATGTCGCGGCCGAGGAGGCGGCGCAGGCCGCCTACAAGGGCATGCCGGTCGCGGACTATGTGCGCATAACCATCACTGACACCGGCACTGGCATCCCCGCCGAGATCCGCGACAAGATATTCGAACCGTTCTTCTCGACCAAGGAGGTCGGCAAGGGCACCGGGCTCGGCCTCTCCACGGTCTACGGCATCATCAAGCAGACCGGCGGCTTCGTCTACGTCGACAGCGAGATGGGCAAGGGCACCTCGTTCAATATCTTCCTGCCGCGGCATCATGTCGAGCAGGAGGCCCAGGCCGAGCCGCAGCCGACCAACGGCAGTGGCGCGGCCAAGGAAGCCCTAGCGCCCGCAGCCGCCGAAGCGAAAGCGCGTGCCGACATGACCGGGCAGGGCACCATCCTGCTGGTCGAGGACGAGGAAGGGCTGCGCGCGCTCAACGCCCGCGGGCTGCGCTCGCGCGGCTACAGCGTGATCGAGGCCTCGAACGGCGTCGAGGCGATGGAAGAACTCGAGGCGTGCAACGGTGCGGTCGATCTCGTGGTCTCGGACGTGGTCATGCCGGAGATGGACGGTCCGACGCTGCTCAAGGCAATGCGCGACCGCAACCCGGAGATCAAGATCATCTTCGTCTCGGGTTATGCCGAGGATGCCTTCGAGAAGAGCCTGCCGGAAAACCAGCAGTTCGCGTTCCTGCCGAAGCCGTTCACGCTGAGCCAGCTCGTCGCGGCGGTGAAGGAGACGATGGCGCTGCAATAGCGATGCGGCGCACGCGCGAACTGACCGGGCTGCTTCCGCCGGTCAGGGCACGATACTTGCGCTTTCGATGGTAATGTAAGTCGCGCTCGCGGGAACATCGGCGCCAAGCGTGGAAATGGTGACAGAGACCGGGCCGCCATCCCAGATGCCGTTGGCGCGCTGGCGGCGCAGAACCTCGGTCACGTCGAAGCGCGCTTCGGCACCTGCCGCGTCGTGGTCGGCATGGTCGGCGTGGTCGCCCGCATCATCGTGGTTCATGACGCTGCCGGTGCCGAGGTCGAAGTTGAACAGATTGAGCGTGCCGACATAGAAGCCGTTATGCAGCCGCGGCGGGGTGCCTTTTGGCATGTTGATGAACACGCTCAGCGGCGCGCGCGGCCGGCGTATCAGTTTGATGCCTTTGAGAACCAGGGTCTGCGGCGCATTGCCGCTGGGCGCGCTCAGTGCGGTCGGAGGGGCGGCATTGGAGGATGGCTGCAGAACGGTCGTGCTGCCGCCGCTCTGGACATTGAAGTTCTTGGTTTCCATGGCGGCCACCGCGACGGGCGCCACCCGCGGCGCGCCTGCTGTAAAGAGAGAGGCCACTGCGGGGCGCGCGGGTGGCACCAGTTGATCGTAGCTATAATCGAGCGCGCTGGTGTTGACGGCATCGCCCAGCTTGACCTGCATGAGCTTGCCATTCTCGTCGACAAACGACGCGGGTCTCGATTTCCAGCTCTGCTCGGCCGGCTCGGCAGGCGTCGTGCCCCAATTATAGGCCGATCCGGACATCGCTTCCCATGACGCATAGAGCCGGTCGATCTGGCAGTGGTGCATGTAGAAGATCGGATCACCGGCAGCCGAGGGGACATTGCCCATCCAGCCGCCGACATAGTCATGCACGTTGTCATGCGGGGCGCATTCCAGCCGGCCGGTATGTCCGAAGGCAAGATAACCGGGCTGCGTCGGATCGACCACAACGTTATTGGATGCATCCGAGGGGAACATGTCGTGGGTGCTGAGCGCAGGACCGTACTGAACGAAGGAATACGGCATGTAGCCGCCGTCGTTCATCGCGACATTCTGCTGGCCGGTCGCCTGTCCATCGCCAAATCCAAGCCCGCGATCGTCGAAGAACAACACGTTGGGCTGCGTGGAATCCTGCGAAACGGTGATGAATTGTTGCGGCAATTGCAGTGACGGGCCGGTGTCGGAGCCATAATTCCAGTAGGGCAGAACGAATTCAGGTCGCTTCGACAATTTCCGGCAGATGCGTTCGAAGTAGTGGAGGTACCAGCGATGCCAGGTCGTGAATAGGGGCTGGAATGCTGGCAAGTGGCCCAGCATTTTTCGGCGGCTGCCTTCCATTCCGCCTGGGGCGTATGCGCCGCCGGCTCGCCGTAGATTTCGTCAATCCGCGTCTTCAAGCTCTGCCCGCGAAGTCCACCGGAATTGGCTGGATCGAACGGATTGAGCGGGACGGCATGGATATAGGCCTGGAACGTCCAGCTTTGCGGCTGCGGCGGATAGTTGATAGCGGGATTTTGCATGGCCTTCACGGCTTCCGCGTAGATATCAACCATGTGCTGGCCGGCTGACGACGCAATGTCCGGCCTGCTGGCGGTGGCAGCCCAACTGCGCTCCGGCTTGATCAGAAGTGATGTGGCCGCCGCGGCGGTCCCGAGCAGTGCACTCCGGCGTGAAAGTTCGCGTTGATGCCACATGTCATCCCCCTAAGCCGCGTTGACATCGGTAAGCTGAAGTGAGCGTGTGGTGGTTAGGGATAATGGTGCTGTCAGGAACAATAATGGCCGACGTTTCGACCGGCCGCGCCCAGCTTCGCCCGTCCGTCGCAAATAGGTAAAGTCGTAGTTTAAGTCAGAGATTCTATCAGAGATAGTTCGATCGTTCAATGAACGTTCAGGTACTTGTAGGTAGCCGGTGGACGCTGCTAGGGAACCGCGACGCCGCGTCGCAGCCCCACGGGGGGCTGGCGGCTTCACATTTCGAGAACCCTGCCCATTTTAGAAGCGTTCTCGACCACGAGGACTTTTTGGGAAACCACACATGAAACTCATGCAGCGCACCGGCGGTCTCGTGAAGGCGATGGCCGTACTTATTTCGCTGGCGCTGCCGGCGGTGCTGGCCGTCTCGGCGGCCGATGCCAGGGTCGGCGGCGGCTTCTCCTCGGGTTCCCGCGGCTCCCGGACGTTCTCCGCGCCGCCGTCAACCTCGACCTCGCCGGGAACGGCATCGCCCTTCAATCGGACCTATACCCAGCCGGGCAACAACGGCGGCGCCTTTGGCGCGCCTGCGCGTGGCGGCTTCTTCAACCGCGGCGGCGGCCTGCTTGGCGGCCTGGCCGCGGGCTTCCTCGGCGCCGGCCTGTTCGGCATGCTGTTCGGCGGCGGCCTGTTTTCGGGGCTCGGCGGCTTCTCCTCGATCCTTGGCCTGCTGCTGCAGGTCGTGCTGATCGTGTTCCTGGTGCGGATGGCCATGGCCTGGTGGCAGCGCCGCAATATGCCAGCCTATGCCGGCACCGTTCCACCGCCGGATCAGCAGAACTTCCGCTCCAACATGGGCTTCGGCGGTGTTGGCACGAACAGCGCGCCATTGCAGATCCTGCCTGCCGATTATGAGGCGTTCGAGCGGCTGCTCGGCGACATCCAAGCGGCATGGTCGAATGAGGATGTCGGCCGCATCAGGCTGCTGGCGACGCCCGAGATGGTGTCCTATTTCGAGCGCGACCTGGAGCAGAACCGCGCCCGCGGCGTGATCAACAAGGTTACCGGCGTCAAGCTGCTGCAGGGCGACCTGGCGGAAGCTTGGCGCGAGGGCGACGAAGACTTCGCGACGGTGGCGCTGCGCTTCTCGCTCGTCGACACCACGCTCGACCGCGCCAGCGGCCGGCTGGTCGAGGGCTCGGAGCAGCCGACCCAGGTCACCGAAGTCTGGACCTTTCTACGCCAGCGCGGCGGCAATTGGCAGGTTTCGGCGATCCAGCAGACCAACTGAACGTTAGACCACAGCACGAGACATGGACGAAGCGCCGCGGAGCCATCCGCGGCGCTTTTTGCTTTCAGCGGATGGACTGAGCTCCGTGCCCGATGGGCTGCTATACTGTTCGCGGTGAACTCATCCGCGTCCCGCCGCATTGCATGGGCGCCGGCCCATCGGAGCAACGCCCATGCGCTATGAACTCTATTACTGGCCCTCGATCCAGGGCCGTGGCGAATATGTTCGCCTCGCACTGGAGGAAGCCGGCGCTTCGTATCGCGACGTCGCCCGCGAGTCCGGCGGCATGTCGGAGATGACGAAGATGCTGGAGGCGAAAAGTGGCACGCCGCCGTTTGCGCCACCGTTCCTGAAAGCCGGCAAGCTCGTGATCGGGCAGGTTGCCAACATCCTGTTCTATCTCGGACCTCGCCACGATCTGGTGCCCAGATCGGAGGCCGCGCAGCTCTGGGTGCATCAGCTCCAGCTCACGATCACCGACTTCGTGGTCGAGGTGCACGACACCCATCATCCGCTCGGGCCGACGCTGTACTACGAGGATCAGCGCGCGCCGGCGAAGAAGCGCACGGCGGAATTCTGGAGCGAGCGGGTGCCGAAATTCCTCGGCTATTTCGAACGCATCCTGGCCGACAACGGCCCCTATATCATCGGGCGCAAGCTCACTTACGTCGATCTCTCGCTGTTCCAGAATGTCGAGGGACTGCGCTATGCCTTTCCGCGGCAGATGAAGGCGTTCGAGCGCAGGATTCCAGGCCTGATCGCGCTGCATGACCGCATCGCCGCGCGACCCAATATCGCGGCCTATCTCGCCAGCGAACGCCGGATTCCGTTCAACGAAGACGGCATCTTCCGCTACTACAAGCCGCTCGATGCCTGACCGACGGGCTTATACGCTCTTGCCGTCGAACGGCGTCATCGCGAGCTTGGCCAGCTCGATGCCGTCAATGCAGCTCACATTGAGAGCCACGACCTCGCTGCCATCCGGCTTGCTGCCGCGCGCAAACACGTCGACGCCGCAATCGATGCAGAGCTGATGCCGGATGGCGTGCCGGTTGAAGAGATATTCACGCAAATTCTCCTCACCGGCGCGGAGCTGAAAAGCTGTCGGTGCCAGGAACGTGAAATGCAGCCCCTTCTTGGTGCAGATCGAGCAGTTGCAGGCCGTCACCATGGCGAGATCGGTGGTGCATTCGAAGCGCACCTGACCGCAGTGGCAGCCGCCGGTGTAGGTCCTGTTGGTCATCGCTGATGCTCCTTGGCCGACGGAGCAGGATAGCTCCGAAGCAAGGCAACAGGATGCAATTTGACAATGTATAAGTATATACTTATATATTGATCATGACAGCTCCGATCTCGCTGACGACGGTCATGAAGACGCTCGCCGATCCGACGCGGCGGGCGGTGTTCGAGCGCATTGTGCGTGAGGGGGAGGTTGCCGCCACCGGACTCGCGAAGGGGGCTGACGTTTCGCAACCCGCGATTTCGCAGCACCTGAAGGCGCTGCGCGACGCAGGCCTGGTGATGGAGCGTCGGGACGGGCGGCACGTGCACTATCGCGTCACGCTGCAGGGGCTGGCGCCGCTGGTCGACTGGCTCGATCACTACCGCAATTTCTGGCGCGAGCGGTTCGCAAATCTCGAGAAGCTGCTGAAGGATGAAACGTGATGGCTGATGCGCAGGCGATCGTAGTGGAGAAGGTGCTGTTATTTCCGCCCGAGAAAATCTGGCGGACATTGACCACGAGCGAGGTGATCGCGAAATGGCTGATGCCGAATGATTTCGCGGCCGTGGTCGGCCATCGCTTCACCTTCCGGACCAAACCGATGGGCGATTGGGACGGCGTCGTGCAATGCGAGGTGCTGGCCTGCGAGCCGCCGCGGATGCTGCGCTATTCCTGGAAGGGCGGTGCGGATTCCAATCCGGCCTATGGCTCCAGGCTCGACAGCGAGGTGACCTGGACATTGACGCCGGTGGATGGCGGCACCCATCTGCGCATGGAGCACGACGGCTTCGTCTTCCCGGGCAACAAGATCGCCTTCGACATGATGAGCCCGGGTTGGGGCAACGTTATGGACGCAATCGGGCGCGAGACGGCGCAGATCTGATCCGCGCCGTCTCACACGTTCCGGTAGCTCAGGTCAGACCAGCATGTCGACCCGCGTGCCCTGTCCGGGCGGCAGCGGCGCGCGTGCGGTCTGCTGCTGTTCCGCCGCGACCTGGTCGCCGTCCTTGTTCAGGTTCGGCGTTGCGTTCTGCTGATTATTCGCCTGCTGCGACGACGACGTCGACGGATCAGTCGACGGCGCGGGCGCCGGAGGCGATGGTGTGGTCGAAAGGCTTGAAACGGACATGGTCCATCTCCTCGGGCTGGCTTGTGTTGTTACAAGCGTTGTCCGGAGGTGACCAAAGCTCCGTCAAGCAAATCGCTAAAATTGCGCGCAATCCGTCCGGACTGATCGCCGATGATGAACAATGCCCTGCAGGCATCCCAGAAAGTCGCGCCTATTGATCCTTGCTGCGGGAGATCGTGATGGTGGATTCCGTCTTGGTCCTGACGCAGCGGATGTCGAGCCGACGGTAGCGGATCGAGACATCGTCGCCGTGCAGGAAGCCCATGCGACGGATGCAGCGGCTGGCGCCGCGCTGCATGTCGGCCTTCGGCAGCGTGAAGATGATCGCGGACGCGCTCGCGATCAGATCGACGAAGGCGGGCGTCGGCTTGCGGTCGGCCTTGGCGAATAATTGATTGCTGAAATTCTTACCTGAGCAGCCGAGTGTGATCTCGCGTGCCCTGGGATGCGCGAGATAGATGGTGCCGGCCGCAGTCTGGCCGATGCGCATGCCATCGATCTGGTTCTTCAACTGCTTGGCGAGATCGTCACAGCGGTCGGTGGCGGCGGCGGCCGGCGAGGCGGCGAGCAAGGCTGCAAGGCCGGCTGCGGCCGCGCCGGCTGCAGCCTGATAGAACAATCGATCGAAAGTCATGCGAAAGTACCCCCGCGCCATTGAAGCCTGTGCGCGAGGAGGCCGCAAGCGCCAATCAGTCGCGCCGCTTTGGTAGCAGCGCGACTGTGGCAAACGAGAGGCGTTTCCGGTGATCGCAGATGACAGCCCGCGAACCGTCAGCAAGCGCCTTTATGTGCGAGCGATGCACCGGCCCGCCGGCGCATGCAGTCATTGCCGTAGCTCTGCCCGTTGCAGCCGCAGACCTACAGGGACGGCGATGTCAGGCTGCGGCGACTTTGCGCGCCGTCTCCATCAGTACGTCGTACGTCTCATCGGGCGCGTAGCGGACCACATTGTGGGCGCAGGCGATGGTATGCACGGTCCAGGCGGCATCGCTGCGCAGCCGCTCATATTGCGCGGTGAATGGCGTTGCGCTCCAGCCGCTGGCATAGACAAAGACGCGGTGCAGCCCTGGCGCGGCGTAGGGCGCGCGCAGGGCCTGCACGAAGC
>NZ_JBARGP010000269.1:0-18351 GCF_049798375.1 Bradyrhizobium sp.
GCACGCTGGCCGATGTCGATCGCCTCCAGCGCCGTCAACGCATCCAGCACCGCGCCGGGCCCGACCGGCAGGCCGGCCGCACGCAGCGCGCGGGCAAAGCCGGTGACGTTGTCGGCCATGGCGCCGGTCGGAGGTGCGAGGTGGTTGATGGGCATGTTTGGTCCCGTCATTCCGGGGCATCGCGCAGCGATGAACCCGGAATCTAGAAGTTTGTGGCGCGAGATTCCGGGTTCGATGCTGTCCGCGCAAAATGGCTCGGCCATTTTGTCGCGCGCATCGCCCCAGAATGACAAGTCAGTTCTCGCTCGTCGCGTCCTTGATCACCCTCTGCAAAGCGTCGCCCTGCATCCGCGCGATGTCGTCCTGATACTTGAGCAGCGCGCCCAGCGTGTCGCCGACCACCTCGGCAGTGAGGCTGCGGGCATCGAGCTCGGTCAGCGCCGTCGCCCAGTCCAGCGTCTCGGCGACGCCAGGCGACTTGTAGAAGTCCTGGTCGCGCAGCGCCTGCACGAAGCGCACGACCTGCTGCGACAGCCGCTCGGGGATACCCGGCAACCGCGTCCGCACGATCGCGAGCTCGCGCTCGGTCGAGGGATAGTCGACCCAGTGATAAAGGCAGCGCCGCTTCAGCGCGTCGTGAATCTCGCGGGTGCGGTTCGAGGTGATGATGACGATCGGCGGCTGTGGCGCCTTGACCGTGCCGAATTCGGGGATCGTAACCTGGAAATCGGAGAGGATTTCCAGGAGGTACGCCTCGAACGCCTCGTCGGCGCGGTCGAGCTCGTCGATCAACAACACCGGCGCCCCCGCCACGTCCGGCTCCAGCGCCTGCAACAGCGGACGCTTGATCAGATAGCGGTCGGCAAAGATGTCCGAGGTGAGCTGGTCGCGATCGACGTCACCGCCGGCTTCCGCCAGCCGGATCGCAATCATCTGCGCAGCGCTATTCCACTCATAGACGGCGGAGGAAACGTCGAGCCCTTCATAGCATTGCAGGCGGATCAGCTTGCGCCCCAGCGCCGCCGACAACACCTTGGCGATCTCGGTCTTGCCGACGCCGGCCTCGCCTTCGAGGAACAAGGGCCGGCCCATCCGCAGCGATAGATAGGTCACCGTCGCCAGCGACCGCTCGGCCAGATAGCCGTGGGAGCCCAATAGCTCGAGCATCGCATCGACAGAATTTGGCAATGCCGCCGCACTCATGAGCGAACCCGTCTTGTTGAGGCCCGCGGCGTCACGAGGTCGGAGCCTCAGGGTTAGCAGAATCGGGCTCCGCGGCCGCTTCGGACTCGACCGACGCCTTGGCCTCCGCATTAGCGGCATCGACCGCGCGGCGCGCCAGCACGCCGATCAGATGGGCGCGATATTCGGCGCTGCCATGGATGTCGCTGTTGAGGCCCTCGGCCGGCACGTTGATGCCCTCCAGCACCTTCGGCGAGAAACGCTTCTGCAGCGCCTCCTCGAAGGCCGTGACCCGGAACACGCCGTCCTGGCCGGCGCCGGTGACCGCGACGCGCACGTCCGAGGGACGGCGCGCCACGAACACGCCGACCAAGGCATAGCGCGAGGCCTGGTTGCGGAACTTCACATAGGCCGCCTTCTTCGGCAGCGGGAAGCTCACCTTGGTGATGATCTCGTCGGCCTCGAGCGCGGTCGTGAACAGGCCCTGGAAGTACTCTTCCGCCTTCAGCTTGCGCTTGTTGGTGACGATGGTGGCGCCGAGCGCGAGGCAGGCGGCCGGATAGTCAGCGGTCGGATCATTGTTGGCGAGCGAGCCGCCGATGGTGCCGCGGTGACGCACCGCCGGATCGCCGATCAGGCCTGCGAGGTGGGCCAGCGCCGGGATCGCCTCGCCGACCACAGCGGAGTTGGCCACCTCGGCATGGCGCGCGGTGGCGCCGATCACCAGCGCGCGTCCTTTGAGCTCGATCGTGTTGAGCCCTTCGATATGCGAGAGATCCACCAGATGTGGCGGGCTGGCCAGCCGCTGCTTCATGACCGGAACCAGCGTATGGCCGCCGGCGATCAGCTTCGCGTCCTCGTTCTTGACGAGGAGATTGGCGGCCTGCCGCACGGTTTCCGGGCGGTGATATTTGAATTCGTACATGGAAATATCCTGGGGATGTCCCGACCGCGGGAAATGGCTGACTTATGCGAGGTCCGACTTTGCCATGGCCTTGGCGCCGGCGGCGATCGACTGCACGATGTTCTGATAGCCGGTGCAACGGCAGAGATTGCCTTCCAGCTCCTCGCGGATCACAGCCTCGCTCAGATCGTGGCCCTTGCGGTGCACCAAGTCGACCGCGGTCATGATCATGCCGGGGGTGCAGAACCCGCATTGCAGGCCGTGATGCTCGCGGAACGCCTCCTGCATCGGATGCAGCGGCGCGCCATCGGCAGCCAAGCCCTCGATGGTCTTGACCTCGTGGCCATCGGCCATCACGGCGAGCGTGGTGCAGGACTTCACCGCCTTGCCATCGATATGCACGACGCAGGCGCCGCATTGCGAGGTGTCGCAGCCGACATGGGTGCCGGTCAGCCGCAGATTCTCGCGCAGGAACTGCACCAGCAGGGTCCGGGGATCGACATTCGCCGTGACGGGATTGCCGTTCACAATCAGGGAAATTTTGGCCATTCAGACTCTCTATCGACAACACCACGGCGTTGCACCGCAGCACAGTTCAGCAAAAATCAGTCGAAAACCATCATATGGGCCATCCCGGCGACGGGCAACCTTACCGGCAGCGGATCTCACCTGCGACTGAGCTTACCCTTGCACCGCCTTGGCAAAGTTCGCGAAAAACTCATCGGCCAATTTCTTGGCGGTGCCGTTGATCAGCCGCTGACCAAGCTGGGCCAGCTTGCCGCCGATCTGGGCCTCGACATTGTAGGACAGCAGCGTGCCGCCGTCCTTGTCGCTCAGCGCGACGGTGGCGCCGCCCTTGGCGAAGCCGGCCACGCCGCCCTCGCCCTCTCCCGAGATCTTGTAGCCATTGGGCGGGTCGAGATCGCTCAAGGTCACCTTGCCCTTGAAGCGCGCCGACACCGGGCCGACCTTCATCTTGGCAACCGCGCGGAGACCGCCGTCTTCGGTCCTTTCCAACTCCTCGCAACCGGGAATGCAGGTCTTCAAGACCGCAGGATCGTTCAGCTTCTCCCAGACGGCCTCGCGCGGCGCCGCAAGCTGGACTTCGCCTGTCATCGTCATCGCCATGTGAGAGCTCCCAAAATGTTTTTAGAGGCTGGCCGGTTTTGGACTCAGTTGAGGAACCTGAACTAATGCACTGGCGCGGCAAAAGGAAGGGCGCAGGCGACGGGTGGCGATGCAGAATCGGATGGACCCTATGGGAATCGCCCCACCCCGCCACCGCTTCCCAGTTGGCAGCTTCGAACAGGAGTGTTAGGTCGCGCCAGAATCAGCGCCAATGCTCAAGGACGCCAAGGACGCACTGCCATGCCGATGATCGATGCCGATGGTTGCCTGCTCAACGTCACGGTCGAGGGCCGCGACGGCGGCCCGACCTTGATGCTGTCGAATTCGCTCGGCTGCACCCTGCAGATGTGGGAGCCGCAGATGCGGGCGCTCGCCCAGGTGTTTCGCGTCATCCGCTACGACCGCCGCGGCCACGGCAAATCCGGCGTCCCGGCCGGGCCCTATTCGGTCGAGCGCTTCGGCCGCGACGTGCTGGCGATCCTCGACGATCTCAACATCGAGAAGGTGCATTGGGTCGGTCTGTCGATGGGCGGCATGGTCGGGCAATGGCTCGGCGCCAACGCGCCGGAGCGGCTCGGCAAGATCGTGCTGTCCAACACCACCTGCCATTACCCTGATCCGGCGATCTGGGACGCCCGCATCAAGGCGGTGAAGGAAGGCGGGCTGGCATCGGTGGCCGATACCGTCATCGGCGGCTGGCTGACGCAGGATTTTCGCGACCGGCAGCCGGACATTGCCGCGAGCCTGAAGGCGATGCTGATCGCGACGCCGGTGGAGGGCTATATCGCGAGCTGCCAGGCCCTGGCCAAGCTCGACCTGCGCGCCGACCTGCCGAAGGTCAAGAGCCCGACTTTGGTGATCGCCGGCCGCTACGACAAGTCGACGCCGATTTCGATGGCAGAGGCGATCCGCAGCCAGATCCCGGGCGCCAGTATGACCATCCTCGATGCCGCCCACATCTCCAATGTCGAGGCGGCACTCGCTTTCAACGATGCCGTGCTCGGCTTTCTGACGCAGCGCTGACTTGAGCGCCAAGGCATAACGAACTATTGAGCGGGCAAGGCGCGCTGATCGATGGCGCGGGGCTCGCGCGTTACAGTTGAAACGCCGCCGGCGTCCTGCGCTGGCGCTTCGACCAGCAGCACGATCGCCGTGCCGAGCAGCAGCATCAGTTCGGTCGCATGCAGCCGCAGCGCTTCGACCTCATGGGCGTGGGAAGCCATCAGCATGCTGGCGAAACTGATCAGGCTGCCGAGCCCGAGCGCAATCGCCAGCGCCTCGTTGCCGCTGCCGGCCCTGCGGACCCGCGGCAGGCTGACCAGCACCACGAAGATCGCGAAGAAGGCGGCGACCGTCAGCCGGGCCAGCGCCAGCAGCCAGGCCACCCGCACGGTGCCCATGCCGGACAGTTGCAGGGTGTCGCTGACGAACAGCGCGACCGAGATGTTCGGACGTTCGAACAGGCCACGCACCGGCGACATCATGATGTGGAAGCTGATGAGGCTCCAGGCCGGAATGAAATAGGCCGCGAGCAGCGCACCGTTGCAGGAACTGAGCCGCCAGTTTTTGAACATGTTACTCCCCACCGTTGTCTCGCGCCCTTGCGCCTTGCGGGATTTCGGCGAGCTAACGCGCGGGACCGGCGGCGGGCAATTTAAACCCTTTGTTTACCTTAATGGGCGGACGGACGGACTGCGCTGCCACCGCGGGCCTTCCCCGAAACAGGAAGAGGGCCCCGCCCCTCTGCGAGCCCCTCTTTGCTCAACGTTTTTTGCGCTCTCCCTGTCGCGAATTCACATTCGCGACGTGAACTCAATCCAAGCCAGCGCACTGACCCGGCGGCTCTCCGCACGGCATCATGACTAGCGATCCTGACGTCCGGGGTCCTGCTGCTGTTGGCCGGGCCGCCGCCCACCACCCTGCTGCTGCTGACCGGGACTCGGGTTCTGGCTCTGCTGGCCGGGATTCTGGTTCTGACCGCTCATCGGGATCTTCCTGTTTGAACGTCACCCGAACTGGCCCGCGAACGGCGCAAGCGTCGTATGACATCTGTAGTTCCGAGCGGATCATTCCGTGGCCTCCTTGTGGCGTCAACGTGGCAACCGGAGCACCGCTACCAAAGAAGGCGGGACAAGCCTGCTTTTGCGGCACCGCACTCTGTTGCCGCCCGCAGTTCCTTGCTGTTAGTAATGCGACGACGCGTGGTCCAGAGGCCGACTTGTGCCGCGGGGGCTCTTGCTGCGTTGCGAACGAACGATCGGCGGTCCATGGATTATTTTGCTCAGCAGCTCATCAACGGCCTGGTTCTTGGTTCGATCTACGGCCTGATCGCGATCGGTTACACCATGGTCTATGGCATCGTCGGCATGATCAACTTCGCGCATGGCGACATCTTCATGATCGGCGGCTTCATTTCACTGATCTCGTTCTTGATTCTGGTCTCGCTCGGACTGACCGCGGTGCCGGTAATCCTGCTGGTGGTGCTGTTGGTTTCGATGGCCATCACCGCGCTTTATGGCTGGACGGTCGAGCGCATCGCCTACCGTCCGCTGCGCCATTCCTTCCGCCTAGCGCCCATGCTTTCCGCCATCGGCATGTCCTTCGTGCTCTCGAACTATTCGCAGGTCGCGCAGGGCGCGCGCGTCAAGCCCGTGCCGCCGATCATCACCGGCGGACACACGCTGCACGAGAGTGCCGACGGCTTCGTGGTGCAACTCTCCAACGTCCAGATCGTCGTCGTCATCACCACGGTCGTGCTGCTGGCGCTGTTTACCTGGCTGGTGTCGCGCACGCGGCTCGGACGCGATATGCGCGCCTGCGAGCAGGACCAGACCATGGCCTCGCTGCTCGGCGTTGACGTCGACCGCACCATTTCGATGACGTTCGTCATCGGATCCGCGCTCGCCGCTGTCGCGGGCATGATGTATCTGCTCTACTACGGCTTGGTCGATTTCTACATGGGCTTCGTCGCCGGCATCAAGGCCTTCACCGCCGCCGTGCTCGGCGGCATCGGCTCGCTGCCGGGTGCCATGCTCGGCGGCCTGGCGATCGGCCTGATCGAAACGCTGTGGTCGGCCTATTTCTCGGTCGAGTACAAGGACGTTGCGGCATTCTCGATCCTGATCGTGGTTCTGATCTTCCTTCCGACCGGCCTGCTCGGCCGGCCCGAAGTCGAAAAAGTCTGACGGCGGTTTCGCGTGAGCGCATTCCTTCCCGGTTCCACAAACGAAGACCAGCCGGCAGGCATGGCCTTCATCCTCAAAAAGGCCTTCCTCAGCGCGCTAATTGCGCTCGGCCTGTTCTCGTTGATGGTCGGCATCCGCACCGAGGCGGGTCCCACCGGACAGCTGGTCTTCTGGACCCGCTTCGAGGAGCTCGCCGAGCTCGTCGCTGCGGTGTTCTTCGGCTCGATCGCGGTCGAGCTGTTCCGACGCTGGCTCGGTCCGCTCGGCGGCACGGCAGGCCTCATCCCTAAGCCGGTGCAGCGGGGCATCACCTTTGCCGGCCGCTTCCTCGCCCCGGTGCTGCTGATCTTTGCTTTGCTGGTGCCGGTGATCTTCTACAATCAGCGCTACCTTCTCGACCTCGGCATCTTGGTGCTGACCTATGTGATGCTGGGTTGGGGTCTCAACGTCGTGGTCGGTCTCGCCGGCCTGCTCGACCTCGGCTATGTCGCCTTCTATGCCGTCGGCGCCTATTCCTACGCTTTGCTCTCTACCACCTTCGGACTGTCGTTCTGGGTCTGCCTGCCGCTGGCCGGCATCCTCGCCGCCTTCTGGGGCGTGCTGCTCGGCTTCCCCGTGCTGCGGCTGCGCGGCGACTATCTCGCCATCGTGACGCTCGCCTTCGGCGAGATCATCCGCCTCGTCATTCTCAACTGGCAGGACCTCACCGGCGGACCGAACGGCATCTCCGGCATTCCGCGCCCGACACTGTTCGGCATTCCGCTGAGCCCTGGGCCCGACGGGCTCGCCGCCAAGCTCGGCATCCCCTTCTCGGCGACCCATCGGATCGTGTTTCTGTTCTATCTGATCCTGGCGCTGGCGCTGCTCACCAACTGGGTCACGATCCGGCTGCGGCGGCTGCCGATCGGACGCGCCTGGGAAGCCTTGCGCGAGGACGAGGTCGCCTGCCGCGCGCTCGGCATCAACATCACCACCACCAAGCTCACCGCGTTCGCGACCGGGGCGATGTTCGGCGGCTTCGCCGGAGCCTTCTTCGCAACACGGCAGGGCTTCATCAGCCCCGAATCCTTCACCTTCCAGGAATCGGCACTGGTGCTTGCGATCGTCGTGCTGGGCGGCATGGGCTCGCAGCTCGGCGTCGCGCTCGCAGCCTTGGCGATGATCGGCGGCTTCGAGCTGTTCCGCAGCCTCGAGACCTACCGCATGCTGGTGTTCGGTCTTGCCATGGTGCTGCTGATGATCTGGCGTCCGCGCGGCATCATCGGCCATCGCGCCCCCACGGTCTTTCTCAGAAAGTCCGAGGCGATCTCCTCCGACCTCGTCAAGGAAGGCCACGGATGAGCGCGCCCCCTATTCTCGCCATCGAGCATCTGACCATGCGCTTCGGCGGCATCGTGGCCGTCAACGATTTGTCGTTCGAGGCGCGGCGGCAGCAGATCACCGCGCTGATCGGCCCCAATGGCGCCGGCAAGACCACCGTGTTCAACTGCATCACCGGCTTCTACAAGCCGACCTCGGGCGCGATCCGGCTGACCCATGTCGACGACAGCCAGTATCAGCTGCAGACGCTGAACGACTACAAGATCTCCAAACAGGCCAAGGTCGCCCGCACCTTCCAGAACATCCGGCTGTTCCCCGGCATGACGGCGCTGGAGAACCTGATGGTCGCGCAGCACAATGCATTGATGCGCGCCTCGGGATTCACGCTGCTGGGGCTGCTCGGCGTGCCCTCCTACAAGAGCGCGGAGAGGCGCGCCATCGATGCGGCGACGTTCTGGCTGAAGCGGATCGGCCTGCTCGATCGCGCCGACGATGCTGCCGGCAACCTCGCCTATGGCGACCAGCGCCGGCTCGAGATCGCGCGCGCGATGTGCACCGAGCCCGCGCTGTTGTGCCTCGACGAGCCGGCAGCCGGCCTCAACGCGCGCGAGAGCGCGAGCCTGAGCGAGCTGTTGTTGTCGATCCGCGCCGAGCACGGCACCTCGATCCTCCTGATCGAGCACGACATGAGCGTGGTGATGGAGATCTCCGACCGCGTGATCGTGATGGATTATGGGGTCAAGATCGCCGAGGGCGCGCCTGATGCGGTGCGCGACGATCCGAAGGTGATTGCGGCGTATCTCGGCGCCGACGAAGAGGAAGCCATCGCCGTGATGGGGAGCGGGACGTGATCGCGTCGCACGACAAATCTCCCATCTTCCCCCTGCTCGCGATCCGCAATTTGCGTGCAGCCTATGGCAAGATCGAAGCGCTCAAGGGCGTCGATCTCGATATCAAGCCCGGCGAGATCGTTGCCCTGATCGGGGCCAACGGCGCCGGCAAATCGACGCTGATGATGTCGATCTTCGGCCGGCCGCGCGCCAGCACCGGCCAGATCCTGTACGATGGCGCCGACATCACGCGGGTGCCGACGCATCAGATCGCGCGGCTCCGGATCGCGCAAGCGCCGGAGGGCCGGCGGATTTTCCCCCGCATGAGCGTCGCCGAAAATCTACAGATGGGCGCGGACGCCACCAATACCAGCGAAGCCGAGCGCACCAACAGCCTGGAACGGGTGTTCGCGCTGTTTCCGCGGCTGAAAGAGCGCATAGAGCAGCGCGGCGGCACCCTGTCGGGCGGCGAGCAGCAGATGCTGGCGATCGGGCGCGCCCTGATGAGCCGCCCGCGTCTGCTACTTTTGGATGAGCCCTCGCTCGGGCTCGCGCCGCTGATCGCCCGCCAGATTTTCGACGCGATCCGCACCTTGAACAAGCAGGACGGCCTCACGGTGCTGATCGTCGAGCAGAACGCCAACCATGCGTTGAAGCTCGCCCATCGCGGCTACGTGCTGGTCAACGGGCTGATCACGATGGCCGGCTCCGGGGCAGAGCTGCTGCAACGGCCGGAAATTCGCGCCGCCTACCTGGAAGGCGGCCGTCACGGCTGACATGGCCACGGCTGGCGCGACCGAATACCCGGTTTCGCCTGTCATTTGCCCGAAAATTGCCGGTGACTTCGCGGTAAAATCAGCCACAATGCACGCGATCCGACGATCCGGTCCGCCGGGTCGTCCGTGTCGATCACCATCGGGGATTTCTCATGAAACCACTCAATCTCATCGGCTTGGCTCTGGGCGCGACTATCGCGCTCTCGACTGCGGCGCTGGCGGACGACATCACCATCGCGGTGGCTGGTCCCATGACCGGCACGGAGTCCGCGTTCGGACGGCAGATGAAGAACGGCGCCGAGATGGCCGTCGATCAGCTCAACGCCTCAGGGGGCGTGCTCGGCAAGAAGCTCGCGCTCGACAGCGAGGACGATGCCTGCGATCCGAAGCAGGCGCGCTCGGTGGCCGAGAAGATCGCCTCCGCCGGCATTCCCTTCGTTGCCGGTCACTACTGTTCGTCGTCGTCGATCCCGGCCTCGGAAGCCTATGCCGACGGCAACGTGCTGCAGATCACGCCGGCCTCGACCAACCCGCTGTTCACCGAGCGCAAGCTCTGGAACGTCGCCCGCGTCTGCGGTCGCGATGACCAACAGGGCGCGGTGGCGGCGGCCTATATCGCGAAGAATTTCAAGGGCAAGAACATCGCGATCCTCAACGACAAGACGACTTACGGCAAGGGTCTTGCCGACGAGACCAAGAAGGCGCTCAACAAGGCTGGCGTCACCGAGAAGCTCTACGAGAGCTACAACAAGGGCGACAAGGACTTCAACGCGATCGTCTCGCGGTTGAAGCGCGAGAACATCGATCTCGTCTATGTCGGCGGCTATCATCAGGAAGCCGGCCTGATCCTGCGTCAGATGCGCGATCAGGGCATGAAGACGATCCTGATGGCGGGCGACGCGATGGCGGACAAGGAATTCGCCTCCATCACCGGTCCGGCCGGCGAAGGCACGCTCTTCACCTTCGGCCCCGACCCGCGCAAGAAGCCGACCGCTGCTGCGATCGTCGAGAAGTTCAAGGCCAAGAACATCGATCCCGAGGGCTACACGCTTTACACCTATGCCGCGATCCAGGTCTGGTCGCAGGCGGCGAAGAAGGCCGGCACCACCGACCCGAAGAAGGTGATGGACGTGATCAAGGCTGGCTCCTGGGACACCGTGATCGGCAAGCTTGAGTATGACGCCAAGGGCGACATCAAGCAGCTCGACTACGTGGTCTACAAGTGGGACGCCAGCGGCAACTACGCCGAGATCAATACCAAGGGGTCCTGATCGCCCGAAACGGATATCGGCTTATCCGGCGGGGATCGGTGATCTGCTCCCCGCCTCCGACAAATGCGAACGCCCCGGCATGCCGGGGCGTTTTCGTCGGGTATATTGCTGTCCTGCCGCAGATCTTCCGACAGCGGCCGCTAGATCCCCGCTGCCGCGGCCTGTGGCACCTGCACTGCAGCACGGGCGGCCGCGACGGCGCGCACCAGCTCCGCAGGACGGAACGGCTTCTGCAGATACACCACCCGCGCCAGATCGTCCGACATCGCGACACCGTCGAAGGCAGCCATGCCGGACACGGCGACCACAGGTAGTTCTGGAACCAGCTCGCGCATGCGGGCAATGAGGTCGAGGCCGTTGGACTCGTCGAGAAAGATGTCCACGATCGCCGCGTCGAAATGCTCTTCTCCGAACGCCCGCAGGCCGGACAGAGCGGTGGCCGCTTCGACGACTTCGAAGTGATTCACGCGCAGCACCATGCAAATCATGGCGCGAACGTCCTTCTGGTCATCAACCACGATAATGCGCGGCATCAAGAGCTCCAGTATTTCCTTTGGACAGCCTACGACCTAAAAATGAAACCGGTACAACTAGGAGTTATTATTCCTGTGAGGGAGTAAAGGGGCGGTTACTGAATTCATTACGAAGCTGCAGGCAATCTGCGGTGAACTGGTATCACGTAACCTCTGATTGAATTCAATTACTATTATTTGCGATCGGCTCGCCGGGTTCCGGTGGACATCACGGCCGGCGCACGGGGATTGCAATGCACGCGAACGATGGCCGCAGCATCTTTCTTTCGACGGCTCAGCCCAAGCCCCGCGACCGCGTCGCGGCGCTTGCAGTCGTTGCGGTTGCGGCCGCCACTTTCGCCGTCACGGTACCCTTTGCCAAAGTGCAGCTCGCAAACGTGCCGGCGTTGATCGCAGGCTATCAGTCCGCACTCACGATCAACGACTTCGTCACCGCGGTGTTGCTGTTCTCGCAATTCGCGCTCCTGAGGTCGCGGGCGCTGCTACTTCTGGCTTGCGGATATTTGTTCACGTCGACCGCCGTGCTGCTTCACACCCTGGCGTTTCTTGGCTTGTTCACAGAGGCCGATCCGCTCGGCGCGGGACCGCAAAGCGTTGCATGGCTCTACGTGATCCGGCACGCGGGTTTTCCGTTGTTCGCGCTGGCCTATGCCCTTTCAAAGCGCGACGTCAGCCACGACCGGGCCGGCGGATCGGCGACCTCTGTGATCGTGCGCAGCGGCGCGGCGGCGCTGATCACGCTCGCGCTCCTGACCTGGATCGTCGTCGGCGGGCACGATTGGCTTCCGGTGCTGACCATAGGCGATAGGGCGACCGCGTCCCTCACCTTCGTCGCCTCGATGATCCTAGTCCTCACATTGGCGACGCTGCTCGTGCTGTGGATGAGGCGGCCGCACAGCGTGCTCGACGTCTGGCTTATGGTCGCCTTGGTCCCGTGGCTGTTCGACATTGCGCTCACCACGATCTTCGATGCCACCCGGTTCGACGTCGGCTACTACGCCGGGCGGATCTACGGGCTCTGCGCCGCAAGCATCCTGCTGGCCATCCTTCTGGTCGACAATGTCGGGCTGCAGATGAAGCTGTCGCGCCTGCTTGAGCAGCTCCGCGAGCGGCACGGCGAGCGCGAGCGCCTATTCAGCGCCGTGGTGGAGTCCTCAAACGATGCCATTCTCACCATGACGCTCGACGGCATCATTACCTCATGGAACCGTGCCGCTGGGCAGCTGTTCGGCTATTCCGGAACCGAAGTCGTCGGGCGGCATGTCTCGCTGATCGTCCCATCCGAACGCCTTGCCGAGGTGGACGGCATTCTCGCGAAAATCGCCCGCAACGAGTCGATCCAGCACCACGAGACGGTCCGACGGCGCAAGGATGAGCGGCTGCTCGAGGTCTCGTCCACCATCTCGCCGATCCATGCGGCGAATGGCACCGTCATCGGGGCCTCGAAGGTGGTGCGGGACATCACCGAAAGCAGGCGGACGCAGCTCGCACTCATCCGCGAGATCGAGGAACGGCAACGCGTTTTCGAGACCTCGCAGGATCTCATCCTGGTCACTGACGGCACCGGCGTGGTGGTCCAGGTCAGCCCGAGCTCATTCGCGATCCTCGGCTATCATCCCGACGAGATGATGGGCCGCAACACCGCCGAGTTCATCTATCCCGCCGATCTCGACCCTGCGCGCGCCGAAATGCGCGCGGCCCGGCAGGATCGCCAGGTGCGCAGGCACGAGGCGCAGTTGCTGCACAAGGACGGCCGCACCGTCGTCCTGAGCTGGGTGGCGACCTGGTCGGAGCCGGCGCAGCGCTACTTCTTCGTCGGCAGCGACCAGACCGAGAAGCGCGCGGCCGAGGCGCAGGCCCGACAGGCGCAGAAGATGGAAGCGATCGGCCAGCTCACCGGTGGAGTCGCCCATGACTTCAACAACATCCTCACGGTGATTACCGGCTCCATCGGCATCCTCGCCGACGGGGTCGCCGACCGGCCGGAGCTCGCCTCGATCGCGAAGCTGATCGACGAATCCGCCGAGCGAGGCGCGCGATTGACGCAGCAATTGCTGGCCTTTGCCCGCAAGCAGCCGCTGCAGCCGGTCGATCTGGACGTCAATGCACTGATCGTCGAGGCGGCCAAGCTGCTGCGCCCGACGCTGGGCGAGCACATCGATGTGTCGGCCCGTTTCACGGATGACGCCTGCTCCGCTTTGGTCGATCCAAATCAGCTCACCACCGCGATCCTCAATCTCGCGCTCAATGCCCGCGACGCCATGCCGCAGGGTGGCAAGCTGACGCTTGAGACCCGCAACGTATCGCTCGATGAAGATTACGCGCGTGCTCACAGCGAGCTTCTCGCCGGCGAGTATGTGATGATCGCAGTCAGCGACACCGGGGGCGGCATTCCTCCCGCCTATCTGGAGAAGGTGTTCGATCCCTTTTTCTCGACCAAAGGCGTTGGCAAGGGCACCGGCCTTGGCCTCTCCATGGTGTTCGGTTTCGTCAAGCAGTCGGGCGGTCACGTCAAGATCTACAGCGAAGTCGGCCAGGGCACCTGCGTCAAGCTCTATCTGCCGTGCTCACGCGAAGAGAAACCGTCGAGCCCGACGACGACGACAGCGAACGAGGCTCTCGGCGGCGCGGAGACAATCCTGATCGTCGAGGACGACGCGCTGGTGCGCAAATTCGTCGTGGCGCAGGTCAAGAGCCTCGGCTATGCGACGTTGTCGGCCGCTGACGCC
Organism: Bradyrhizobium sp.; assembly: GCF_049798375.1. Classification (GTDB taxonomy): domain Bacteria; phylum Pseudomonadota; class Alphaproteobacteria; order Rhizobiales; family Xanthobacteraceae; genus Bradyrhizobium. Next base: position 13,859 of record NZ_JBARGP010000269.1, read on the forward strand.
GCCGAGGCGCTCGAGATCATCGACGGCGACGCCGAAATCGATCTTCTGTTCACCGACGTCATCATGCCGGGACCGATGAACGGAGCCCAGCTCGCCAGCGCCGCGCAGCAGCGGCGCCCTGCGCTGAAGACGCTGTTCACATCGGGCTATACCGAGGACGCCGTGATCCATCACGGCCGGCTCGACGACGGCGTGCTGCTGCTCGCAAAACCCTATCGCAAGCCGGAGCTGGCCAGGATGATCCGGATCGCGCTTGGCCGTTGAGCGGCAAGCACGGCTGCGATATCGATCAACCGATCTCTCAAGCTCACTCTGGCGGTCCGGTCCCGTGAAGAACCTGCTCACCGACATCGAAGGCGTCCGCGTCGGCCATGCTGACGACGCCAAACTCGCCTCGGGCGTCACCGCAATTCTGTTCGACCAGCCGGCGGTCGCTGCAATCGACATTCGCGGCGGCGGCCCCGGCGTACGCGACGATGCGCTGCTCGATCCCGTCAACACCGTCGAGCGCATCGACGCGATCACGCTGTCCGGCGGCTCGGCGCTCGGCCTCGACGCCAGCGGCGGCGTGCAGGCTTGGCTCGCCGAACAGGGCCGCGGCTTCGCGGTCGGCGCAGCGCGCGTGCCGATCGTGCCGGGTGCGGTGGTGTTCGATCTCCTGAACGGCGGCGACAAGGCCTGGGGCCGCTTTCCGCCCTATCGCGACCTGGGCTATCAGGCGGCGGCCTCCGCCGGGACCGAATTCGGGCTCGGCAGCGTCGGTGCCGGCCTCGGCGCGACCACCGCGACGCTCAAGGGCGGGTTGGGCTCGGCGTCGTCTGTCACCCCCGATGGCATCAAGGTCGCGGCGCTCGCAGTCGTCAATGCGGTCGGCACCGTCACGGTCGGCGATGGTCCCTGGTTCTGGGCGGCGCCGTTCGAGCTTGATGGCGAGTTCGGCGGCCGTGGCCTGCCGGCGCAATTCACGCAGGAGATGCTTGCGATGCGGATCAAGGGCGGCCCACGAGCGACCGCGACCGAGAATACTACGCTCGCGGTGGTCGTCACCGATGCCGTCCTGACCAAGCCGCAGGCGAAGCGGCTGGCCATGGTGGCGCAGACCGGGATGGCGCGCGCGATCTATCCGGTGCACCTGCCGCTCGACGGCGATGTGGTGTTTGCTGCGGCGACCGGCGTGAAGCCCGTCGAGCCGCTGGTCGGCTTGAGCGAGCTCGGCATGGTCGCAGCCAACGTGCTGGCGCGCGCGATTGCGCGCGGTGTCTACCACGCCACCGCCCTGCCCTTCGCCGGCGCATTGCCGGCGTGGCAGGAGCGGTTCGGCCGCTGATCGGACAATTCGCAGCTTTAGCTTGCTTAGACCGTCATAGATACCGACGAAGAATGGGCGGAGGCGTTCTGCGTTGGCTGGTTGTGTGCCAACTGGGCCAGCTGATAAAGCCCAGTCACATTCTGCAGCCCGTTGGATGTCCCCGGCTTGGTCGATCCGTCGCCGTTGTTTTTGCTGGCGCTGTCCTGGCTGTCCGATATCGCCTGCAGCAACGCATCACTGTTGGACGACGAAGCCGTGTCTGCGCTGGCGCTGCTCGCTTCAGACGATGCCGCGACGTGATGATGATGACCGTGGTGACCGGCGCCCTGGAGCGCCGATTTCATCTCGGCCATGCTGACGCTGCCGTCACCGTCCTTGTCCATTTTGCTGAACACGTCGTCGGCCTGGGCGGTGTTGGTGCCGCCGGCGCCGAGCGCGGTCTCGAACTCGGACTTGCTGATCGACCCGTTACTATTGCCGTCGATCTGTGCGTACAAATCCTGCAGCGGATCGGTGTAGCTCGCATTCGCACTGGCTGTTGCCGATGTCGAGCTCGCATCGCTCTGCGCCGAGAGCAGCGCGCTCATCGTCTGCGGCGCGATCTGCGAGCCGGCGCTCGTGCCGGACGAGGCGGCCGTTGACGTTGAGGTTGCGGCGTTCGAATTGGAACCGCCGAGAAAATCGAACAGGCTGGACGCCTGCCCGCTACCCGACTGGCCCGACGTCGACTTCGACGAGCCCAGCGATTGCAGTCCGTCGAAGATCGAGGACGCTGCACCAAGCGCAAACCACATGACAGAACTCCGCCCGATGCCGCCTGAAAGCTGGCGGCGAGATATGTGTCGAGGAGCCCGTCGCAAACCGCATGCCAAAGCGAAAGCGGTTGAAATATCGGCATTTTTTCTCGAGGGCCGATAAATTGTCCCGGCATTTCGTGCCGGCGGCGGGCAGAAATTTCCCTGCCTTCGTTGCCGGAACTGAGCCTGCATGTTACGGCCTCACCTCCCTTTCGATCTGGAAACAGCGCCCATGACCTCGTCATTCACGCCGCGTCCTCTCGTGATTGCGCCCTCGATCCTGGCCTCCGACTTCTCCAAGCTGGGCGATGAAGTGCGCGCGGTCGATGCGGCCGGCGCCGACTGGATCCATCTCGACGTGATGGACGGGCATTTCGTGCCCAACATTTCCTACGGCCCCGACGTCATCAAGGCGCTGCGTCCGCATACCAAGAAGATCTTCGACGCGCATTTGATGATCTCGCCCTGCGATCCCTATCTCGAAGCCTTCGCCAAGGCCGGCTGCGACCACATCACCGTGCATGCCGAGGCAGGACCCCACCTGCATCGTTCGCTGCAGGCGATCCGCGCACTCGGCAAGAAGGCCGGCGTCACGCTCAATCCGTCGACCCCGCTCAACGTGATCGAATATGTGCTCGACCTGATCGACCTCGTGCTGATCATGTCGGTCAATCCCGGCTTTGGCGGCCAGGCCTTCATCCCTTCCACGCTCGGCAAGCTCCAGGATCTGCGCGCCATGCTTGCGGGCCGTCCTGTCGACATCGAGGTTGATGGCGGCGTGGCTCCCGACGTCGCGGGTCCGCTCGCCGCGGCCGGCGCCAACGCTTTCGTCGCCGGCTCGGCTGTGTTCAAGGGCGGCACGATGGACGCCTACCGTAGCAACATCGCCGCGATCCGCGACGCGGCAGCGCAGGCACGCGGCGAGGCGATCTGACCAAACCGATGCGCGCGCTGACGCCGGAGCCTCTGACCAAGGCGGCCTTCGCCCCGTTCGGTGACGTCGTGGAGACCGATGGCGCGCTGCCTGTCGAGATCAACCAGGGTTTTGCGCGCCGCTTCGATGCCCTCGCCGGCATCGACGTCACGACCAACGGCGCGCCGGTCAATATCAGCCTGTTCGACGCCATGCCGCGCCCGCAGCCGATCGCAATCCGGCTGATGGAGCGTCATCCGCTCGGCACCCAATTGTTCATGCCGCTGCAAGACAGGCCGTGGCTGGTCGTGGTCTGCGGCGATCCACAGGATACCGCGAGCTATCGGGCCTTCACCGCCACGGGCCGTCAGGGCGTCAACTACGCGCGCAATGTCTGGCATCATCCGCTGCTGGTTGTTGGGGAAGGCGAACGCTTCCTGGTGGTCGATCGCACGGGAGCGGATAATCTCGAGGAAGTGTGGCTGGATCAGCCGCTGCTGTTGACGGTCGCGTAGTGCGCAACGCGCGCTTGGGGATTTGAACATGGACAGGCGCAGCTATTTCGTTCCTCCCGGCGGCCATCCCCCGCAGACCGATCTGTTGACTGGCCGGGCCGTGTTCACCGAGGCCTATGCCGTGATCCCCAAGGGGGTGATGCGCGACATCGTCACTTCGGCGCTGCCGTTCTGGGACAAGACCCGGGTCTGGGTGATCGCGCGGCCGCTGTCGGGCTTTGCCGAGACCTTCTCGCAATACATCGTCGAGGTCGCCCCCCGCGGTGGCAGCGACAAGCCGGAGCCGGATGGCGAGGCCGAGGGCGTGCTGTTCGTGGTCGGCGGCACCGTCACGCTGACGCTTGATGGCACCGCGCATCGCATGAGCAGCGGCGGCTACGCCTTTCTGCCGCCGGGCAGCAACTGGACCTTGCGCAATGACGACAAGGTGCCGGCCACCTTCCACTGGATCCGCAAGGCTTATCAGGCCGTGCCTGATATCGCGGTGCCGGAGGCCTTCGTCACCAACGAGGCCGACATCGCGCCGGTGCCGATGCCGGACACCGACGGGCGCTGGGCCACCACGCGCTTCGTCGATCCGCTCGACGTTCGTCACGACATGCATGTCAACATCGTCACCTTCGAGCCCGGCGCGGTGATCCCGTTCCTCGAAACCCATGTGATGGAGCACGGGCTCTATGTGCTCGAGGGCAAGGCGGTCTATCGCCTCAACCGCGACTGGGTCGAGGTCGAGGCCGGCGATTTCATGTGGCTGCGCGCGTTCTGCCCGCAGGCCTGCTACGCCGGCGGTCCCGGCCGCTTCCGCTATCTGCTCTACAAGGATGCCAACCGGCACACGAATTTGCGGCCATTCAAGTGAGCCGCCGCTCCAGCCCCTGCCAGCGATAGATCAGGAACGAGATCACCCAGCTCGCCAGGAAGACGCCGACCACGAGATAGCCGAAATTGGCGAGGCTTTC
>NZ_JBARGP010000270.1:0-4321 GCF_049798375.1 Bradyrhizobium sp.
CGAGATGTTCGTCGGCGTCGGTGCCAGCCGCGTCCGCGACATGTTCGAGCAGGCCAAGAAGAACGCGCCCTGCATCATCTTCATCGACGAAATCGACGCGGTCGGCCGTCATCGCGGCGCCGGCCTCTGCGGCGGCAATGACGAGCGCGAGCAGACGCTGAACCAGTTGCTGGTCGAGATGGATGGCTTCGAAGCCAATGAGGGCGTGATCCTGATCGCCGCGACCAACCGTCCCGACGTGCTCGATCCCGCCTTGATGCGTCCGGGCCGTTTCGACCGCCAGGTCGTGGTGTCGAACCCCGACATCATGGGCCGCGAGCAGATCCTGCGGGTGCATGTCCGCAAGGTGCCGCTGGCGCCGGACGTCAACCTCAAGACCATCGCGCGCGGTACGCCTGGCTTCTCCGGCGCGGACCTGATGAACCTCGTCAACGAGGCCGCCCTGACCGCTGCCCGCCGTAACAAGCGCATGGTGACGCAGTCCGAGTTCGAGGAAGCCAAGGACAAGGTCATGATGGGCGCCGAGCGGCGTTCGATGGTGATGACGGAAGACGACAAGCGCAACACCGCCTATCACGAGGCCGGCCACGCGATCGTCGCGCTGTCCGTTCCCGGTTCCGATCCGCTGCACAAGGCAACCATCATTCCGCGCGGCCGGTCATTGGGCCTTGTCATGCAGCTGCCGGAAGCGGATCGCCTCAGCCATACGCGGCAATGGTGTGTGTCGCGGCTCGCGATCACGCTGGCCGGCCGCGAAGCCGAGATCATGCTGTCGGGCCTGGACAAGGTCACCAATGGCGCCACCAGCGATATCCAGCAGGCCACCAACCTATCGCGTGCGATGGTGATGGAATGGGGCATGTCGGACAAGCTCGGCCGGGTCCGCTACCAGAGCAATGAGCAGGAGGTCTTCCTCGGTCATTCGGTGGCGCGCTCGACCAACATTTCCGACGACACCGCCCGGCTGATCGACTCCGAGATTCGCAGCTTGATCGAGGGCGGCGAGCAGGAAGCGCGTCGCATCCTCACCGAGAGGCGCGCTGACTGGGAGGCGATTGCCCAGGGGCTGCTCGAATATGAGACGCTGACCGGCGACGAGATCAACGACCTGTTGAAGGGCAAGAAGCCGAACCGCGAATCGGTGAGCGAGCCCTCGACGCCGCGGGCGTCCGCGGTGCCGCCGGCAGGCCGTCCGCGTCCGCGTCCCGATCCGGATCCCGGCCTCGAGCCGCAGCCGCAGGCGTAAGCCTCAGGTCATCTCAACTATCAAAAGCCCGGCCTCGCGCCGGGCTTTTTTGTTGGCATGGCGACGCGGGGCCGCGCGAACGCAATGGCCCCGCTGTCGGCCCCATGGCATGCTCTCCGCAGCGAATGCCGGATTGCGGCCAAAGAGCCAGCGCCGAGCGTCGCGAGGAAACGGGTAGGGGAGGTTGTCCATGCGGTCATGCGCGCGGATCGGCGCGGCCTGCGCCATCATGCTTACGACGTCGATGCTTGCGGCCTCGTCGCTTCATGCCGCCGAGATGCGCGGCGTCAGCCCCGGCGAGATCAAGATTGGCCAGACCATGCCCTATAGCGGGCCGGTCTCCGCCTTCGGCGCACTCGGCAAGGGCGAGGTCGGCTACTTCAAGATGCTCAACGAAAGCGGCGGCATCAACGGCCGCAAGGTCGATTTGATCTCGCTCGATGATTCCTACGCGCCGCCGAAAGCGGTCGAGCAGACGCGCCGGCTGGTCGAGAGCGACGAGGTCGCGCTGATCTTCTCCTCGATCGGTACCGCGCAGAACACCGCGATCGCGAAATATCTGCAGAGCAAGAACATCCCGCAATTGTTCGTCGGCTCCGGCGCCTCGAAATTCGGCGATATCGCGCAATATCCGCAGGCCACGGTGGGCGTGCAGGCGCCATTCCGCTACGAGGCGCGGCTCTATGCGCGCTATGCCTTGAAGCAGAACCCGAACGCACACTTCGCCGTGCTGTCGCAGAACGATGATTACGGGCGCGATTATCTGGCGGGGTTGAAGGATGTGCTCGGCGATAAATACGACTCCGTTGTCACCGGTGCGACCTATGAGGTCAGCGATCCGACTATCGATTCCCAGATCGTGAAATTGAAGGCCTCGGGCGCGGACGTGTTCGTGATCGCCGCGACGCCGAAATTTGCCGCCCAGGCGATCCGCAAGAGCCATGAGATCGGCTGGCGTCCGCTGACGTTTCTCTCCAGCACCGCGGTGTGGATCTCCACTGTGATGAAGCCGGCTGGCCCAGAGGCCGGCGTCGGCATCATCTCCACCGCCTATGTGAAGGACCCGGACGATCCGGCCTGGGACAACGATCCCGGCGTCAAAGGCTGGCGCGCGTTCATGACCAAGTACGTGCCAGAGGCCGATCAGCACGACACCAACTACGTCAACGCCTACAACAGCGCGATGACCCTGGAGGCGGTGCTGAAGGCCTGCGGCGACGACCTCTCGACCGAGAACATCCTCAAGCAGGCCTTCGCAATCCACGACCTCACGCTGCCGATGCTGTTGCCGGGCATCAAGGTCAACACCCGCCCGACCGATCACGTGCCGGTCGACCAGATGCAGTTCATGCGCTTCAACGGCAAGAGCTGGGATCGGTTCGGCGACCTGGAGACCGGGAACTGAGGGAAGGGAGAAGGCGGTCGGGTGGCCTACTACCTTAAGCCTTCCTCAAGCCTATCCGCCTATGGCTGGTCTCGGTGTGCGCCCCAAGCGCAGGATGAGATCCGCATGGCCGAAAGCTTTTCCGCCTCTCGAACCGAGCCGCAGTCGAACGCGGTGCCCGGCGGCCTGTTCGTGCTGTGCTTTGTGGTGCTGTGCATCAACGCCACCTTCTTCCCGACCTCGCTCTTCTCCGGCAGCTGGATCTGGCAGAAGGACGGGCTCGGCATCCCCACCGACTTCGTCAATGTTTGGGCCGCCGGCAAGCTCGCGCTACAGGGGCACCCGGCGCTGGCGTGGGACTGGGACATCCAGCGCAAGATCGAGATCGACTTGCTGGGGCAGGACTGGCCCGGCGGCTATTTCGCCTGGCACTATCCGCCGCCTTTCCTGTTCGTCGCGGCCTTCCTGGCGCAGTTTCCCTACACGGTCGCCTTCGTCGGCTGGGTCTGCGCGAGCTTCGTGCCCTACCTCGTGGTGATGCGCGCCATCGTCGGCCGCGCCTTCGGCTTCGTGCTCGCGGCCGGCTTTCCGATCGTGTTCTCCAACGCATTGGTCGGGCAGAACGGATTTCTGACCGCGGCCCTGATCGGCGGCACGCTGTATCTGCTGCCGGTGCGGCCGGTGCTCGCCGGGATCTGCCTCGGCTTCCTGACTTACAAGCCGCAATACGGGTTTCTGTTTCCGATCGTGCTGATCGCGAGCGCCCGCTGGACCACCTTCGTCTCGGCCGGTGTCACCGCGGTCGCGCTGGCCGTCGTGTCCTATGTCGCCTTCGGCCTCGAAAGCTGGCAGGCCTTCTTCCATTGGCTGCCGCACTTCTCCCAGGCCTTCCTCGTCGAGGGCAAGGCGACCTGGTGGAAGCTGCAGAGCCTCTACTCGCTGGTGCGCTATCTCGGCGGCGGTGAGCAACTCGGCTGGGCCTGCCAATGGGTGCTGACATTGACGGTCGTGGTGGTGCTGGTGCTGCTGTGGCGCAGCCCGGTGCGCTACAGCCTCAAGGCGGCTGCGCTTGCGGTCGCGACCTTGCTGACCACGCCGTATCTGTTCATGTACGACATCATGGTGCTGGCGATCGCGGTCGCCTTCCTGGTGCGGATCAGCCTCAAGGAGGGCTTTGGCCGCTACGAGGTGCCGCTGCTTGCAATCGCGCTCGTGACGCCCGTCGTGTTCATCCTGTCAGGCATTCCCGCCGGCTTTGCGGCCAATCTGATCGTCGCCAGCCTGACTTTGCGTCGGGCCGGGTGCTGGTGGCGCCGCGAGCCGGCGGCACCAGGGGCGGCAATTGCGGCTGCCTGACGCACGCTCACCCAACCTCTCATACCTTCTGATGGACGCATGATTTGCGACTTGTCATCCGGCCTGAATAGGTGTTCAGTTCTTCCGCGGTGACCATTGGCGAAGGTCGCTCAAAGCACGGAATAAAAGCACTGGACATGTGCGTCCTGGCGCAAGGCCGGGCAGCCCGACCGGGATGAGAAGCGTCAAATGGTGTATCGGCGAACCCATCAGGTGGTGAAGCGGCTGGCTGCGCGTCGCAGCGCCATCCTGGCCGCCGCCCGCGAAACTGCCGCTGAAGGCGGCATGGCCGCGGTGCAGATCGCGCCGGTCGCGGTCCGTGCCAATGTCGCCGC
>NZ_JBARGP010000271.1:0-6192 GCF_049798375.1 Bradyrhizobium sp.
CGCCCGGGACGAGGCGTCGCCGGACTGGGCGACCATCGGCCGGCCGATCGCCGCCCTGATCGACAGTTTCCAGCTCCACCATCCGCAGCCGGCGCGCGCGATGCCAGCCGCGATGCCAGCCGCCGGCGCGATCGACCACGTTATCCGCACCTGCGGCGCCCACCTGCTCGGCTCGTTCGCAAAAAACGGCTTCATTCCAACCTATGCCGCCTTCAACCTGATCGGCGATCCCGATTTGAAGGGCCGCGAATTCCTAATGGCGCTGACCGGGCTCAATTCGCGCGGCTACAAGAACTCGACCATGCTGTTCAATCTCGCCCGCGCTTTCATCGCGCGCTCGCAAGCGAGCGCCATCATCAACCCACCATGGCACGGCATTGCCGAGCCGATGTGGGCGCCGGTGCAGATCCGCCACCGCTCCGCCTATTACGACGCCTTCTTCACCGAGGCGCTGCTGGCTTTCATCGAGAGCGGACTTGCCTCGCCGGATCAGACGCGCGCCGCGCGCGGCGCAGTCGCTGCTATGGTCGATTTCTGCCTCAAGACCAGCCGCGAGACGGTGCGCGGTGCCGATGGCGCGGACTACGACGTGGTGACCGCGCTGGCGCCGCTGCCGCATCCTCGGTTCTCCCGCTTCTTCGCGCAGATCAAGCAGGATCTCGGCTTTGGCATCTATGTGCCTGACTGCGACACCACGGCGTGCTCCTTCTCGGCCGCGACGCAGGCGGGCTCTGACGATCCGGTACTGAAGCAGCCGCTGGTCGATTTCTACGCCGGCTATCAGGTGCGTGCCGGCAGCAACGAGCCGCGCGTCACGGTGTCGATCAACGACAACATCGATTACGAGGGCGGCGTCGCCACCTGGATCGACAGCATCAAAGGCGAGCGGCCGTTCGGCAACGACCTCGATCCGACGCTCAATCTCGACGTCCTCGAGGTCTCGTTCCGTAACCTCAATCGCTGGCAAATCCTGGAGACGCCGCGGCGACTTCAGATGATCCAACAGATCGTCGCTTTCCAGCGACGGCTCGTCGTCAGCGGCGCGTTCGCCGATCCCCGCTCGCACATCTACTATTTGCCTGAGCTCTACTGCGCCTATTTCGGCCGCTGCTACGCCGCCTTCATGATGCTGCCGCCGTCGGCCCGGCGAGCGATCGACCCCGACGGCGCGTTCGAGATGATCCGTTTTCACGTGCTGGCCTATGTGCAGGACGAGCTTATCGCACGCGAGATCAACGTGTTCGATGCCGCGCTGGCCCTGATCGCGCTCGGCCATCTCGGCGCAGAGGCAGCCGCCTTCGTGCCCGCGTTGCATTGTATCGTTGCCCGCTTCGGCGAAGGCGGCCGCCGCGCGCCCTATCGGGCCTATGAATGGAACAAGATGAAGACCCCGACCCGCATCCTTGTCGGCGGCCCCGAGGTGACCTCGGCCTTCGTGCTGATGGGGCTCGCGCTGGCGCGCCGGGCGATGACGCGGTGAGCCGTGCCAGCATCGCGCGAAGTTGAGGTTATCGGGCCAGACGGGTCTGGCGCCGGTGGCCGATCCGTTTCACAATCGCGTTTCCGTGAAATAGATTCAGGACGCATGGCGCCGTTCATGTCGATCAGATTTGCATTCAGCCTGCTGCTGCTCTCATTGCTGCCCTCGCTGGCACACGCCGCCGACATCACCGGCACCGCGAAGATCCGCGAGGCCGATGCGCTGCAGATCGGAGCCACGCGGATCCGGCTCGGCGGCATCGACGCGCCCTCGGTCGACCAGCTCTGCCTCAATAAGAAGGGCGAGCGCTGGACTTGCGGCGTCGCCGCGCGCGACGAGCTGATCAAGCATACCAACGGCAAGACCTGGACCTGCCACCCGCGGTCAATCGACCGCCGCGGCCGCCAAGTCGCGCGCTGCGAGGTCGATGGCGAGGACATCCAGAAATGGCTGGTGGAGAACGGCTGGGCGCTGGCCTACGCCCGCCTGTCCAAGGACTACGAGCCGATCGAAAAGGCGGCGCGCGAAGCCAAAGCGGGGATGTGGCAGGGCGCCTTCATCGCGCCCTGGGACTGGCGGGTGCGCAACAAGAAGACCACCATCCTCGGCGCCACCAAGCCGCCGCCAAATGCCCATGCGATCCTGCTCGCTTCTGCGTCGGGGCCCGTTGCGCCCTCGCCCGACTGCACCATCAAGGGCAATGTCAACGGCTCCGGTGAATGCATCTATCACAAGCCGACCAGCCGCTGGTACGCGCGGATCGAAATGCGGATCAACAAGGGCACTCGCTGGTTCTGCTCGGTCGAGGAGGCCGAGGCCGCAGGCTGCCGCGAGACCAGGCGGTAGCCTTGGCCGACACGCAAAGCCTGACGCCTCCATCGATCTCGCAACGATCATCGTGATCGATGGCGCTCAGGATACGCCGAGCCGCATAGCCAGGCGGCGCCGCAGCACGCGCTTGCTGCGATGGCTGCTTCTGCTGTTCGGCTTCTATGTCGTCGCAGCCTATCTTGTCCTGCCCGCGTTCTGGACTCACCATGAGCATCAGAAGCGGCTCGCCAGCCTGCCAATGGTGACGCGGACCGCGCAGGGGATCCCGGGTGACCCGATCAATGTCGGGCTGATCGGCACCGAGACCGAGCTGGTCTGCGCGATGCACGCCGCAGGCTGGTTCCCGGCCGATCCTGTCACGCTACGCTCGTCGATCGCGATCGTCGGCAGCGTGCTACTCGCCCGCGCCTATCATGCTGCGCCGGTCTCCGATCTATTCTATCTCGACCGGCGCGAGGACCTCGCCTTCGAAAAACCCGCCAGTATAAGCGCCGACCACCGCCATCACGTGCGGTTCTGGAAGGTGCTCGATCACGGCGAGGAACAACGGCCGGTCTGGCTCGGCGCGGCAACCTTCGACCGCAGCATCGGCGTCAGCCATTTTACCGGCGCGATCACCCATCATATCGGGCCTGATATCGATGGCGAACGACAAGTGATCGTGACCGATCTCGAAACCGCGGGCATGGCCACGGCCAAATATCAGGTCACCGGCATCGGCCCGACCGTGGCGGGGCGAAACGGCGGTGGCGACCTCTATTACACCGATGGCGAGGTCTGGATCCTGCGGCTCGCCGCGAATTGCCAGAAGCAGACCACGCCGGTGGCGGTGATTCCGAGCCCGCCTGCAACCGAGCTCAAGGATCAGATCTGGCATGCGATCGCCAATACGATCACAAATGAGGTGGCCGGACCTTGAAATCCGCGCCGTTAGAGGTCATCCAAGGGCGACCTCTCGCGTTAAGGAAACTGACCCATGACCGTTCGCGCGGGCCGGGAATTTCTGGCCATCCCCGGACCCACCACGATGCCCGACGAGGTGCTGCAGGCCATGCACCGGCCGGCGCTCGATATCTACTCGGATCAGATGATCAACCTGACCGACAGCCTGATGGCCGATCTCGGCAAGCTGTTCGCCACCAAGGGCAAGACCTACATCTACATCGCCAACGGCCACGGCGCCTGGGAGGCGGTGCTCTCCAACGTGCTGTCGCGCGGCGACAAGCTGCTGGTGCTGGAGAGCGGCCGATTCGCGATCGGATGGGGCGCTGCGGCGCGCATGATGGGCGCCGACGTCGAGGTGTTGAACGGCGACTGGCGCCGCGCGGTGCGTCCCGCCGAGGTCGAGGCGCGGCTGCGCGCGGACAAGGAGCACAGCATCAAGGCGATCGTGGTGACGCAGGTGGACACCGCGTCTGGCGTGTTCAACGACATCGAGGCGATCGGCATGGCGATCAAGGCCGCAGACCATCCCGCCCTGTACATGGTCGATACCGTGGCCTCGCTCGGCTGCATGCCTTACGAGATGGACAAATGGGGCGTCGACGTCACCATGTCGGGCTCGCAGAAGGGCCTGATGACACCCCCTGGCCTCGGCTTCGTCGCGGCCAATGATCGCGCGCTGGCCGTGCACAAGACGGCCGGCCTGCGCACGCCCTATTGGGACTGGAGCGAGCGCGAGGGCGAGGAGCATTACCGCAAATATGCCGGCACCGCGCCGGTGCATCTGCTGTTCGCCTTGCGCAAGGCGATCGACATGCTGTTCGAGGAAGGGCTGGAGAACGCCTATCGTCGCCACGAGCTGCTGGCGGAAGCCGTGCGCCGCGCGGTCGCGGTATGGGCCGAAGGCCAGGTGCTCTCCTTCAACATCCAGGAGGCGGCCGAGCGCTCCAACACCGTCACGACCGTGCTGATGGGCGGCAAGCAGGATCCGGCAGCGCTGTACCGCTATTGCAAGGAGCATTGCGGCGTCATTCTCGGCGCCGGAATCGGGGACCTCACCGGCAAGGCGTTCCGCATCGCCCATATGGGCCATGTCAACGCACCGATGGTTCTCGGCACGCTCGGCGTGATCGAAGTCGCGCTTGCCGCGTTGAAGATTCCGCACGGAAGGGGCGGCATCGACGCCGCGGTGCAGTGGCTCGGCGAGAAAGTCAGTCCCTCCAGCGAAACGCAGCTGTAAGAGAGCTTATGAGCAACAGCAACGAACAGGCGCCGGTGGCGCCACGCCGCCCGCATTCCGTCAACCTCCACGGCATCACCGTCCATGACGACTATGCCTGGCTGAAGGACGAGAACTGGCAGGAGGTGCTGCACGATCCGAAGCTGCTCGACGCTGATATCCGCGCCTATCTGGAAGCGGAGAACGCCTATGCGGAGCGCCTGCTCGGTCATACCGCGCGGCTGCAGAAGACGCTGGTCGCGGAGATGCGCGGCCGCATCAAAGAGGATGATTCTAGCGTCCCCTCGCCCGACGGGCCCTACGCCTATTTCCGCAGGTATCGCGAGGGCGGCCAGCATGAGCTGTTCGCCCGCATGCCGCGCAATGGGGGCGAGGTGACGATCGGGCTCGATGGCGACGCGCTTGCCAAGGGCCATGACTATTTCAAGTTCGGCGGCAGCCGGCACTCGCACGACCATAAACTTGTGGCCTGGAGCGCCGACACCAAGGGTTCGGAATATTTCGCGATCCGCGTGCGCGACTGGGACAGCGGCCGGGATCACGACGACCTGGTCGAAGAGACCGATGGCGGCGTGGTCTGGACGCTGGACTGCAAGAGCTTCTTCTACGTCAAGCTCGACGACAATCACCGGCCGATGCAGGTGTGGCGGCACAGGCTCGGCACCGCGCAGGCCGACGACATCCTGATCTATGAGGAGCAGGACGCCGGCTGGTTCACCCATCTGCATGAAAGCACCTCCGGCCGCTTCTGCGTGATCGCCGGCGGCGACCACGAGACCTCCGAGCAGCGACTGATCGACCTTGCCGATCCCGATGCGCCGCCGCGGCTCGTGGCCGCGCGCGAGGAAGGCGTGCAATATGAAGTCGCCGACCACGGCGATCAGCTCTACATCCTGACCAATGCCGACAAGGCGATCGACTTCAAGATCGTCACTGCGCCGCTCGCTGCGCCGGAGCGCGCCAATTGGCGCGACCTGATTCCACACCGTGCCGGCGTCTATGTGCTCGACCATGATCTTTATTCGGGTCATCTGGTGCGGCTGGAGCGCTGCAACGCTCTGCCCGCCATCGTCATCCGCGACCTGAAGACAGGCGAGGAGCATGCGATCGCGTTCGACGAGGCGGCCTATTCGCTCGACGCGATGGGCTCCTACGAGTTCGACACCACGACCTTGCGCTTCTCCTACTCGTCGATGACGACGCCGTCGGAAGTCTATGACTACGACATGGTCACGCGCGAGAGGACCTTGCGCAAGCGGCAAGAAATTCCGTCCGGCCATAACCCGGCCGACTACGTTACCACCCGCATCATGGCCAAGGCCGACGACGGCGCTGAGGTGCCGGTGTCGCTGCTGCACCGGCGCGATTTCAAACAAGACGGCCAGGCGCCGCTCTTGCTCTACGGCTACGGCTCCTACGGCATGGCAATGCCGGCCTCGTTCAGCGCCAACCGGCTGTCGCTGGTCGACCGCGGCTTCGTCTATGCGATCGCGCATATTCGCGGCGGCACCGACAAGGGCTGGGGCTGGTATCTCGACGGCAAGCGGGCCAAGAAGACCAACAGCTTTGACGATTTCGCGGCCTGTGCCCGCGCGTTGATATCAGCGAACTACACCAGCGAGAAGCGCATCGTCGGCCATGGCGGCAGCGCTGGCGGCATGCTGATGGGCGCGGTCGCAAATCGCGCCGGCGAACTGTT
>NZ_JBARGP010000272.1:0-11308 GCF_049798375.1 Bradyrhizobium sp.
GTGCTGACTTCTTGTTATTTGTGATACGGCAGCTTTTCATATCTACCGATCTCCGAGCAACGGCTCGTCCGCCCCTGCCTCACTTCACCGTCCCTACATGCTTCCCGATCCAATCGATCAGGATGTCCGCGATATCCAAACTATTATCGTCCTGCATCAGCATATGCGTGTTGCCCTTGATGCCGACCTCCGGGAGCACGAGCATCTCGGCCTTGGCGCCGGCGGCGTTGGCCGCATCGATGAAGGCGCGGCAGTTTTTCAGGCGCGGGGCCCAGCGCGGAAACTCGTCGACATAGTCGCCCCACAGCACCAGGATCGGCAGGCCCACATAGGGTGTCATGTCGGCCGTCGGTTCGGGGCAGGCGCCGGGCTCGATCGCGACGATGCCGGCGATGCCTTCGCGGCTCAGGGCCGCCGCCTGGAACGGATAGATGCCGGATTGCGAATGGCTCATCAGCACGGTGCCGCCGATCTTCTGGGCAAGCTCTGATAGCGCCGGCACGGTCGGGTTGGGCGTCGGCAGGCTGTTGATGCTGTCGGGCACGATCTGCTTCCAGAACTCGGCTTGCGCTGCGAGCGGAAAGCGCATGCCGGGCATCGTCTGCGGATAGTCCTTGCCGAACCGGAAGATCGCCCAGGCGCCTTCATGTCCGGAGGAAAACACTGTCGGCAACTGATCGGGCGCGGCCTTGCCGGTGCGCACCGCGTTGATGGCGGAGGGATTCGCCGCCGAGCGGCCGCGCCACGCCTGGTCGATGACGTAGGTCGGGTGTCCGTGACGGACGAAATATTCGTCCCAGCCCATGCGGCCGTCGGGCGTCGTCTCCCAGGTCTTGCCGGTCAGGCAACAGCCGTGGACGAGCGTGATCGGAACGGCGAGCTTCCCGGCCGGGACCTGATAGCGCACATAGACCTGGTCGACCGTTATCGTGCCTGACGGCGCGTAGGCCGGCACGGTCGACAGCGTGTCGGACTTCACCTCGCGTCCGCCGACGAAGAAGCTGCCCTGGCGCGCGATGGTCAGCGGGCCGGGATCGGGACGCGCGGTTTGTGCCGATGCGGCGTGGGCGATGGTCGAGAGGCTTGCGGCGAGCAGCACGGTGCGCATGGTGTGGTCTTCCTCCCGGTCGAGGGCGCTTTGCGCGCCGCGAGGCCGCAGCGATCCGGCCCTGTTGTCGATACGCGTTTTACAGCGCGTGTCGCGCGTCGTCGATTCATCTCATCCGAACATCCCTCGTCGAAGGCCTTCATGGCGCTGCTCGCGGGACACATAGCCGGTGCGGGACAGTTGTTGCGGGGAACGCAAATGGCACGTCACATTCCACCGTCATCCTCGCGCACGCGGGTATCCATAACCACAGACCGGTGCGATACGGGAATTGGTAGCTCCAGCGTTCCGCCACATCGGCAGCGGTGGTTGTGGGTCACGGCGCGAGGCCGGGACGACGGCGGGGTGGGTGGTGACCTCGGCATTTCAGGGCGATGTGTCGGCATTCGCGCTGCAGCGGCCGCGAGGGCGATTCCGAATTTCAGAATAAGTCTTGACGTCCACCCCAAATCAGGTGTTTCATCCCTCACATCCCGCCTCAAGCAGAGGGACGTATGCGCATCGTCAGGATACGCGAGGCGGGGATGCGGTGGCCGCGACTTGTCAGGCGCTTATGCGCGACGACTGAGGAGCGCGGACGGCGAAATCGTGTGGTCCTGGCATCCCGACGCTGATGCCAAGCCCCGCTGATGATGATCAGTGTGACGACGGTGGCCAACAAGCCCGGTGCACCGAGGAGATCACGTATAAGCCGTAAAGCCATCGCGCGGGGAATGCCGGATGTTCGGCTGAACCTGTGGTACCTGCCGCCTGCATTTTTTTCCGCAGGCGGGCCATGGGCGAGGCCAGCGCCCGGCATTCCCCGCGCCCTCTCGTCTTCATGAGGGCCTATCGCCGCCAAACTCGGGCAGCTCATGCCGCGAGACCGCGCGCGCGCCTTACGGCAGTCAGGGGAGTGCAATGAACTTATCTCGTTCAGGCATTGGACTGGGCACGATGGTGCGGCAGCAGCGCTCAGCAGCCGGTTGGTCGACGTGCTTGGTTTGCGCTTCATTGTCGCCGCGACGACTGGCGGACCTGTCGGGAGTGCAGAGATACCGGTTGGACCGGATGTTCGTGCCTCCGACGCGTCCCGTGCACGTACTTTTCCGGGGTGACTGCGTCACAGGCGCACAGCTTGCGAATCCCGGGCCGTTCAATCACACTTTGCAACTGGCCGGGGAGACTTTCATGACCGGGATTCGGTTGGGCTACGTGGGCGCGGCATCGCTGCTGACGGCGATGCTGATGGCTGCGACGGGGGCTCGTGCCTACACCCCCGAGCAGCAGCAGGCCTGCAGTGGCGATGCGTTCCGTTTGTGCTCTCAGGAGATCCCCGATGTCGATCGGGTGACCGCCTGCATGGCCCGCAACAAGTCGCAGCTGTCGCCGCAATGCCGCGCGCAGTTCGGACCGGCGCCGCGCGAGATGGTCGCGGACGCCCCGGCCGGCAGGCCGCTCAGCATCCACCCGGCCAAGCCTGCAAAGCCTGCCAAGAAGTCCGCCAAGAGGTCTGCCAAGGCGAAAGCGCACAAGACGACGAAGTCCGCGAAGTCGTAGACGCGCGCGCAGCGCTATCGACGACATGTGGACCCGGCACCCGGATCGAGCGTTACAGTTTGTTGTTCGTCGTTTGTCTTTCGCCCTGGGCTGCGGATGCCAGGCGCAGGATGGTCTTGGGCAGATGCCTCGGCTCGCGTTCGTGCCATCAAGAGCCGGTGATGCCGCCATTTGTTGTGTGATGTGTGACTCAAAAACCAACAGCGACTGACAATCAGGGTGAGCGCCATATTCCTTACTAAATTTGTCTTCCGCGAATCACCGCGGTGATTCATTTTTGAGCCCAAGGTCAATCTGGAGGCCACGGTATGAACGTTATTGTTTTCGCATCGCGTAAAGGCGGGTCGGGCAAGAGCACCCTGGCCGCTCACCTCGCCGCGCAGATCAAGTCGAAGCAGTCCTGCCTGCTGATCGATGCCGATCCGCAGGGATCGTTGACGCTCTGGCACAAGCTGCGCGGCACCAACGAGCCGCCGATCAAGACCGCCGTGAACTCGGTGAGCGGGATTGTCGCGGCCGCCCGCCGCGACGGCGTCGAGTGGGTGCTGATCGACACGCCGCCGAACCTTTCCAACGTGGTCGACGACGCCATCAAGAACGCCACCATGGTGATCATTCCGGCCCGCCCCGGTGTGTTCGACGTCAACGCCGTGCAGGAAACCATCCAGACCTGCCGCGCCGCGCGCAAGCCCTATGCCGTGGTGGTGAACGGTGCGCCGGCCCGCCGCGACGACGCCGAAAGCCCGATCGTCACCATCGCCCGCGAGGCGCTCGCCAAGTTCAAGGCGCCGGTCTGGGGCGGCCAGATCACCAACCGCGCCGACCTGCTGATGGCGCTCGGCCAGGGCGAGGGCGTGCGCGAGTATTACGGCGAGGGACGGGCCGCGCAGGAGATCGCGCGACTCTGGGCCGCGATCGAGCGCTCGGTGAAGGCGATCAGGGGCACCGTCTCGGCCAACGGCGCGATGCACAAGCAGGCGGCTTGAGCCGCTGTTTGCAACGATGAACGGAGGAACGCGCGGGTGGCCCGCGCGTTTTGCCGTTCAGGCCACCATCAGCAGGTAGAACAGGATCATCGGCGTCAGCGTCACGATCGTGGTCCAGATGCCGGTCGCCCAGAGAATGTCCTCGGTGCTGAAACCCTGCCGAACCGAGTATGGATTGTCCTGTAGTGCCACGGCATCCCCGCTGTTCTGCTCCCTTTCAAAACTCATATCGGAATGGCTTTAAGGACCCGGTTTCGAAATGCCCCGCATTTGAACCGGCCTGCTACTTCGGATTAACCGGCAGCCCGCAGCGGCTCGGTGGCCGTCGAGCGCTTGGCGATCTCGTGGTCGAGCCGTGCGGCAAGCTCGGCGCCGACTTCGAGCATCGGCAGCCGCACCTCGGGGGAGGCGATCAGGCCGAGCCGGAACAGCCAGTACTTGGCCGGCGCGGGGCTCGGCTCGGTGAACAACAGCCGCGTCAGCTCCGAGACGCGGTCCCATAGCGCCGCGGCTGCGGCTTGGTGGCCGTCCCTGAGCTGGGTCTGGATCGCGGCAAAGGTCGCGGTCTCGACATGCGCCGACAGCAGGATGGCGCCGTCGGCGCCGGCCTGCAGCGCATCGAAGGAATGCGCATCCTCGCCGGTCAGCACCCGGAAGCCGGCAGGCCGCGCCCGCAGCAGCTCGCGGGTCTGGGCGCGGTTGGCGCAGCAGTCCTTGAGGCCTGCGATGTTTGGATGCAGGGCGAGTTGCAGCAGCGTGGTGTTGTCGAGCCCGACCGAGGAGCGGTAGGGGATGTTGTAGAGCATGACCGGATGCGCCGCGCGGTCGGCCAGCGCGGTGAAATGCGCCAGCAGCCCGCGCTGCGAGGGGCGCACATAGTAGGGGCTCGAGATCAGGTAGCCATCGATCGGCCAGGTAGCCGTTGCGTCCAGCGCCTCGATCACGCGCGCGGTCGCAGCTCCGGTGAGGCCAAGGCAGATCGGCAGCTCGCGGCCGACATTGGCGAGTTCGTCGCGCACCTCCGCGCTCAGCTGCGCAAGCTCCGTCAGCGACAGCGCGAGCCCTTCGCCGGAGGTTGCGCCCAGGATCAAGCCATCGATCGGCTGTGCGGCATAATGGCGGATCAGGTTGCGGAGCGACGCCAGATCGAGCGCGCCGTCCCGAAGCGGCGTGATTAGCGGCAGCCAGAGGCCGTGCAGTCTTGAATGAAGGTCGGTCATATCCATCTCCTGAGTGCCGGGAGACGGGAGCCAACAAAAAACCCCGTCCTGACCGGCGGGGTTTTGCGAAGCGGCGTTGATGATAAGTCTAGCGCGCGCGTCCACACCTCCCCGGAAGGGGAGCTTTTTTCGACGACAGCTTGCGGCTCGCGCGTGTGAACATAAAAGCAGCATGCTGGGCACATGCTCCGCTGTCAACCTGCGGATGTGGCGCGCCCAAAAAAATAGCCGGGCTCAGAAGAGCCCGGCTGGAGGTATTGGCCACGTGAGGCCGACACAATCACCTTCCAAGAGGGATTCCTGAGCACCCGCGCCACTGGAGGAGGGGGACAAATGCGCAACGCGAGCGCTCAGTACACAAGCATTATGGGCGTGCACATGGGCCTGCAGCAACCGGGCAGGCCGCATGTCAGACATGCGCAAAATCAGGACGGCCAGCGCTGCGCTTTGCTCACGACGAAGTCACGGAACACCTGCACGCGTGCGACCGTTTTCAACTCTTCCGGGTAGACGAAATATGTGTCGAGCTGGATCGAATCCGACTCGCCAAAGAGTTGCACGAGCCGGCTTTGGTCCTCGACCAGATAGTCCGGCAGCGCGGCGATGCCGAGGCCCTGCTGACATGCGCGCACCAACCCCAGGATGTTGTTGACCTTAAAGTAGGCCTCGCGCGGTCCGGAGCCGTTGCGTCCGGCTTCGACCAGCCAGTTGCGGTTCTGCAGATGCGGCGCGACCTGGCCGTCGGCCAGCGTGATGATGCGATGGGCGTCGAGCTCGTCGAGCGTGCGCGGCGTGCCGAAGCGCTTGACGTATTCCGGCGAGCAATAGGCATGGAAGCCCATCGCGAACAGCTTGCGCTGGATCAGGTCGGGCTGGGTCGGCTTGCGGGTCCGGATCGCGACGTCGGCCTCGCGCATCGACAGATCGAGCTCTTCGTCGGTGACGATTAGGGAGATGCGGATCTCCGGATAGAGCGCGGTGAACTCGCCGAGCCGCGGGATCAGCCAGTTGATGCCGACACCCGGCGTGGTGGTGATCTTGAGGTCGCCGCTCGGCCGTTCGCGGCTGTCGGTGAGCTTGGCGCGGGCCGCCTGCAATTGCATGAACACGTCATGCGCGGTCCGAAACAGCAGGTCGCCCTGCTCGGTGAGGATGAGGCCGCGCGCATGGCGGTGAAACAGCGAGACCGACAGCTCCTGCTCGAGCGCGCTGACCTGGCGCGATACCGCCGATTGGGACAGGCCGAGCTGCTCCCCGGCATGCGTGAAGCTCCCAGCTTCCGCCGCTGCGTGAAACACCTTCAGCTTATCCCAATCCATATCCGTAAATCCGTCGCGTGATCTGACCATCTGGAGTTCATTCCGCCGCTGCACGTTCGCTTAGCGAATGCGCGAGGAAACGTTCGGCCTCGAGTGCGGCCATGCAGCCCATGCCGGCGGCCGTGACCGCTTGGCGGTAGGTCTCGTCGGCAACATCGCCGGCCGCAAACAGCCCAGGCACCGAGGTTGCCGTGGAATTCGCTGCGACCTCGACATAGCCGGAGGGTTTCAATTTGACTTGCCCGGCGACGAGCTCCGTCGCGGGCGCATGGCCGATCGCGATGAAGACGCCATCCGCAGGGAGCTTCTGCACAGCGCCGGTCTTGATGTTCTTGAGCCGCGCATGCGTGACCTTGGACGGATTGTCGGCGCCGCAGACCTCGTCGAGCACGCTGTCCCAGACCACCGCGATCTTGGGATGCTTGAACAGCCGCTCCTGCAGGATGCGCTCGGCGCGGAAATGGTCGCGCCGGTGCACGACGGTGACCTTCGATGCGAAATTGGTCAGGAACAGCGCCTCCTCGACCGCGGTGTTGCCGCCGCCGACCACGATCACCTCCTTGCCGCGATAGAAGAAGCCATCGCAGGTCGCACAGGCCGATACGCCAAAACCCTTGAATTTCTCTTCCGAAGGCATGCCGAGCCAGCGCGCCTGGGCGCCAGTGGCGAGGATGACGGTTTCGGCCAGGTAAACGTCGCCGGAATCGCAGGTCAGCCGGAATGGGCGTTGCCCGAGCTCCAGCTTGGTCACGAGATCGGTATGGATCTTGGTGCCGACATGAGCAGCCTGCTTCTCCATCTGCTCCATCAGCCAGGGGCCCTGGATGACGTCGGCGAAGCCCGGATAATTCTCGACGTCGGTAGTGATGGTGAGCTGGCCGCCCGGCTGGATGCCCTGGATCAGTACCGGCTCCAGCATCGCGCGCGCCGCGTAGATCGCCGCGGTGTATCCTGCGGGGCCAGAACCAATAATGACGACTTTGGCATAGATCGGAGCTTGCATGTGCCGGATTTCTCGCTGGGCGGGGATGCTTTTTGGCTGATACGGGGGCGGAATGCGCAAAAGCGCCCCCGGCCGCGTCAAAAAATGTCAAATCCAAGTCTAAGACATCTGGCTAGCTATGCAAGAATTGCAACGCATCTCGGCGAATTTTCCCTTCACGAGCCGGTCAGTGGGGAAAGTCCGCGCAATAAAATTGCGCAAGAGCGCCAAGCTGGGCTAAGAGAGTTGCCGTTCCCACCCCTGGCCCGCTGGGTCAGCCTCATTTCCCCGCCAGGACCCCGTATTCCCGTGTCGAAAAATCTGGATGAGATTGATCTGAAGATCCTGAGCGAGATCCAGGCCGACGGCCGAATCACCAATGTCGAGCTCGCCCGGCGGGTCGGCATCTCGCCGCCGCCCTGCCTGCGGCGGGTGCGGGCCCTGGAGGAAGAGGGGTACATCACCGGCTACCGCGGCCTGCTCGACCCGCGCAAGCTCGGCTTCGACGTCACCGTGTTCGCTTCGGTCCATCTGTCCAGCCAGGCTGATGCGGACCTGCGCGCATTCGAGGAGTTCGTCCGCGCCGAGCCGCTGGTGCGCGAATGCTGGATGCTGTCGGGGGAGGTCGATTTCATCTTGAAATGCGTCGCACCCGACATGGCGACATTCCAGGAATTCGTCACGCACCTGACCGCCGCCCCTCATGTGCGCAACGTCAGGACCTCGTTGGTGCTGCAAAATTCGAAATACGACGCGGCAGTGCCGCTGGAAGTGAAGGGACGGGAGTAGGGCTCGACGGTCATTGTCCCACCGCGCTGTCATCGTCGGCCACCCGGTCCGGCCTTCGGCCGGCCGGATGACAGGCTTCGGCGGACGATCCAGTACGCCGTGACCCTTCGGCCCAATCTCTTCTGCCGCGGCGTACTGGATGCTCCGCCTGCGCGGAGCATGACAGCGTTGGAGATAGGGAAAGCGAACGCTTACGTCTTCTTCCGCAGCATCGCGTCGAGGCTGATCGGGCCGCCGCCCGAGGTCGCCAGATAGAGGCAGGCGAAGCAAAGCGCGATCGCGAGCGAGCCGCCGTTGACGACCGGGAAGAAGCTCTTCGGCGCATGGCTGATGAAATAGGCGAACGCCATCTCGCCGGAGAAGATGAAGGCGACCGGTCGGGTGAACAGGCCGAGAATCAGCAACGCCCCGAGGACCAGCTCGATGCAGCCTGCAGCTCCATAGAGCGATGTGATTTCGACCTTTGAAAACATCGACTCCGCGGGAATCTTCAGGATCTTGGCGCAGCCATACTGAAACAGCACCAGCCCTGTGATGAAACGAAACAGGCTGAGCGCCACCGGCTGATACCTGGAAAACATCTGCTCCATCGTCATCCCCCAATTTGGAAACTTTAAGATTTCAGCTGTAACCTAATAGCCGGACTTCGTCACCCACGTCCCGCCGCTGCCGTCGGCCGATCGCAACGGCCCCACAGACGTAACACCGCCCGATCAAAAAGATTTCAGCGGCAACAAACGACAAAAAGGCCGCGCGGGGCGCGACCTTTTGCAAAACACGACATATCCGAGAAAAGCTAGCGCCACTCCACCTTGGCGATCTCGTAGGACTTGGCGCCGCCGGGCGCCATCACCTCGACGGTGGTGCCTTTGGTCTTGCCGATCAAGGCGCGTGCGAGCGGCGAGGTAATGGAGATCCTGCCCTTCTTGGCATCGGCCTCGACCTCGCCGACGAGCTGCCAAACCATCTTCTTCTCGGTGTCCTCGTCGATGAGGGTCACGGTGGCGCCGAATTTGATGGTGTCGCCAGAGAGCTTGGTCACATCGATGATGTCGGCGCGTGCGAGCTTGTCCTCGAGCTCCGCGATGCGGCCTTCGTTGTGCGACTGCTCTTCCTTGGCGGCGTGGTACTCGGCGTTCTCCGACAGGTCGCCATGCGAGCGCGCTTCCGCAATGTGTTCGATGATGCGCGGACGGTCCTCCGATTGACGGCGCTTCAGTTCGACTTCAAGCGCGGTATGGCCGGCCGACGTCATTGGAACCTTTTCAACCATCTCTTTCGTCCTTCCATCGTGCGGGCCAGCGGTCGCGCACGAGCAACGTCTTCAGGATAGGCCTTTCGGGCGCGAACCCGAAAGCAAAACTTCGGCCTCGGGAAGGCCGAGACAACATCAGACCATGCGGCTTGTTCCTGCCGCCGCCCCGCGGGGCCAGTCTGATTGCCGATCGTCGCCAATCGCTTAGCGGGCGCAGAAACCGCACCGGCCGCGATCAGTTGTCGGAAAAGTAGCTCTGCAGGGTGCGGACCTCAAGGTCTCCGCCGAGATAGGCGCGGATGCCCTGTGCTGCCGCCACGGCACCGGAGAGAGTGGTGTAGTACGGCACTTTATGCAAGAGGGCAGCGCGCCGCAGCGAACGGCTGTCGGCGAGCGCCTGCGGTCCCTCGGTGGTGTTGAAGACGAGCTGGATGTCCCCATTGGTGATGGCGTCGACGATGTGCGGCCGCCCCTCCAGCACCTTGTTGATCTTCTCGGCCGGCACGCCGTGATCGCTGAGGAAGCGCTGCGTGCCCGAGGTGGCCAATACCTTGAAGCCGGCCTGCTGCAGCAGCCGCACCACGTCGGCGATCCGCGTCTTGTCGGAGTCGCGCACCGAGACGAACACGGTGCCCTTGCGCGGCACGCGGGTGCCGCCGCCGAGCTGGCTCTTGGCAAAGGCGATCTGGAAGGAGCGGTCGATGCCCATCACCTCGCCGGTCGAGCGCATCTCCGGCCCGAGCACGGTATCGACGCCGGGGAAGCGGGCGAAGGGGAAGACCGATTCCTTGACGCCGACATGCTTGAGCTCGCGCTTTTTCAAACCGAAGTCAGCGAGCTTCTCACCGGCCATGATGCGGGCCGCGATCTTGGCGACCGGCGTACCGACCACCTTGGCGACGAAGGGTACCGTGCGCGAGGCGCGTGGGTTAACCTCGAGCACGTAGATCGCGCCGTCCTTGATCGCGTATTGCACGTTCATTAAGCCGACCACGTCCAGGCCGAGCGCGAGCTCGCGGGTCTGCCGCTCCAGCTCGGCGATCGTCTTGTCGTCGAGCGAGTGCGGCGGCAGCGAGCAGGCGGAGTCGCCGGAATGGATGCCGGCTTCCTCGATATGTTCCATGATACCGACGATGAAGGTGTCCTTGCCGTCGGACAGACAATCGACGTCGATCTCGGTGGCGTCGGACAGATAGCGGTCGAACAGCAGCGGGTTCTTGCCGAGCACTGTGTTGATCTGGCCGGTCTTGTCGTTCGGGTAGCGTGCCTTGACGTCGGCCGGCACCAGCTCGGGCAGGGTGCCGAGCAGGTAGTCGCCGAGCTGGCTCTCTTCGCGGATGATCTGCATCGCGCGTCCGCCGAGCACGTAGGACGGGCGCACCACCAGCGGCAGGCCGAGATCGGCGGCGACCAGCCGCGCCTGCTCGACCGAATAGGCAATACCGTTCTTCGGCTGCTTCAGGTGCAGCTTGTCGAGGACGCGCTTGAAGCGGTCGCGATCTTCGGCGAGGTCGATGGCCTCGGGCGAGGTGCCGAGAATCGGCACGTCGGCGGCTTCCAATGCGCGCGCCAGCTTGAGCGGGGTCTGGCCGCCGAACTGCACGATCACGCCGTGCAGCGTGCCGTTGGTGCGCTCGGTCGCAATGATCTCCAGCACGTCCTCGGCGGTGAGCGGCTCGAAATACAGCCGGTCGGCGGTGTCGTAGTCGGTCGACACCGTCTCCGGATTGCAATTGACCATAATGGTCTCATAGCCGGCGTCATGCAGCGCGAAGCACGCATGGCAGCAGCAATAATCGAACTCGATGCCCTGGCCGATCCGGTTCGGACCGCCACCGAGGATAATGACCTTCTTCTTGTCGGACGGCGCGCTCTCGTCGCCGAGTTGACCTGCGAACGGTGTCTCGTAGGTCGAGTACATGTAGGCGGTGGGAGAGGCGAACTCCGCCGCGCAGGTGTCGATGCGCTTGAACGCCGGGCGCACGCCGAGCCCACGGCGCTTGGCGGCGACGTCGTCCTCAGAGGTCTCGGCGAGCACGGCGAGCCGGGCGTCGGAGAAGCCCATCGCCTTCAGGCCACGCATGCCATGGGCGTTCGGCGGCAGGCCGTG
>NZ_JBARGP010000273.1:0-14926 GCF_049798375.1 Bradyrhizobium sp.
GGCCGGGCAGCATCCGGATCCGCGTCTCCCGCGAGATGTCGTTGGGACCGAACACGAAGCCGGCAAGCCGCGAGCCCTCGTCATGCACCGTCGCGGCGAGCTTGTCGGCATCGAGCACGGCGCGCGCGGTCTCGATCATGGCCCAGACCTTCAGTGAGGGGTCGGCGCCGACCTCTGCCAAGCGCTCGGTAACAGTATGCAGATCCTCGACTGTCGAGACCTTGGGAACCAGGATGCCATCAGGCGCCGCCTGCCCCGCCATCGCGGCATCGTCGCTCCACCAGGGCGTATCCAGGGCGTTGATGCGGATCAACAGTTCGCGACCGCCATAGCCATCCGCCGCTACGGCCTTGGCGATCTGCTCGCGCGCGGTTCCCTTGGCATCCGGGGCCACGGAGTCTTCGAGATCGAGGATCAGGCCGTCGGCCGGCAGATTGCGGCCCTTTTCCAGCGCCCGCGCATTCGAGCCAGGCATGAACAGAAGGCTGCGGCGCGGACGAATCATGTGACCATTTCCCTTGACGATTTCCCGACATTGCCCGCGGGGTTTCTCGTGGCGTTCCCCATGGCGTCGCGGAAGCCCCCGCGATACCATTTCGCCGCCGGCCCTGAAAGTCTTGTTCCCGCCCGTATCATGTGATTAGGCAACTCTTATGAAATTGTTTCCGAAACGTCTGCTCGAAGGCTACCACGCTTTCGCCACCCACCGCCTTCCTACCGAACAGAGCCGGTACAAGGAATTGTCCGAGCGCGGGCAATCGCCCGAGACCATGGTGATCGGCTGCTGCGATTCCCGGGTCTCGCCCGAGGCGATCTTCGATGTCGGGCCGGGCGAATTGTTCGTGCTCCGCAACATCGCCAATCTGGTGCCGATCTATCAGCCCGACGAAAACGCGCACGGCGTCTCGGCGGCGCTGGAGTTTGCCGTCACCGTGCTGAAGGTGAAGCACATCGTCATCCTGGGTCACGCCCAGTGCGGCGGCATCCGCGCCTTCGTCGACAAGATCGCGCCGCTGTCGCCCGGCGACTTCATCGGCCGCTGGATGTCGATGTTCGTCAAGCCGGGCGAAGTGGTCGAGCAGCGCGCCCACGAGAGCATGGCCGAATTCGTCACCCGGATCGAGAAGGCCGCGGTGTTCCGCAGCATCGAGAACCTGATGACGTTCCCGTTCGTGCGCAAGCGGGTCGAAAGCGGCGAGATGCAGCTGCACGGCGCCTATTTCGGCGTCGCCGAGGGCTCGCTGTTCGTGCTCGACCGGGAGACCAAGGAATTCAAGAGCGCGCGCGAGATCATCGAATAGCGAATAGGAAGTAGCGAATTGCTACTCGCTACTCGCCGCCGTGATCGCTGCTCCAGCGGTCCGACAGCGCCAGCATGAACGCCGAGACCACGAACAGCAGGTGCACGCCGACCAGCCAGGCGAGCCGGCTTGGCTCAAACACAGTGTCGATGTTCATGAAGGCCTTCAGCACCTGAATCGCCGAGATCGCGACGATCGAGGCGAGCAGCTTCTGCTTCAGGCCGCCGAACTGGATCTTGGTCATCCAGTCCGGCCAGTCGGGATGGCCGCCCGGATCGATCTTGGAGACGAAGTTCTCGTAGCCGGAGAACACCACGATCAGGATCAGATTGCCGGTCAGCGAGACGTCGATCAGCGAGAGCACACCGAGAATGATGTCGGACTCCTTCGAGCCCGGCGCATGCACGATGAACTCCCACAGCAGCATGCAGAACTTCAGCAACAGCACCGCAAGGCTGACGACCAGGCCGAGATAGAACGGCGCCATCAGCCAACGGCTGTTGAAGATCAGGTTTTCGATCCGCCGTTCGACAATATTGGGCCTGTGCTTGTCGGGCGAAGGCGCCGGCTGCTCGCTCATGAAGTTCTCCGGCGTTTCGCTCCCTGCCTCAGGCGGCCTTCTTCTTGGGCACGATCAGCTTGCGGTTGATCAGGCTTTCCGCGATCTGCACCGCGTTCAGCGCCGCGCCCTTGCGCAGATTGTCCGAGACGCACCACAGCACCAGACCGTTCTCGACCGTCGCATCCTCGCGAATGCGGCTGATATAGGTCGCATCCTCACCGGCGGCTTCATACGGCGTGACGTAGCCGCCCGGCTCGTGCTTGTCGATGACGAGGCAGCCCGGCGCATTGCGCAGGATGTTGCGCGCTTCATCGGCCGAGATCGGATTCTCGAACTCGATGTTGACCGCTTCCGAATGGCCGACGAACACCGGCACGCGCACGCAGGTGGCGGAGAGCTTGATCTTGGGATCCAAGATCTTCTTGGTCTCCATCATCATCTTCCACTCTTCCTTGGTGTAGCCGTCCTCCATGAACACGTCGATCTCGGGGATGACGTTGAAGGCGATACGCTTCGGGAATTTCTTGTTGATCAGTTCGCTGTTGGTGTAGACGGCCTTGGTCTGCGTGAACAATTCGTCCATCGCGTCCTTGCCGGCGCCCGACACCGACTGATAGGTCGAGACCACGACGCGCTTGATCGTTGCCTTGTCGTGCAACGGCTTCAGCGCGACCACGAGCTGCGCGGTCGAGCAGTTCGGGTTGGCGATGATGTTCTTCTTGGTGAAGCCCGCGGCCGCGTCGGCGTTCACCTCCGGCACGATCAGCGGCACGTCCGGATCCATCCGCCAGGCCGAGGAATTGTCGATCACGACCGCGCCGGCCGCGGCGATCTTCGGCGACCATTCCTTCGAGGCCGCGCCGCCGGCCGACATCAGGCAGATATCGACATCGGCAAAATCGTAGTGCTCCAGCGCCTTCACCTTCAGGGTGCGATCGCCGTAGGAGACTTCGATGCCGATGCTGCGACGTGAGGCGAGGGCTACGACTTCGTCGGCCGGAAATTTACGCTCGTCGAGAATCGCGAGCATTTCCCGTCCTACATTACCGGTCGCGCCGACAACGGCGACTTTGTAACCCATCGTTCACTCTCCGACGAAAAATGGCCTGTGA
Organism: Bradyrhizobium sp.; assembly: GCF_049798375.1. Taxonomy (GTDB): domain Bacteria; phylum Pseudomonadota; class Alphaproteobacteria; order Rhizobiales; family Xanthobacteraceae; genus Bradyrhizobium. The sequence continues at coordinate 2,976 of NZ_JBARGP010000273.1, forward strand.
CCGCGAAACGCGGAAACTGAAGCGGCAGCGCTTCTATGCGAGAAACGTCCCTGACACAACGTTACCATGACCTCCCGCATTTGATGCCCCCCGTTTCGATCCTTCCCTCACGGCCCCCGACAGCCGGTTTCATGCTCGCGCTCGAAAGTTTCGCCGACGAGGTCTGCGGCACCTTGGCGCGTCTGGTCGCCTATGTAGGCATGCTGGCGCTGCTCGGCATCCTCGCGCTCGCGCTTTGGCAGCAGATCGGCGGCCCGGCGTCCCCGGAACCGGCGGAGAGCTCGCGCTGGGCGATCGCCGACGAAGCGGTGCCGATCTACGCACTGCGCCTCGGCGATCAGCCCGACAAGTCCGCGACCTATACCGTGCTGCGTCACCCCGAGGGCGGCCGCAAGGACGTGATCCGCTGGGGCGAACCTGCCGAGCGGCGGCCGTTGGCGGAACTCGAAATCTATCGTCCCGGCGGTGAGCGTGACGCGCCTGCCGATCCGGCAGCTGACCCGACAGCCGATTTGGCGCGGCGGATGGCGGTCGAGGGCCCGACCGCCTTCGAGGCCGCCGGCGTGATCGACAGCAAGTTCGGCGCGGTCGCCCTGTTGCGGCCGGCCGGCGCCACCGACGGTCCACGCGGCTGCCTCGGCTTCCTCAAAGGCGTCCATAACCCCGAGCTGCGGCTGTCCGGCTGGTCCTGTCAGGGCGTCACCGGCCCTGTCAGCCGTGCCGCGATCGGCTGCATGCTGAACCGGCTGACCCTGCTTGCGGCCGACCACGACACGGGCCTCTCCGCCTTGTTCACCCGCGCCGAGGCGAAGCGCGCGACCTGCAGCCCCGGTATGTCGGCCGCCACCTCGGCGGACTGGGTCACCTCGGCCGACGATCCCCGGCTGCGCGGCGCCTTGTAGCGGGACGGCCGGTACCGCGGCGGCAAGTTGCGGATTTGATGCAACTTTCCCGCCACAGCGGCGATTTATCTGAGCCGGTGTGGCAACTATGACCTTGTGACGCCACATCCGGCACAGATATTGTGCCGCGCAACGCATGCGCATCGGCGGGCGCCCGCCACTTTTCGGCGCGAGGAAGAGGACGTGATGACGACATTTTCTGCCGCGAGCCGGCTCGCGATGCTCGCCTTGATTGCCGCGACCGGCCTGGCGGTTGCCACGTCCGCTGACGCCGCGACCAAGCGCAAGCAATATGGCACTTACGTCGCCACCGGCAGCAATGGGCCCAACGCGTCCTATCAATCGGGCCCGCACACCCGCGTCTACATCTCGAAGCGCTCCTGGCTCGATGGCGGCACCGAGGTGCTGCCCGGCGATCGCAAGTTCACCGATTACGCCTATCCGTCGGAATACGGCTATCCGTCCTTCGCCCGCGAGAACAACAACCGGCCGATCGACCGCCAGCCGCTGATGACGCCGACCGATCTCGGCGGCTACCCACGCGCCTTCCCGCTGCCGCCGGTCCCGTACTGAGACCAGCGGGTTTATCCTTTCGCGAAGGCCGGGCTCCGCCCGGCCTTTTGCGTTTGGGATGATGGCGATCAACGGCGCTCTCGGTCCGTGCTGTGTTTCTCCGCTGTCATCGTCCGCGAAGGCGGGCGATCCAGTATTCCGGCGACGGTCGTGATCTACCGAGACGACACTACGTACTGGATGCCGCCTGCGCGGGGCATGACGAACGTGGTGTGGCAGCGATCGCGGCGATTCCAACTCTCTTTCGGACATACATTCTCGTTCTCGCGACATGACATGTCCGAGTGATGCTGCGTATTCCGGCCCTCTCTATAATCGAGGGCGCAGGGAAGGCCGGGTGCAGGCCGCACCCATGGTTGCGTGCAAAAAAGCACGCGGTAGTCACCACAGGCTTGGCCGAAACAACCGGCCTTCCCTGCGCGATGGTTTACTTAGCTTATACGTGCTCTCCTCAGGGACCGGCTTTCTTGCCCCTGTCGCTCGCAATGCTCGTCAAATAGCATCGCCAACTTGACGCCAGCACCGGGGCGTCAGGACCACACGACTTCGCCGTCCGCGCCATGCCGTTCGTCTGCGAGTTGTTAGCTCGCTGCGACACGCCGCGTCCACCGCATCTCCGACCCAACGTTCGTGACGACCGCGAAGCGCCCCTCTTGATCGAGCCGAGACGGGCAGAAATGTGAACCTGATTTGCCCGACGGCGCAAGGCCCTGATACGTGCGACACAATGGCACGACGGGCAGTCACACAGAAGATCACACAAAGACCAGTTAGTTAAGGATTCAGCTCGCCACAAAAAGATCGTCATCCCCGTTTCGAGCCGAGACCCATAGACACCAACGGCTATGGTGACACGTGCGTGTCGCTCCAGCCTTCGCAAAACGAGCTGCTCGGAGCATGGGTCCCGGGTCGGCGCGCTGCGCGCTTGCCCGGGACGACACCGTCTATGTTGCCGCAGTGGCGACCGCTAACAGGAGTGCGCGAACTAAGCGTGCTGCTTCTCCAGCTCCTTGATCACGGCCTCACCCATCTGCGTGGTCGAAGCGGGCGTGGAGCCTTCCGACTTGATGTCGGCGGTGCGCAGCCCGCTGGCCAGCACGGCGGCGATGGCGGCTTCGAGCTTGTCGGCGAGCGCGCCCATGTCGAAGGAGTAGCGCAGCGCCATGCCGAACGACGACAGCATCGCGATCGGATTGGCGAGGCCCTTGCCCGCGATGTCGGGCGCCGAGCCGTGCACCGGCTCATACAGCGCCTTGCGGGTCTTGGAGCGTGGGTCGACCTCGCCGAGCGAGGCGGACGGCAGCATGCCGAGCGATCCGGTCAGCATCGCCGCGATGTCGGAGAGCATGTCGCCGAACAGATTGTCGGTGACGATGACGTCGAACATCTTCGGATATTTCACCAGGTTCATGCCGCCGGAATCGGCGAGCTGATGCTCCAAGGTCACGTCCTTGTATTCGCGGCCATGCACTTGGGTGACGACCTCGTTCCAGAGCACGCCCGACTTCATGACGTTGCGCTTCTCCATCGAGGTCACCTTGTTGCGGCGCTTGCGCGCCAGGTCGAAGGCGACGCGGGCAATGCGCTCGATCTCATAGGTGTCGTAGACCTGGGTGTCGATGGCGCGCTTCTGGCCGTTGCCGAGATCGGTGATGGTCTTCGGCTCGCCGAAATAGACACCGCCGGTGAGCTCGCGCACGATCATGATGTCGAGGCCCTCGACGATGTCGCGCTTCAGGCTCGAGGCGTCGGCCAGCGCCGGGTAGCACACCGCCGGTCGCAGATTGGCGAACAGGCCGAGATCCTTGCGCAGCCGCAGCAGACCGGCTTCGGGGCGCACGTCGTAGGGCACGCTATCCCATTTCGGGCCGCCGACCGCGCCGAAGATGATGGCGTCGGCCGCCTTCGCCTTGGCCATGTCGCCTTCCGAGATCGACACCTTGTGCGCGTCATAGGCTGAGCCGCCGACCAGCCCTTCCTCGGTCGCGAACGACGCCAGACCCTTGCTGTTGAGCCAGCCGATCAGGCGCTTCACCTCCGCCATCACTTCGGGGCCAATGCCGTCGCCCGGCAGCAAGAGCAGCTTGTGAGTCGCCATAGGGGAAATCCTTCCGCGTGTTGTTGTTCGTCGTTCCGGACGCCTGATAATGCGCGGTAATCCGGAATGGCCGACGGGCGGGAGTGCTAAAGCGCCGCTGCGGTATTGGCAAGTCACCATTGCCGCAGGGGACCTTCAGCTCAGCGCGCCGACGCTATAAACATTCTACGGTATCGCCTCCGCGCGCCCAGGTTCGTCCCCGCTACGGCGGGACGGGAGTATCTCCTTGCCAGATCCGCAATCGCCTCTGCCACCGGCGCATCCGGCGCGGCTGAACCTCACGCTGTCGCTCAGCCCGATCGTCAGCCTCGGCATCGGCCGCTTCGCCTATGCGCTGGTGTTGCCCGACATGCGGGAGTCGCTCGGCTGGTCGTATTCGGCCGCCGGCTTCATGAATACCGTCAACGCGGCCGGCTACCTCATCGGTGCGCTGATCGCCTCCCGGATGATCCGGCGCTTCGGCTGGTCGGCGACGCTCCGCGGCGGAACATTGGCGGCGTTGGCCTCGCTCGCCGTCTGCGCGATGACTGGAAATTTCGCGGCGCTGAGCCTGGCGCGGCTGGTCGCGGGTATCGGCGCGGCGGTCGGCTTCGTCGCCGGCGGCGCGCTCGCGGCCCGGATCGCGCAATCGGTGCCGGCGCAAGCGAGCTTCGTCATGAGCCTGTTCTATGCCGGACCGCCGCTCGGCATCGTCGCATCGGGCCTGGTCGCACCGTTCGTGCTGCAGTATTTCGGCCCCGGCTCGTGGTGGGTGGTGTGGTGGGCGCTGACCCTGCTCGGCGCCGTGCTGACGATCCCGCTGCTGCTGACACCGATCCCCGGCAAGGCGGCACTCCCGGATCGTGGCGCATCGAGCTTCTCGCTGAAGCCGATGGCGATCTATCTCGTCAGCTACTTCCTCTATGGCGCGGGCTACATCGCCTATATGACCTTCATGATCGCCTATGTCCGCGATCTCGGCGGCGGCGCGCTGGCGCAGGCCGCGTTCTGGTGCCTGATCGGGCTCGCCGGCTTCACCACGCCCTGGGTCTGGCGCCGCGTGCTGGCAATGGATCGCGGCGGGCTGCCCAGCGGCATCGTGCTGACGGTCAACGCCATTGGCGCCGCCCTGCCAATGCTCGACCACTCGCCGGCGATGCTGGCGCTCTCGGCGGCGATCTTCGGCCTCGCCTTCTCGACCGTGACCACCTCGACCACCGCCTTCGTCCGCTTCAACGCGCCACCGGCGGCGTGGCCCGGCGCGATCGCGGCCCTCACCATCGTGTTCGGCATCGGCCAGACCATCGGCCCGTTCGTGGTCGGGGCCATCACCGATGCGCTGGGCAGCCTCACCTACGCGCTGAACATCTCGGCCGGCCTGCTGCTGCTGGCGGCAGTGGCGGCGGCGATGCAGGGGAAGTTGGCGAAGCCAGTGTAGTGCGCAGACGCCTCAACCCATCAGATGTCCCTCAGCTCCCGCTGAAGGAATTATAGCCCTGGTCTTCCCAATAACCGCCCTTGTACTCATTTGTGACCTCCATCGACGTCACGTATTTCGGGTTCTTGAAACCGAGCTTGGTGGGCACGCGGATCTTCATCGGGAAGCCGTAGGCGCGCGGCAGGATCTCGTCGGCGAATTTGAAGGTCATCTGGGTCTGCGGGTGCAGCGCGCTGCGCATGTCCAGCGGCGAGTTGTAGCCGTCCTTGTCGGCGCACTGGAACCAGACATATTTCGCGCGCGTATCGGCGCCGATCAGCTTGAGGAAGTCGCGCAACGGCGTGCCGGTCCATGAGCCGATCGCGCTCCAGCCCTCGACGCAAATGTGCCGCGTCACTTGGCTGACCTGCGGCAGCGCGTAAAGCTCCGGCAAGGTCCAGGACTTCTTGTTGTCGACGAGACCCGAGACCTCGAGCTTCCAGTCGGCGGCCTCGATCTCCGGCGCATCGTCGAGATCGTAGTAGGCGTTGAACGGGAACGGCTTGGTGATCATGCTCTCCGGGTAGGTCGGCGCCAGCGCATCCGGATTGAACAGCCAGGCCTGCACGGCATCGTTGAACTTGGAAATCCGCGCCAACATCGCGTCGGCGGAATCGCTGTCGAGCACGTCGCAGCCGGTCAACAACGTCAAGGCGCCGAGGCTGGCGCCGCCGGCAATGAAGCGGCGACGGGCCGGATCGGGCAACAGCTTGGCGGCATCCCTGACCAGCAGATTCTTGTCGACACCGGGGATCAGCAGCGAGCGCAAACGGCCCATGGCAATTCTCCTTGAAGATGGGCTCAACGGCCGATGATCATCGCGCGCAGGCTTTTCGGCACCAGCAGCGCCAGCGCGACATGGACGACCAGGAAGGCTGCGATCGCCGACATGCAGAAGAAGTGCACATAGCGGGCCCGGTCGTAGTCGCCGAACAGCGAAACCAACCAATGCAGCTGCACCGGCTTCCAGATCGAGAGCCCGGACAGCACGATCACGATGCCGACCACGATGATGCCGGCATAGAGCAGCTTCTGGACATAATTGTACTTGGAGAGGTCGTCGTGGCCGAGCTTGAAGGTGAGCGCCGCCTTGAGATCGCCGGCGACGCCCTTTGGCGTGATCGGCAGCAGCTTGTTGCGCAAGCGGCCGGTGGCGAGCCCGGTGATCAGATAGGCGAAACCATTGACCATCAGCAGCCACATGGCCGCGAAGTGCCACAGCAGCGCGCCAGCGAGCCAGCCGCCGAGGGTGATGCTGTGCGAGAAGCGGAAATCGAACAGTGGCGAGGCGTTGTAGATCTGCCAGCCGGACATGATCATCATGATCATCGCCACCGCGTTGATCCAATGCATGACGCGGACCCAACCCGGCTGGATCAGCTTCCGGCTGGCTTGCGCCGGCGCCACACCGGCATGGGGGTCTGCGGCAACGAGACTGCTCATGACGGCTCCATGGGGTTCGCGGGGGTTCGCGATTGCGTCATCCAGACGACTATACGTCGAGATCAGCCTCGCCGTTACAGTCAGTACGAATAATTCGTCATCGACTTCCATTTCCGCGGGCTGAACGGCGATCACAAAAAAGCGAGCCGGGTCAGTCGCCCGGCTCGCTGATCACGGGATGAAATCCGTAGGTGAGGTGTTACGATGCCGGCATCAGCACGGTGTCGACGACATGAATGACGCCGTTCGACTGGTTGACGTTGGAGATCGAGACCATCGCGGTGTCGCCCTTGGCATCGACGATCCAGATTTTGCCGTCCTTGTGCTTGACCGTGAGCTGCTCGCCCTCGACCGTCTTCAACTTCTTGCCGTCGGTGAGGTCGGACGCCTCGAGCTTGCCGGGCACCACGTGATAGGTGAGGATCTTGGTCAAGGTCGCCTTGTTCTCCGGCTTGACCAGCGTGTCGACGGTGCCGGCCGGCAGCTTGCCGAAGGCCTCATTGGTCGGCGCGAACACCGTGAACGGTCCCTTCCCTTCCAGCGTATCGACCAGCCCGGCCGCCTTCACCGCCGCGACCAGCGTGGTGTGATCCTTCGAATTGACCGCGTTCTGGACGATGTTCTTGGACGGATACATCGCGGCACCTCCGACCATCACCGTCTTCTCGTTCGCGCGCGCCGGCGCGACGAAGCTCGAGGTGAGCGCGAGCGCGCTGAACGCAACAGCGGAGAGAAGGGCAATGCGCTTTGAAATTCGCTTGGACATGGAGTGCTCCTGATATCGTTTCGATCGGCCGGACGGCCATCGTTGGTCGCAAGACACGGAGCGTCGAAGCGATCATCGCGCGATGACCTCTCGTGACTTGTCGGGCGGAGCTACGGCAGGGTCTTGCCCGGGGTTTCGCGGGATAATTTAACGTGATGAGCGAAACTAATCAGTCCGGCGGACGTGTGGCGCTGTGTGCGGGCGGCCGAAACACCACAGCCAGCGTCGTCATTGCGAGGAGCGAAGCGACGAAGCAATCCAGAATCCTTGCTTGGCGCTAAATTGCTTCGTCGCCTTCGGCTTCTCGCAATGACGGCGCGCGACCGGTCGTCCATTGAACGACGTGCGCTTCCTCTGCGCCCGCGATCATGCATTCGACCCGCACGCATTAACTACGATCGCAGGCGACGGTGCACGAAACTCACGCCATCGTTGCGATTAACGTTCTCTTAAGGTTGATAGATGGTCTACGCGGCGTTGCTGGATGGGGGTATCCGGCAATGTGACGCGCGCAAAGCGGGGGCTTGCGATCGTGGTCAGAACAGTCTGGTTTGCCGGAATTCTCCTGCTGGTGCTGCTCGGCCTGCTCGCCGTCAAGATGGTCACGACATCAGCCGCCGCGTCCGACACCACGCCGAGCGACACCACCTCGGCGCTGACCCAGGGCATTCCCGCCGAGAACACTTTGACCGAAGCCGACCGCGGCGTGGCCACGCCCGATGTCGAAGGCACGCCACTGCTGCCGGTCGAATCCAACGACGTGCGTGCGGCGCATGCCGAGTTCAGGCCGTCCGAAATCATGCGCAAACACGCACCGATCAAGGCAGTGGCAGCGAAGCCACGCGCCACCGCTGCCAAGCCGGCCAAGGTCGCCGAGGTGAAAGCGTGCCGGCCGCGCGATCCAATCGCACGCTTCCTCATTGCGGCGAAGCTGGTACCACCATGCGCGGGGTGAGCGACCGCACGATAGAAATGTAGCTCACCGGTGTCATCGGCTGCGAAAGCGGGCGCGATCCAGTACGCCGTGACGCTTCGGTCGAAGCACGACGGGCGCGGCGTACTGGATGCCCCGCCTGCGCGGAGCATGACAACTGAATTTGAGGCGGCCTGAGTGCAATCCTCAGCGGCTCCTGCCCCACTCAATCCCGGTTCGACGGCGTCTGGATGAAGCCGCGATTCCAGGTCGGGCTGATCAGGATCTCATTGACGCAGACCCGCGGCGGCAGGCTCGCGACGAAGGCGATGGTGCGGCCGAGATCTTCGCCCTGCAGCATCTTCGCCTGTTCCTCCTCGCTCGGCACCACCGGGCGCTGCTGCAGGATCGGGGTCGCCACTTCTCCTGGCATGAGACAACACGCGCGCAGACCGTTGACGCATTCGTCCATGTTGAAGGAGTGGGTCAGCGCCAGCACCGCGTGCTTGGTGGTGGTGTAGGCCGGCCCCGGCATCTTCGAGACATGGCGCCCCGCCCATGACGACACGTTGATGATGCTGCCGTCCTTTTGCGCCCGCATCGTCGGCAACACCGCGCGCATGCAATAGAGCACGCCGTTGAGGTTGATCTCGACGAGCTGGTTCCAGCCCTTCAGGGTCATGTCGTCCCAGCGCCGCCTGGGCACGTTGACGCCGGCGGAGTTGACCAGGAGATCGATACGGCCGTGCCGCGCCACGATGTCGTCGGCGGCCTTTTGCACGGCATCGGCCTTGGCGACATCGAGCGCGATAGCCTCGGCCGTTCCGCCATTCTTGGCAATCGCCGCCACTACGCCGTCGAGCGCCTCCTTGCGGCGGCCCGACACCACCACGGTCCAGCCGTCCGCCGCCAGCGCCAGCGCGCCGGCCTCGCCGATTCCGCTGCCGCCACCGGTGATCCAGGCCACGCGTTTTCCGATTTCCGTCATCCGTTCTCTCCCGTTGCCTTCGAAAGGGCGTTTTTGCTATTGCAGCGTTGTCCGATGGCGAGCCCTCGGGCCGCCCGCCTGCCCTATCCGATATCGTCGAGCATGATGGCCTGACGCGGCAGCTTCCGCTGTTCCGGATCATTGCTCCAGGGGACTCTTGCATGACAAACGTCGCCAACGCCAATCTGTTTTCCCGCCTGTTCGACGGCCTCGACGATCCCAGCAGGCTCGCGATCGAGACCGATGGAGGCAAGCGCATCAGCTACGGCGACCTGATCGCCCGCGCGGGCCGGATCGCGAATGTGCTGGTGGCGCGCGGCGTCAAGCCGGGCGACCGGGTCGCAGTGCAGGTCGAGAAATCGGTCGAGAACCTCACGCTCTATCTGGCCACTGTGCGCGCCGGTGGCGTCTACCTGCCGCTCAACACCGCCTACACACTGAACGAGCTCGACTACTTCATCACCGATGCCGAGCCGACCGTGGTGGTCTGCGACCCGTCGAAGGCCGAGGGCATTGCCGCGATCGCGGCGAAGGTCGGCGCCAAGGTCGAGACGCTGGATGCGAGCGGCAAGGGCTCGCTGAGCGAGGCGGCCGACAAGGCCGACACGGCGTTCGCCACCGTGGCGCGCGGCAATGACGACCTCGCCGCCATCCTCTACACGTCCGGCACCACCGGCCGCTCCAAGGGCGCGATGCTCAGCCACGACAATCTGGCCTCGAACTCGCTGACCCTGGTCGACTATTGGCGTTTCACAAAGGATGACGTGCTGATCCACGCGCTGCCGATCTATCACACCCACGGTTTGTTCGTGGCCAGCAACGTCACGCTGTTCGCGCGCGCGTCGATGATCTTCCTGCCCAAGCTCGACCCGGATCGCATCATCAAGCTGATGGCGCGCGCCACCGTGCTGATGGGCGTGCCGACCTTCTACACCCGTCTGCTGGCAAACCCGGCGCTGAACAAAGATACGACCAAGCATATGCGGCTGTTCATCTCGGGCTCGGCGCCGCTGCTCGCCGACACCCATCGTGAATGGTTCGCGCGCACCGGACACGCCGTGCTCGAGCGCTACGGCATGACCGAGACCAACATGAACACGTCGAACCCCTATGACGGCGAGCGCGTGCCCGGCGCGGTTGGCTTCCCGCTGCCCGGCGTGTCCGCGCGCGTCACCGATCCGGAGACGGCAGAGGTGCTGCCGCGCGACCAGATCGGCGTCATCGAGGTCAAAGGCCCGAACGTGTTCAAGGGCTATTGGCGGATGCCGGAGAAGACCAGGTCCGAATTCCGCGACGACGGCTTCTTCATCACCGGCGACCTCGGCAAGATCGATCCCAAGGGGTACGTCCACATCCTCGGCCGCGGCAAGGATCTGGTGATCTCGGGCGGCTTCAACGTCTATCCGAAGGAGATCGAGAGCGAGATCGACGCCATGCCGGGCGTGGTGGAATCCGCCGTGATCGGTGTGCCGCATGCCGATTTCGGCGAGGGCGTCACCGCGGTGGTGGTCTGCCATCCCGGCGCCGACGTCAGCGAGGCCAGCGTGCTGAAGGCGCTCGACGGCCGGCTGGCCAAGTTCAAGATGCCCAAGCGGGTGTTCATCGTGAACGAGCTACCGCGCAACACCATGGGCAAGGTGCAGAAGAACGTGCTGCGCGAGCAGTACAAGGACATCTACGCGAAGAAATAGGTCGGGGGGAGCCGATGACGCGCGATGAGGCTGAGAGCATCCAACTTCATCTGATCGAAGCGGCTGCCGCGATAAGCCGCGCCGAGCATGCGATCGCCGAAGCGGGTCCTGATGCGCGCGAGGCATTGGGCGGCCATCTCCGCGATGTGGGCAAGAGCCTGCATACAGGATTGCTTTATACGATCTATCAGCGCTTTCCCGATCTCAAGCCCCCGCCTGGGGAAGACTTCGACATCGACAGCGAGCTGTATTGGGACGAGGTCCTCCTGCCCGCCGGCATCACGGAGGCCGGTCTGGACGAAATCATTTTCTCAGCGCTGACGCCGCGTTGGCAGAAGACGGCCTGGATCCTCGTCCTTGCGCTCAAGGATTGCGAGAAACGAACCTGGCAGCTCGAAGCGGAAGTTATCGCCGCGCGCATCCTGGCGCTGGCCGACGATGACCGGATCGATCAGCAGGGCGATCTGCGCATATGGCGTTACAGCGAGGTGCGGCTGCTGCCGCAAGCCGCGTCAGTGCCCTGACACCAGGCTGATCACGAAGCGGCTGCCGACAATGAAGAGATAACAGCCGAACGCCATCTCGAGCTGGCGCTTCGACAGCGCATGCGCGGCGCGCACGCCCCATGGCGCGGTGACCAGGCTGAGCGGCACCACCAGCACCGCGCCGATTAGCGAGACATAGCCGAGCGCGAACGGCAACTGCAGCGCGGCGACATCGGGATAGTGCGCGGCCGCGGGCCAGCCAGCATAGACATAGCCCAGCGCGCCGGGGATCGAGATCAGCACCGCGAGCGCCGATGAGGTCGCGACCGCCTGGTGGATCGGCCTTCCGTAGAACGTCATCAGCAGGTTGGAGAACAGCCCGCCGCCGATCCCCATCAAGGTCGACAGCAGCCCGACCACGATTCCATAAGCCTTCATCAGCGGCCCCTTCGGCAGCTCGTCGCCGAGCTTCCAGCTGGCGCGGCCGAAGATCAGGCGGAACGCCGCCGACCAGGCGACTGCGACAAAGACATATTTGAACAGCCGCTCCGGCGCGATGCGCGCGATCGCGCTGCCGGCGATGACGCCGATCAGGATCGTCAGCCACCAGGCGCGGATCACGCTCATGTCGACCGC
>NZ_JBARGP010000274.1:0-22189 GCF_049798375.1 Bradyrhizobium sp.
GTCGGCGTGGTCGGCATGATCACGCCCTGGAATTGGCCACTCAACCAGATCGCCTGCAAGGTCGCGCCCGCGCTCGCCGCCGGCTGCACCATGATCCTCAAGCCCTCTGAATTCACGCCGACCTCGGCCTTGATTTTCGCCGAGATCCTGCATGAAGCCGGCGTGCCGAACGGCGTGTTCAACCTGATCAACGGCCTCGGGCCGGAGGTCGGCGCCGCCATGAGCGAGCACCCTGATATCGACATGATCTCGTTCACCGGCTCGACCCGCGCCGGCGTTGACGTGGCCAAGCGCGCAGCCCCGACGGTGAAGCGCGTCAGCCAGGAGCTCGGTGGCAAGTCGCCGAACGTGATCCTCGAGGGCGCCGACCTGACCAAGGCGGTGACCGGCGGCGTCATGCACATGTTCAACAACTCCGGCCAGTCCTGCAACGCGCCGTCGCGCATGATCGTGCCGCTGTCGAAGATGAAGGAAGTGGCTGCGATCGCGAAGGGTGTTGCCGACAAGACCAAGGCCGGTGATCCCCGCGCGGAGGGCACCTCGATTGGCCCGGTGGTCAATCGCGGCCAGTGGGACAAGATCCAGGCGCTGATCAAGAAAGGCATCGACGAAGGCGCGACACTGGTCGCCGGCGGCCCGGGCCTGCCCGAGGGCGTCAACAAGGGCTACTATGTCCGCCCGACCATCTTCGCCGACGTCACCAACGAGATGACGATCGCCCGCGAGGAGATTTTTGGGCCGGTGCTCACCATCATCGGTGCCAAGGACGAGTCTGACGCAGTGCGTATTGCCAATGACACGCCCTATGGTCTGGCCGGCTACGTCTCCGGCCCGACGATCGAGGATGCCCGTCGCGTCGGCCGCCAGATCCGCGCCGGCAACGTCAATTTGCAGGGCGTGCCGAACGACCGCACCGCGCCGTTCGGCGGCTACAAGCAGTCCGGCAATGGCCGCGAATGGGGCAAGTTCGGTCTCGAGGAATATCTCGAAGCCAAGGCGGTCGCGGGTTACAACGCGGCGTAACCGGGCGGCTATATGCGAGATGTCGTCCCGGCGAACGTCGGGACCCATAACCACCGGCCGACGTTCTGAAAAAGAACGTCGGCCACTTGGGTTTATCGAGAGATCACGCGGTATGGGTCCCGGGCCGCGTTCGCTACGCTCACTTATCCGGGACGACGAGTATATTTCATCCCCCAAGTGCACCTTGTGTGTTGACGTACAGCGCGTAGATCGACTGACTCGCGGCCATGAACAGCCGGTTGCGCTTGATCCCGCCGAAGCAGACGTTGGCACATCGTTCGGGCAATGCGATACGCCCGATCGGCGCGCCGTCGGGCGCGAACACCATGACGCCGTCAAGCTCGGGCGAGCCCATGCCCCAGCCGCACCACAGATTGCCGTCGATGTCGCAGCGCATGCCGTCGGGCGTGCCCGGACCGGCATCGATCAACACGCGCTTGTTGCTGATGGTATTGCCATCGGCCGAGACGTCGTAGGCCAGGATCTTGCGGTTCGGCACGCCGCGGGATTCGACGATGTAGAGGATCTTTTCATCCGGCGAGAAGCACAGCCCGTTCGGGCCAAGCACGCCTTCGGCGACAATGGTCGCTTTCCCGCTTGTACCGTCGATCCGGTACACGTTGGCGTCGATCTCGGACTCGGCCTTGTAGCCTTCGTAATTGCTGAGCAGGCCGAAGGTCGGATCGGTGAACCAGATCGAGCCGTCGGATTTGACCACGACGTCGTTGGGCGAGTTCATCCGCTTGCCGTCGAAAGAATCCATCAGCACCGTGATCGAGCCGTCATATTCGGTGCGGGTGACGCGGCGCGCGCCATGCTCGCAGGTGACGAGCCGGCCCTGGCGATCCCGGGTGTTGCCGTTGGCGAAGTTGGATGGCTTGCGGAACACGCTGACAGCGCCGGTCTCCTCTTCCCACTTCACGATGCGCTGATTGGGGATGTCGCTGCACAGGAGATAGCGGCCGTCGCCGACCCACACCGGGCCCTCGGCCCAGCGCATTCCGGTCGCGAGCCGCTCGACCGCCGACAATTTCAGCCAATATTTCTCGAACCGCGGATCCAGCGCCTGGATCGCCGGGTCAGGATAATAGGTCGCCGGCCGCCAGCCGGGCGCATGATTTGCAAGCGCATGATTTGGATCGGACATTTACTGATCTCGTTGTTGCGTTTCCTCGCGATTTCTCTGCTATCATTGTTGCGCAATGGCCGCAAACCAGTGGTTCGAGGCGAACCACAGGCGGTTCGAATACGAGGGACGAAATGCCACGCATATTGATGACCGGCGCGAGCGGGGGAATCGGCACATCCTTGCGCAAGCTCCTGCCGCCGATCTATCCCGACCTGCTGCTGAGCGATCTGAAACCTCCGGCAGATCTGTCGAGCCAGGAAACCTTCAAGGCGGCCGATCTCGCCGATCTCGCAGAGGTCGAGGCGATTTGCGAGGGCGTCGATGGCATCCTGCATTTCGGCGGCTATTCGGTCGAGGGGCCGTGGCACGACATGCTGCAGGCCAACATCATCGGCGGCTATAATTTGTTCGAAGCGGCGCGCCGCAAGGGCGTCAAGCGCATCGTGTTCGCGTCGTCGAACCATACCGTCGGCTTCTATCCGCGCCATCACCGGATCGGCAACGACGTGACGCCGCGCCCCGATAGCCGCTATGGCGTCAGCAAGGTGTTCGGCGAGGGCTTAGGCTCGCTCTATGCCGACAAGCACGGGCTGAAGGTCACCTGCCTGCGGATCGGCAATTTCGGCGAGCAGCCGCTCGATCACCGCCGGCTCGCGATCTGGCTCAAGCCCGAGGATCTGGTGCAGCTCTGCCAGATCGGGCTCGATCATCCCGACATTCATTTCGAGATACTCTACGGCGCATCGTTCAACGAGCGTGCCTGGTGGGACAATCACCGCGCCTATGAGCTCGGCTATCGTCCGACCGGTCGTGCGGAAGCGTTCCGCGAGCATGCGATGGCGGAGCAGGCCAAGATGCAGCCGGATCGGGTCGCCGATTTCTACCAGGGCGGCAGCTATTGCAGCATCGAATATGATGGGGACGTGAGCCGGATTATCGACTGGGGTTGAGAACCTTGGTGTCATTCCAGGGCGAGGCCGCAGGCCTCGAACCCGGAATCTCGAGCTGATATTTCCGGATTCCGGGTTCAACCGCTGGCGCGGTTGCCCCGGAATGACGAGCAAGAATGAGAGACGAAGACCATGACCGACGGATTGCGCAAGGGACTGACCTCATACGGCGATGCCGGATTCTCGCTGTTCCTGCGCAAGGCGTTCATCAAGGCCATGGGCTATTCCGACGATGCGCTGGACCGGCCGATCGTCGGCGTCACCAATACTTACAGCGACTACAATCCCTGCCACGGCAACGTCCCGCAGATCATCGAGGCGGTGAAGCGCGGCGTGATGCTGTCAGGCGCGATGCCGTTCGTGTTTCCCACCATCTCGATCGCCGAGAGTTTTTCGTATCCGACCTCGATGTACCTGCGCAACCTGATGGCGATGGAAACCGAGGAAATGATCCGCGCCCAGCCGATGGATTCCGTGATCGTGATCGGCGGCTGCGACAAGACCTTGCCGGCGCAGATCATGGCCGCGATCTCGGCCGACCTGCCGACCGTCGTCATCCCGGTCGGGCCGATGGTGGTCGGTCATCACAAGGGCGAGGTGCTCGGTGCCTGCACTGACTGCCGCCGGTTGTGGGCGAAATATCGTGCCGGCGACATCGATGACAAGGAGATCGAGGCGGTCAACGGCCGGCTCGCGCCGTCGGTCGGCACCTGCATGGTGATGGGCACGGCTTCCACCATGGCCTGCATCACCGAGACACTGGGACTGAGCCTGCCGATGAGCGCGACCATTCCGGCGCCGCATGCCGAGCGCTTCCGCTCGGCCGAGGCGAGCGGGCGCGTCGCGGCCGCGATGGCCAAGGCAAAAGGGCCGCGGCCGAGCGAGCTGCTGACGCCCGCGGCATTCAAGAACGCGCAGGTGGTGCTGCAGGCGATCGGCGGCTCGACCAATGGCCTCGTGCATCTCACCGCTATCGCCGGCCGCACGCCGCACGCGATCGATCTCGACGCTTTCGATCGAATTGGCCGCGAGGTGCCGGTGCTGGTCGACCTGAAACCGTCAGGCGAGCACTATATGGAGCACTTCCATCATGCCGGCGGCGTGCCGAAGCTGTTGAAGCAGCTTGGCGGCCTCATCGATCTTGATGCGAAGACCGTCACCGGCGAGACCTTGCGCGACATCGTCGCCAGGGCGGAGGAGGTGCCCGGCCAGGACGCGATCCGCGCGCGCGACAATCCCATCAAGCCGGAAGGCGGGATTGCGGTGCTGCGCGGCAATCTGGCGCCGCGCGGCGCGGTCATCAAGCATTCGGCGGCCAGTCCGAAATTGCTGCAGCACACCGGCCGCGCCGTCGTGTTCGAATCCGTCGAGGACATGACCTTGCGGGTCGACGATCCCGATCTCGAGGTCACGGCTGATGACGTGCTGGTGCTGCGCAATGCCGGGCCGAAGGGCGCACCGGGCATGCCGGAGGCCGGTTATCTGCCTATCCCGAAGAAGCTGGCTCGGCAGGGCGTCAAGGACATGGTGCGGATTTCGGACGCGCGCATGAGCGGGACAGCGTTCGGGACCATCGTGCTGCATATCACGCCGGAATCGGCCGTCGGTGGCCCGCTGGCGCTGGTGCAGACCGGCGACAGGATCAGGCTCGATGTCGCCAGGCGCAGCATCGATCTGCTGATCGACGAGGCCGAGCTTGCCAAGCGCCGTGCCGTGCTGAAGCCCGTCGCGACGCCCGACTGGGCCGAGCGCGGCTACGCACACCTGTTTCACGAGACCATTCTGCAGGCGGACGACGGCTGCGACTTCGACTTCATGCGCCGCAAGGGGAAGAATTAGTCGTCGACTCGGTTCATCACCGGTCCCAATCCTTAATTGACAACCCTCCAACCTCGATGGGATGATTAAAGAAAACGACAAGCGGGGAGGGGACGATGAAGAGTCGATCCGGGATCGTCGGCGGGTTTTTCGCCGCCGCGCTACTGTTGGCGGCGGGTGCCAGCGCACAGGACGTCAAGCACTACCGTTTCGCTTATGATCAGCCACGTAACACCGGCTATTCCATCGCCGGCGATCTGTTTGCCGACAAGCTCAAGGCGCTGAGCAAGGGCACCATGCTCATCGACCAGTATCCAGGTGCGCAGCTGGGGCAGGAGCCGCAGCTGCTGCAATTGGTCAAGGCTGGCGATATCGACTTCGCCATCATCTCCTCGGCGAACACCGCAACCATCTCGCCGCAGGCCGGCGTGATGTCGCTGCATTTCCTGTTTCGCAACGACGCGCACGTCATCAAGGCGCTGGCCGACCCGAAGGTGTTCGAAGCCATCAGGACCATGATCGACGACACCGCACAGGGCCTGCATGTCATCGGGACCGGCTCGCAGGGCGTGCGCCACATCTACAGCAAGAAAGAGATCCACAAGGTCGATGATGTCAAGGGTATGAAGATCCGCGTCCAGGCGACGGCGACCGAGGACGAGATGTTCCCGGCCTACGGTGCGCAGACCGTGCACATGCCGTTCGGCAGCGTCTACACCTCGCTGCAGACCGGTGTCGTCGACGCCGCGGAAAACAGCATCAATGTCTATTTGGTCAACAAGCATTATGAGGTCGCGCCCGTGCTGTCGTTGACCGAGCACGAGGCAAACAATGCGCTGGTCTTCATCAGCGACAGACTGTGGCAAAGCCTGTCGGCCGAGCAGCGGCAATGGGTGCTGGCGTCGGCGGCCGAGGTCAGCGCCAAGGAGCCGGCCAAGGCCTTTGAGCTGGAAAGAACGGCGGCCACAAAGCTCAAATCGCTCGGCGTCAAGGTCGTCGAGGACGTCGACAAAACGGGCTTCACGGCGGTCGCCGATCCCTATCTCGACAAGCTGGCTAAGCAGCTTGGGCCGCACGCTGAGAAGATCAAAAATCTGATCCGCGCGATCAATTAGACGCACTCTCAGCAGTATCGTCGCGGCCGGGGAAGCCGATGTCCATTGCCGATAGGCTCGTGCTGCAGCGACAACGGCATCTGAAATGGCAGGCGTTGGACCGGCTCGAACTGGTCCTGATGATGCTGTGCGGGGCGTTGTGCTTCGGCTTCTCGCTCTCGGTGACCGCCGATATCGTGACGCGGACCATCGGCCATCCCTGGCTGTGGTTGCAGGAGGTCACCTCGACGCTGTTCATCTATGCGATCTTCGTCGGCGCTGCCGTGGCGACCCGGCGCAACGATCATCTGTGCCTGACCGCAATCTCGGAGGCGACGCACGGTGCGGTGCGCTCTCTCTTGGAGATCGTGCTTCGGCTCGTCGTGCTTGGTGTCGCGCTCTGCCTGATCTGGTTCGGCTACATCAATTTTCTTCGCGGCTTTGGCAGCTTCCGCCTGCCTTCCGGCACGCCGATCGCCTCGCTCTACATCGTCATTCCGATCTCCGGCGCGTTGATCGCGCTGTTCACGATCGAGCAAATGGTCAATGGGATTGCCAACGGCTTCGATCATCCGGAGCCGCCGGACCCGGAGCCCGCCAACCCGCTGCCCTACACCGCTGCCGATCGGAGCTATCAGACGTGAGCGCCCCGATCATTCTTGCGTTGATGTCGCTCTGCTTCCTGTCGTTCGGCTATCTCGGCGTACCCGTACCGTTTTCGCTTCTGGCCGGTGTGTTCGTCGGGGCGTTCCTCGCCGACGTCTCGCTGGCGGCCATCGTGCAGAAGATCTTTGACGGCGTCGATTCCGAAGCGCTGCTGGCGATACCGTTCTTCCTGCTGGTCGGCGAGCTCATGAGCTCCGCCAATGTCGTGGTCCGGATTGCAAATCTGTCGGTGTCGCTGGTCGGACATGTCAGAGGAGGATTGTCCCAGGTGGTGGTCGTCTTCAGCATGTTCTTCTCGGAAATGTCCGGCTCGACCACCGCTGACGTCGCTGTCATGAGCCGCGCGCTCGGTGGCCCGATGCAACGCGAAGGCTATGAGCCCGCGTTTATCGCGGCGATCATCGCTTCGGCCTCGACCATCGCGGCGTTGGTCCCGCCGAGCATCACCGCCGTGGTCTATGGCGCGGTAGGCAATGTCTCGATCGCCGGCCTGTTCATGGCAGGCGTCGTGCCCGGCTTCATGATCGGTTTCGGGCTGATGATCTATTGCTATTTCTTTGGGCCCGCGGGGTTGCGCAAGCCACGCGCGCCGCTGCGGCAGGTGGTTTTTGCAACTGGTGACGCGGCGCTGCCACTGATGATTCCGGTGATCCTGCTCGGCGGCATCCTGACCGGCTGGTTCACTCCGACCGAGGCCGGCGTCGTGGCGGTGGTCTGGATCGTTCTGGTCGTGATCCCCGTGCTCAATCGCGGCCACCTGAAGCGGATTCCGTACGATTTCTGTCTGGCCGGCCTGATCTTCTCGCTGCCGCTGATCACGATCGGCGCCGCGAATGCGTTCGGCTGGATGCTGGCCTATCTGCGCGGCGCCAACTTCATCGCCGACTGGATCACGTCCGTCGCCGGCAACGATCCGCGCTATATCATGCTGCTGATGGTTGCGCTCTTCACCGTGATCGGTGATTTTATCGAGCCGGTGCCGACCATCATCATCTTCATGCCGCTGGTCAACGCGCTGACCCAGGCTGGCGACATCAACGGCGTCCATATGGGCGTCGTCCTGATCGCGACGCTGGCCTTCGGCCTGATCACGCCGCCCTATGGGCTCGTACTGCTGATGGCGTCCAAATTCGTCGGCGTCAGTTTCGGCAAGGCGCTGCGCGCGGCGCTGCCGATCTATGTGGTGTTTCTGCTCACCATCACCTTCACGATCTTTTTTCCGAGCGTGGTGCTCTGGCTCCCCAAGCACGTGATCCCCGAATCGGTCGGCTGCTTCAAGTCGCCTGCCGGGACCGGGTATATATGTCCGAATTGAATTTCCCGACTACGTAGCGAACAGCTACCGGGCGAGGCCTACTTGGTTTTGCTGGTGAACTTCTGCACCGCGATCCGGAATTCATCACTGTGCATGCAGGCGATGATGGCGTCGCGCTCGGCATCGAGCTGCAGCTCGACCGAGGTCGTCGGCGCGCTGTGGATCAGCGCCTTGGTTTCGGAGAGTGCGGCCGGCGCGTTCTGCGCCAGCCGCAGCGCAAGCTCGCGCGTGGCGGCCATCAATTCGAGGCCCGGCACCACCTTGGCGACGAGGCCCCATTCGTAGGCTTGCTGCGCGGTAAAGTTGTCCTCGGCGAGGAAGATCTGCAGCGCGCGCCGCACGCCGACGCTGGCGGTGACGCCGATTGTGCCACCGCCGTCGGGCGAAACGCCGAGCTTGGCATAGGCCGGCGTGAAGCGCGCCTCTTCAGCTGCGATGCAGAGGTCGGCGGCAAAGGCCAGCGACATGCCGGCGCCGGCGGCCGAGCCGTGCACGCTGGCGAGCACGATCTTGGGCATCCGTCGCAGGCTGGCGATGAAGGCGTGATAGTGCTGCAAGAGCCCGCCAACGACAGGCGCAATGGTGTCGGCTTCCGCCGCGGCGCCGATGGTCTGCAGATCGCCGCCGGCGCAGAAGGCGCGGCCTTCGCCCTGCAGCACCAAGACGCGGATGCCATCATCGGCCTCGACCTGGGTAGCGAGCTGCTCCAACCTCTTGGCGATTGCGATGTCGATGGAATTGAATGCAGCCGGGCGGTTCAGGGTGATAGTGGCGATCGGACGGTCGATCGAAAGCAGGGCCGGCTCGGCTGCGAGCGTGGTGTCAGTCATTGATCCCTCCCGGACCGCTGTTGCTGCCGCATTTAAACCGCAGGGTGACGGTGGTGACAATCCCGCGGCGGGGGACGGTGACAAGCCTGCCGGGGTCTGCGACAACAGTGCGAACGGGCTCGGCGAAAGAGTGAAGCCTAAGGTTTGTACAGGGCAAGGTGAGCAGGTGGGATGAGCAAGGATTGGGTGGTCAAGGGACCGGTGGTCATCGTCGGCGCAGGACATGCAGGTTTCCAAGTCGCGGCCTCCTTGCGTCAGGCGGGCTACAGCGATCCGATCCGGCTGATCAATGACGAAGCCCATCTGCCGTACCAGCGACCGCCTTTGTCGAAGGCCTATCTGAAGGGCAGCGGCGGCCCGGAGACGCTGATGTTCCGGCCGCTGAAGTTCTATGTCGACCAGGGCATCGAGCTGGTCTACGACCGCGCCGTCGCAGTTCAGCGCCAGCACCGCAAGGTGGTGCTCGCATCGGGGCAGGCGCTGGACTACGGCCATCTGATCTTCGCCACCGGCGCCCGCAACCGCCTGCTCGACCTCCCCAATGCGAACCTCCCTGACGTGCGTTACCTACGCATCCTCGATGATAGCGAAGATCTGCGCGCACGGCTTGCCAAGGCGAAACGGGTGGTGGTGATCGGCGCCGGTTTCATCGGTCTGGAATTCGCCGCGACCGCGCGTATCAAGGGGCTGGAGGTCGACGTGCTAGAGCTTGCCGGCCGCGTCATGGCGCGCGCGGTGACGGCCGAGATTTCCGACTACTTTCAGACGCAGCATGCGGATGCCGGGGTTCGTATTCACCTCGGTGTGCAGGCAACCAGCATCGAAGCGGATGGCGACAAAGTCACCGGCATCAGCCTGAGCGACGGCCGGCACATCCCGGCTGATCTGGTCGTGGTCGGTGTCGGCGTGCTGCCCAATGTCGAACTTGCGGCTGACGCCGGCCTGAAGGTCGCCTCAGGCATCATCGTTGACGAGCATCTTGCGACCTCGGACCCGCATATCTCGGCGATCGGCGACTGCGCGCTGTTCGCGAGCCCCCGCTTCGGCGGCACGCTGCGGCTGGAGTCGGTACAGAACGCCACCGATCACGCCCGCTGCGTGGCGGCGCGATTGACCGGCGACGTCCAGGTCTATGACGGCCAGCCCTGGTTCTGGAGCGATCAGGGCAACGACAAGCTGCAGATCGCGGGCCTCACGACAGGCTATGACCAGGTCGTGCTGCGTGGTGATCCCGCTCAGAAGGCGTTCTCGGCCTTCTGCTACAAAGAGGGGCGGCTGGTTGGTATCGAATCGGTCAACCGCGCCGGTGACCACATGTTCGGCCGGCGGCTGCTTGCGGCCGGCGGCACCATCGATCCCGACAAGGCCGCGGATTTGAGCTTCGATCTCAAGAGCGCGCTGAGCTAATCAGCACGCGCGGATCAGACCCGTATCTCGAACTCCTGTCTCACCATGTCGATGTCGGCGAGCGTCGGCAGGCCGGCCTCGTTGCCGAGCCGCTGGATCTTGAAGGTGGAGGCGGCGCGGGCGAACTCGAAATGGTCGCGCCATTTCGCATTCGGATTGGCAAGGTACGAATAGACATAAGCGCCGTGGAAAACGTCGCCGGCGCCATTGGTGTCGATGACCCGCTCGCGCGGGATCGGGTAGGCGGGCAAGGATTGCACCGTCCCCGCTTCGTCGTACCAGAGCAGTCCCTTCTCGCCCATGGTGATGCCGCCGATCTTGCAGCCGCGCTCCTTGAGATAGGCGAGCATCTTCTCCGGCGTCAGGTCCATCTGCTCGCACAACCGCTCGGCGACGATCGCGACGTCGATGAATTCCAGCAATTCATGGGTATTGGTGCGCAGGCCGCCGCCGTCGAGCGAGGTCAGGATTCCGGCCTCGCGGCACTGCTTCGCGTAATGGATGGCGGCATCCGGCTGATGGCCATCGATATGCAGCGCACGGCAATTGCCGAGATTGAGCAGCGGAAAGGGATGGATGTGCACGTCGTCGCGGCAGCGGACGATGGCGCGCTTGCCGTCCTTCGGCATGATGAAAGAGAGCGAGGAGGCGTTCACCTTCCGCGCGTGAATCGAGATGCCGTATTTCGCGCTCATGTCCTGGAACATGCGTCCGAGCCAGTCATTGGCGACGGTGGCAATCAGGTCAGGCACGACCCCGAGCTTGGCGCAGCAGAACGCCGCGGTCACCGCGTTGCCGCCGAACGATACTGCGTAGTCCGAGGCAACGTGTTTCTCATCTCCGGTCGGAAGATGGTCGGTGATGAAGGTGACGTCGATATAGGTCTGTCCAATAAAGAGGGCCTGCATGGGCATTTCTTCGTCCGTGGAGGGGATGGTTAGCCCCCGGGTGGCGCACATTAGCAACCGGCGAGGGGGGATCAACGCTGAAATTATTCGCAGATTTGTCGCAATAAGCGCATAACGGCGCGACTACCACCCGTGCATTCCCGGGGGGCGGCGCGCTATTATTGCGCCCGGGGTAACCTCTGATTCGAGCCAGGAGCAAGTGATGACCGTCTATTCCGGACCGGTTTTCGACATGGCTGCGAAGCAATTCAACGTGATCGCAGACCATCTCGGCATCCCCGGCGACGAGCGCGAACGGCTGCTGCTGCCGAAGCGGGCAATCACGGTATCGTGCCCAATTCACCGCGATGACGGCACCATTGCGGTGTTCGAAGGCTATCGGGTGCAGCATCTGCTGACGATGGGGCCGACCAAGGGCGGCACGCGATTCGCGCCCTCTGTCGATATCGGCGAGGTGGCCGCGCTCGCGGTCTGGATGAGCTGGAAATGCGCGCTGGTGGGGCTTCCCTATGGCGGCGCCAAGGGCGGAGTAGCCGTTGATCTCTCCAAGCTGTCGCGCCGCGAGCTCGAATCGCTGTCGCGCCGCTACATGCAGGAGATGATCCCGTTCGTCGGTCCGCACACCGATGTGATGGCGCCGGATATGGGAACCAATGAGCAGGTGATGGCCTGGTTCATGGACACCTATTCGATGTACCAGGGCCAGACCGTGATGGAGATCGTCACCGGCAAGCCGGTGTTTTCCGGCGGCACGCTCGGTCGGCGGGAAGCCACCGGACGCGGCGTCGCGCATCTCTCGCGGCGTGTGATGGACGTGCTGTCGATCGATCCGACCAAGGCGAGCGCGGTGGTCCAGGGCTTTGGCAATGTCGGCTCCTACGCCGCGCTCGGGCTGCATCAGATGGGACTCAAGGTGATCGCGGTCAGCGACCACACCGGCGCGCTGCATGATCCGCGCGGCCTCGATATTCCCGCGCTGATGGCGCATGCAACCAAGCACGGCAGCATCGCCGGCTTCTCGACCGAGCTGCAGTTCGATCCCCGGGATATCCTGACGCTCGCTTGCGACGTGCTGGTGCCGGCGGCGGTCGAGCGCGTGATCGACGGGCCGATCGCCGAGCAGCTGAAATGCCGCGTGCTGGCGGAGGCCGCCAACGGCCCGACAACGCCGGACGCCGACCTCGTGCTCGAGCGGCGACGCGATGAGATCTTCCTGATCCCCGACATTCTCTGCAACTCCGGCGGTGTGGTTGTCAGCTACTTCGAATGGGTCCAGGATCTGCAGCAATTGTTCTGGGAGGAGGAAGAGGTGATGCGGCGCGAGTACCAGATCCTCGATCGCGCCTTCCAGACCATGCTGGCGCGGGTGAAAGCCGACAACATTTCGCATCGGACCGCGGCGATGGCGATCGGTGTCGAGAAGGTGCGTGCGGCCAAGAATTCGCGGGGGCTGTTCCCGTGATCGCAGGGCTCGACCATGTCGTCGTCCTGCTCGAGGATATCAAGGCCGGCGTGACCGCCTACGAGACGCTGCTGGCGCGCAAGCCCGCCTGGACGCATGCGGGCGAGGGGGCCGATCGTGTGCTGTTCACGCTCGACAACATGACACTGGAGCTGATGGCGCCGAGCGGCTTCAGCGTTCCGGCGGACCGGATTCGCAACGTCATCAAGCTCACCGGTGAGGGGCTCGCCAGCCTCTGCTTTGCCACTGCTGATATCGGCAAGATGCACCGCCGGCTCGATCGCGTCGCGTTGAAGCCGGACCCGATCGTCGAGGTCGACAACAGCGACGATGTGTCGGGTGCGACGCTGCATTGGAAGCGCACGCGCGCCAGCACCGAACTCACCCGCGGCGTGCGCATGTTCTTCCTGGAATTGCAGGGCGAACGGCCGCGTTCGATTCCGACCGACGAGTCCGCGGTCCTCGGCCTCGATCACGTCGTGGTCTCGACCGAGGACCCCGAACGGGCGGCGGCGCTCTACGGCGCCAGGCTCGGTCTCGACCTGGCGCTCGATCGCACCCACCAGGACTGGGGTCAGCTGATGTTCTTCCGCTGCGGCGATCTCATTGTCGAGGTCGTGAAGCGGCCGGTCGCCGGCGGCGATCAGGCGCACGACAAACTGTGGGGCCTGAGTTGGCGCGTCGCGGACATCGAGGCGACGAGGGCACGGCTGCTTGCTGCAGGTTTGCAAGTGTCCGAAGCGCGCGCCGGCCGCAAGCCCGGCACGCGGGTGATGAGCCTTTACAGTGGCACCTGCGGTATCCACACGCTGATCCTGGAGCGCACGCCGAAGGGCGAGACGTAAGTCGCGCGCCGTCATTGCGAGCGAAGCGAAGCAATCGAGAGCGGCAAGGGAAGTCTAGATTGCTTCGTCGCTTCGCTCCTCGCAATGACGGCAGAGATGGTACTCTATTCGACCACGCACGGCACGCTCAAAAATCCGCGAAACCGTACCCGGCCGCCGCGGACCGGCGCGCCTGACAGTTTGTAGTTCGGAAACCGCGCCAGGAAACGCGAGACCGCGACCGCGCCTTCCAGCCGCGCCAGTGCCATGCCGGCGCACTGGTGCACGCCGGTGCCGAACGACAGATGCCGGTTTGCGGACCGCGCGATGTCGAACGTCTCGGCATTCTCGAACTGGCTCGGATCGCGATTGGCCGCGCCGATGCACAAGGTGACCAGTGTGCCCGGTTCAAGCGTGACGTCGCCGAACGAGGCCGGCTCGGTGGTCATGCGGTTGCCGAGCTGGTTGGAGCTCTCATAGCGCAGGATCTCCTCGACCGCGGTGCGGATCAGGCTCGGTGCCTGGATCAGCTTTTGCTTCTCGGCCGGATGTTCATGCAGCACGACGAGGCCGTTGCCGATCAGATTGGTCGTGGTCTCGTGACCGGCATTGAGCAGGAAGATACAATTATGCAGCAGCTCCTTCTCGCTCAGCCGCTCGCCGCTGGCCTCGCCCTGGATCAGCCGCGTCAGCACGTCACGCTCGGGATTCCCGGGATACGCGCGCCGTCGCGCGACCAGGCCTTCGAGATAGGCGAGGAATTCACTGACCGCTCGATTGCCGCGGGCGACCTGCTCTTGCGTCAGCACCGGCTCCAGCGCGCCGAGAATCGCCAGCGACCAGTCGCGCAACGGCTCGCGCTCGTCATGCGGCACATCGAGCAGGTTGCCGATCACCTCGACCGGAATTGCGGCGGCGAAGTCGCCGATCAGCTCGAAACCGCCTTTCTCGGCAATGCGGTCGAGCAGATGATCGACCAACGCAATCAGCGCCGGCTCCATTTGGGCGATCGCACGCGGCGACAGCGCGCCCGTGATCAGCCGTCGGACGCGCGTATGCGCCGGCTGATCGTTGAACACCAGGCTGGTGGTATGATGCTCGTAGAGCGGCGTGTCGCCATATTTCGGCGCGTACTCCTTCTTCTTGTCGGAAGAGAAGGCGCGGGTATTCTTGTAGGCCGTGACGAGATCGTCGTAACGGGTGAGAAAATAGGCGCCGCTGCGCAGCCGCTTTACCGGCGCGTGCTCGCGGAGCGCCCGATAGGTAGGGTAGGGATCGGCATAGAACTCGCCCGTCAGGCTTTCGAGATCGAAATTGTCCGCAAGCTCGCGCGCGTCTGACGTCATGGCGTAAAGCTCCTCCCGGCCGATCGCGTCTTGATGCGTGATGCGGCGTGAAACGGCATCTTGCATTGAAGGACGGCGGTTCGCCACCGCCGTCCCGACGGGCGCCAGGAGGCGCAACGGGGGGGCCCCTGTCGCGCTCTCATTGGCGATCCGGCGCAGCCTGTCGTCACTGATGCCAGTGTTTCCAATGGTTTAGCGATCCGTAGTCCCGCGTCCGGAACATTGCGGCTGCTGCGGTGCGGCATATTACCTTGACATAATCTGGAGTGAGTGTTTACTCACGAGCCATGTCCACCCTGCGCATGACCAGCGACCTCAGGCGGCAGCTCATCCTTGGCGCAGCCAAGCGTTGCTTTGCCCGCCATGGCTATGCCGGCACCACGACCAAGAGCGTGGCGGCCGCGGCGGCCATTTCCGAAGGGTTGCTGTTCAAGCATTTCCCGTCCAAGGCATCGCTCTACGCCGAGATCCTGGCCGAGGAATGCGAAGCCGACCGCGAGCTGGAATTCCTGCTCGGGCAGGAGCCGTCGACGGCGACCTTGGTCAAGTTGGTGGTCGGCATGGTTCGTCACTTCCTGCAGATCGCCGACGGACCGAACGAGCAAGAAGAGCAGCGCCTGCGGCTGATGGTCACGAGCCAGCTCGATGACGGCGAGTTCGCACGCCTCCTTTTCCTCAAAATCACGGAGCTGATTGGCGAGAAGTTCATCGCCTCACTGGAGCGGGCGATGGCCGCCGACGATGCTGTGCGTATCACGGACGCGCCGCTCGATCTGTTCTGGTTTGCCCATCATACCGTGGTAATGGCAGCGCTGGCCCGGTTTCCGGCGACCCGCTGCCTGACCTACGGCAACGACGCCAAGCTCGACCGGCAGCTCTGCCATTTTATCCTGCGCGGCATCGGTTTGACCGACGCCGCCATCGCCACCCATCTCGACCGCGAATTGTCGCAACATCCGGCTCAGCCGGTCCCGACAGAGAGTGCATGACATGAACATCGCGACCGAACCCAAGCTCACCGGCAAGCCGGTCGAGGAGAAGCCGCGCAAGCGTCCGACCCGGCCGGTGCTGTGGTTCATCGTCGTCGGCTGCCTGCTGGCACTGCTGGTCGGCGGACTGGTGTGGTTCAACATGTTCCGCGACAAGATGATCGCGCAGTTCTTCGCCAACATGAAGCCGCCGCCGATCAGCGTCACTGCCGCCGTCGCCAAGCAGGAGACGGTGCCGAACCTGTTGAGCGCAGTCGGCGATCTCGCCGCCGTGCATCAGGTCAACGTCACCTCCGACGTCTCGGGCCGCATCACCGACATCATGTTCACGGCCGGCGCGCATGTGAAGCAGGGCATGCCGCTGGTGCAGCTCTATGACGCACCCGACCAGGGCGACCTCGCCAATTTCAAGGCGCAGGTAACAGTTGCGCAATTGTCGCTCGACCGCGCCAAGCAACTTGCCGCGCGCCAGTTCGGTCCGCAGGCGACCGTCGATTCGGCGCAGGCGGCGTTCGACCAGGCGCAGGCCGGCGTCGCCAAGACCGAGGCGCTGATCGCGCAGAAGTTGGTGCGCGCGCCGTTCGATGGTGAACTCGGCGTGCGTCACATCGAGGTCGGACAGTATCTGACCGCCGGCACCCAGGTGGTCTCGCTGACCGATCTGTCGGAGCTCTATGCCAACTTCACCGTGACGGAAAAGGACAGCGGGCAGTTGAAGGTCGGCCAGATCGTTCGCATCAGCGTCGACGCCTACCCGGGCCGCACCTTCGAAGGCAAGATCACCACGATCGAGCCGCAGATCTCGACCGACACTCGCAACATTCGCGTGCAGGCGACGATCCCGAATCCCGACCACATCCTCAAGCCCGGCATGTTCGCGACCACCACCGTGGTGTTGCCGGACAAGCCGCCGGTCGTCACCGTGCCGGAGACCGCGGTCGACTACACGCTGTATGGCGACAGCGTGTTCGTGATCAACGAGAAGAAGGGCGACGACGGCAAGACCACGCTGACCGCCGACCGCACCTATGTGCAGACCGGCGATCGCATCAACGGACGCGCGGTCATCATCAAGGGTCTCAAGGACGGCGATCGTGTGGTCGCGCTCGGCCAGATCAAGATGCAGTCGGGCGCCGCGGTCGCGATCTCGACCGATCCCGCGCCTCAGATCCCGGCCAAGCCGCCGCGTTACTGAGCCCGACCTGACTGCACCCGACCGCGCGCGATGAGGCGCGCGGTCGTTGGAACGTCCTCCGCTGAAGAGATTGCCGCGATGAGATTCACCGATATCTTCGTCAAGCGCCCGGTGCTGTCGATCGTCGTCAGCCTGCTGATCCTCCTGATCGGTGCGCGCGCGGCGACCGTGCTGCCGATCCGGCAATATCCGAAGCTGTCGAACACGGTCGTCAACGTGACGACCGTGTACCCCGGTGCGTCCGCCGACATGATCCAGGGCTTCATCACCACGCCGATCGAGCAGGCGGTGGCCTCGGCTGAAGGCGTCGACTACATCACCTCGTCCTCCGTGCTCGGCACCTCTACGATCCAGGTCTACATCAAGCTGAACTTCGATCCGAACCAGGCGCTCACCGAGGTGCTGGCCAAGGTCAATTCGGTCAAATATTTGATCCCGAAGGAATCCAACGACCCGATCGTCACCAAGACCACGGGCCAGACCACGGCCGTCATGTATCTCGGCTTTTCCAGCGAGGAGCTGTCGGCATCGGCGATCTCGGACTATCTAACGCGCGTGGTGCAGCCGGTGCTGTCCACCGTCGACGGCGTCGCGTCCGCGGACATTCTCGGCGGCCAGACCTTTGCGATGCGGCTGTGGCTCGATCCGGTCAAGATGGCCGGACGCGGCGTGTCGCCGGGCGACGTGGCGGCTGCAATCGCGGCCAACAACTTCCAGGCCGCCGCCGGTCAGTCCAAGGGCTACTTCACCGTCTCCAACGTCACGGCCAATACCGATCTGCAGAACGTCAGCCAGTTCAAGCGGATGATCGTGAAATCCAAGGACGGCGGCTTCGTCCGCATGGATGATATCGCGACCGTCGAGTTGGCGGCGCAATCTACCGATGCCAGCGTCGCCTTCAGTGGGGAGCGTGCGATCTTCATCGGCGTGCAGGCCACGCCGCAAGGCAATCCACTCAACATCGTCAGGGGCGTGCGCGCGCTGTTTCCGGAGATCGAGCGCAATTTGCCGCCGTCCATGAAGATGAAGGTGGCCTACGACTCCACCAAATTCATCCAGTCGTCGATCGACGAGGTCGAGCATACGCTCGGCGAAGCCGTCCTCATCGTCATCGTCGTAATTTTCCTGTTCCTGGCCTCGCTGCGCTCGGTCATCATTCCCGTCGTGACCATTCCGCTGTCGCTGATCGGCGTCTGCAGCCTGATGCTGGCCTTGGGCTTCAGCATCAATCTGCTGACGTTGCTGGCGATGGTGCTCGCCATCGGCCTCGTGGTGGACGACGCCATCGTCGTGGTCGAGAACATCCATCGCCATCTGGAGGAGGGCAAACCACCCGTTCAAGCCGCTCTGCAGGGCGCGCGCGAGATCGTCGGTCCCGTCATCTCGATGACCATCACGCTCGCCGCGGTGTACGCGCCGATCGGCCTGCTCGGCGGCCTGACCGGATCGCTGTTCCGCGAATTCGCCTTCACCTTGGCCGGCTCCGTGATCGTGTCGGGCATCATCGCGCTGACTTTGTCGCCGATGATGTGCTCGGTGCTGCTCAAGAGCGCCGACGAAGGCCGCTTTGCCCGGCTGGTCAACCGCGTGTTCGGCGCGATGACCCGCTGGTATGGCCGCCGGCTCGATCGCTCGCTGGATTATCGCCCCGTGACGGCGCTGTTCGCAGTCACCATCCTCGGCCTGGTTGGCTTCCTCTACACGCACATTTCGAAGGAGCTGGCGCCCGAGGAAGACCAGGGCATCGTGTTCTCGATCACCAAGGCGCCGAAATACGCCAACATCGACTATGTCAATTTCTATGGCGACAAGCTCAACAAGGCGTTCCAGAAATTTCCGGAGACCGATCTCACTTTCGTGCTGAACGGCATCAACGGCCCGCAGGGCGGCATCGCCGGCATGCTGCTGAAGCCGTGGGACGAGCGCAAGCGCTCGGCGATGCAGTTGAAGCCGCTGGTGCAGGCGGAATTGTCGAAGATCGAGGGCGTCAATGCCTTTGCCTTCAACCTGCCGGCGCTGCCGGGCGGTCCGGGCGGCCTGCCGATCCAGATGGTGATCAATTCGACCAACGGCTTCCAGCAGGTCTATGAGCAGATGACCAAGCTGAAGGATGCCGCGCGCAAGAGCGGCATGTTCATCGTCAGCGACAGCGATCTCGAGTTCAACCAGCCGGTGGTGCGGGTCTCGATCGACCGCACCAAGGCAAGCGATCTCGGCATCACCATGCAATCGCTCGGCAACACGCTCGCGGTGCTGCTCGGCGGCAACTACATCAACCGCTTCAACCTCGAGGGGCGCTCCTACCAGGTCATCCCTCAGGTGCCGCGTGAAAAGCGGCTGTCGCCGGAAGCGATCGGAAACTACTACATCGCGACCGGCAGCGGCCAGCAGGTGCCGCTGTCCACCGTGGTCAAGATCGAAACCGGAACGGATCCGAACGCGCTGACGCATTACAATCAGCTCAACTCGGCGACGTTCTCGGCGGTGCCGATGCCGGGTGTCACGGTCGGGCAGGCCGTCGACTTCCTCGAAGGCCAGGCCAAGAAGCTGCCGGCCGGCTTCAGCCACGACTATCTCGCCGATAGCCGTCAGTATGTGCAGGAAGGCAACCAGCTTGCGATTACCTTCGGCTTCGCGCTAATCATCATCTTCCTGGTGCTGGCAGCGCAGTTTGAGAGCCTGCGCGATCCGTTCGTGATCATGATCTCGGTACCGATGGCGATCGTCGGCGCGCTGATCCCGCTGTTCTTCGGGGCGGCGACCATGAACATCTACACCCAGGTCGGGTTGCTGACCTTGGTCGGGCTGATCACCAAGCACGGCATTCTGATGGTGGAGTTCGCCAACGAGCTGCAGCTCAACGAGGGCCTCGATCGGCGCTCGGCGATCGAGATGTCGGCGCGGATCCGGCTGCGGCCGATCCTGATGACGACGGCGGCCATGGTCACCGGCCTGATCCCGCTGCTGACCGCGAGCGGCGCCGGTGCGGCAAGCCGCTTCTCGATCGGCCTCGTCGTGGTCGCCGGCATGTCGATCGGCACGCTGTTTACGCTGTTCGTGCTGCCGATGGTCTACACCGTCATCGCGACCGATCACCAGGCGGCAGCGAATTCCAAGCGTGCCAGGGAAATCGCCGAGTTCGACGCAGAACCGTCGCATGGCCTGACGGCAAGCTGAGCGGGCGGTCGAGACTGGTTCAATCATGGCGGCTGCCTTGGCAGCCGCCGTTTTTGCCATGACGTCCTATCGAGCATGCCGCAAGACGTGGATGCTCGGCACGAGGCCGGGCATGACGGAGAAACCTGTATTTGGGATTTCAGCGATCGTTCTGCGGATCGAGCGCGTCGCGCAGGCCGTCACCGAGCAGATTGAGCGAGAGCACGACCAGGAAGATTGCCAGTCCCGGCCATATCGCCATCCAGGGCGCGTTGGTGAGGAAGCGCTGCGCGGCGTTGAGCATGCTGCCCCAGGACGGGAAGGGCGGCTGCTGGCCGAGCCCTAAGAACGAGAGCGAGGCCTCGGCGATGATCGCGGCCGCCACCGAGAGCGTCGCCTGCACTAAGAGCGCCGGCATGATGTTCGGCAGGATATGCACGATCGCGATCCGCGAGTTCGAATCGCCGACGCTGCGTGCGGCGTCGATATAGTCCTCCAGCTTGACGTTCATGACCTCGCCACGGGTGAGCCGCACGAAGACCGGCGTCGCCGAGACGCCGATCGCGATCATCGCGTGTCCGAGGCTCGGCCCCAGGAACGCGGCGAGCGCGATCGCCAGGATCAGGAACGGGCAGGCCAGCATCGCATCGGTGATCCGGCTGATCAGTGCATCGACGAAGCCGCCGCGATAGCCTGAAAGCATGCCGACGGGAACGCCGATCGACAGCGCAATGCCGACCGAGATCGCGCCGGCTGCGAGCGAGGCGCGTGCGCCGAAGATAACGCGGCTCAGCACGTCGCGGCCGAGATCGTCGGTGCCGAACCAGTGCGCCATCGAAGGCGGCTTGCGCACCAGCGTCCAACTGGTGGCGATGGGATCGTAGGGCGCGACCAGCGGTGCGAAGGTCGCGAGCAGGATGAAGGAAGTAATCAAAGCAAGCCCGATCATCGCGCCCTTGCGCCTGACCACGCGGCGCAAGGCCCGCTGAATCGGCCGTTCCAGCGGGGCGAGGCCGCGAGAGGCCGAGACGGCTGTCATCGTGGTCTCGGCCATGTCAGCTTCTCAAGCGCGGATTGACGAGCATATAGGCGATGTCGGCGATCAGGTTCAGCGTGATATAGACGGTTGCGGTCACCAGCACGACGCCTTGCACCACGGCGTAGTCGCGGTTGAAGACGGCATCGACGATCAGCTTGCCGAAGCCGGGGATCGAGAACACCTGCTCGGTCAGCACCGCGCCCGAAAGAAGCGTGCCGAGCTCGAGCGCGCCGAGCGTGATCACCGGCGTCAGCGCGTTGCGCAGCGCGTGGCGGAGAATGACCTGGCGTTCGCTGATGCCCTTGGCGCGCGCGGTGCGGATGTAATCGCTGTGCAGCACCTGCAGCATCGCGCTCCTGGTGTGGCGCATCAGGATGGCGGCAATGGCGTTGCCGAGCACGAAGGCCGGCATGATGGTGGCGGCGAGGCTGGCGCGCCAGTCTTCGGTCAGCGGCACATAGCCCGAGGCTGGCAGCCAGCCGAGCTTGATGGAGAACAGGAAGATCAGCATGATGCCGAGCCAGAAGTTCGGCGTCGAGATGCCCCACAGCGCGAACAGATTGGCGCCGTAGTCCCAGGCGGTGCCTTGCTTCACGGCCGAGACGATGCCGGCGGGAATTCCGATCAGGAAGGCGATCACGATCGCCATTGACGCGAGCTGCAAAGTCACCGGCAGCTTCTGCACGATGAGATCGCGGACCGGCATCTTGATCCGCAGCGATTCGCCGAGATCGCCCGACAGCACGCCCTTGGCCCAATAGACGTATTGCACCGGGATCGGCCGGTCGAGCCGGTACTGCTTCCTGATCTGCGCGATCACCGCCGGATCGCGCTCCTCGCCGGCCATCACCAGCGCCGGATCGCCGGGCAATAGATGCTGCAGCGAAAAGATCAGCAGCGACACGAAGACCAGAGTCGGCACCATCTGCGCGATGCGGCGGGCTAGGAAGGTCAGCATGGCGTGCGCCTCGCGTGCTCGGCGAACGGAGTTCGTTTGTCAGCAGATCGACGCCCCATCGTTCCCTCCCCCCTTGTGGG
>NZ_JBARGP010000275.1:0-15556 GCF_049798375.1 Bradyrhizobium sp.
CTTCCTTGAGCCGGGCGACACGCTGACCCTTACCTATCAGGCCAAAGTCAGTGACGGACACGGCGATTTCGGCCTGCAACCGCTGACCATCAGTATCGCCGGCAATGGTTCACCGATCGTGATCGGCAGCGCGCAGGACGACACCTTCGACCATGTCGGTGGCGGTGCGGCCATCTTCGGCTTGGGTGGCAACGACACGTTCGTGTTCAATCCGCATTTCGGCAGCGCCATCATTGCCGACTTCAACGTCAACAAGGATGTGCTCGAGCTCGACCATTCGCTGTTCGGGCCGTCGGTACAGGACGTCCTGAACAGCGCCCACGCCGCGAATGCGAATCACGATACAGTCCTGCTCGACGCTGCGCACGAGACGATCACGCTGAAAGGCGTGACGCTGGCGCAGCTCACCGCGCACCAGAACGACTTCCATATCGTCTGATGAGTTGTCCCGGCCGTTCGGGGCAGCTGATCTGGGCCGTTGCCAAGCCACGCCGGGTCCATGATAAGGATGCCGTCGATCCCTTGCTGCAACCGGCCACGACGCCGACCGTGGATATCAGATGAGACGTCTCCGAGACGTGCCACGGTGGTTTGCGCGCCGGTTCGGCTACGCGCGGGCGATATGCCTGCTGCTCTTGATGGGCTTCGCCGCGCTGCGCGTGGCCGATCCGGCACCGATCCAGGAGCTGCGGGTCCGCACCTTCGACAATTTCCAGGTGCTCGCGCCGCGGGTGAAGACGGTCCGCCCCGTCACCATCGTCGACATCGACGAGAAGAGCCTTGCCGATCCCAAGCTCGGCCAGTGGCCATGGCCTCGCACGCGCATCGCCGAAATCGTCACCAGGCTGACCCAGCTTGGCGCGGTCGTGATCGCCTTCGACGTGGTTTTCGCCGAGCCTGATCGCCTCGACCCTGCGATCGCCGCCGAGACCTTTCCTAATCTCGATGGGGCGACGCGCGACAAGCTGCGGGCGCTGCCGTCGAACGATCAGGTGCTGGCCGATAGCTTGAGCGGCGCGCGCGTGGTGCTCGGCGAATCCGGCGGCCCGGACGTCCATGCGAGTCTTGACAAGACGCTGCCCGTCACCGGCTTTGGCCTGGTCGGCGATCCGCAGCGGTTCATGGTCAGGTTTCCGGGGCTGTTGCGCAACGTGCCGGTGCTCGAGCATGCCGCGGCCGGCCGCGGCCTGTTCACGATCAGGGCGGAGCGCGACGGCATCATCCGCCGCGTACCCATGATCATGCGGGCGCAGGACGTGATCATGCCGTCGCTGAGCTTCGAGATGCTGCGGGTGGCAAGCCATTCGGACACGATCCTCATCAAGGCCGACCAGAGCGGCATTCTCGGCCTCGGTCTGCGCGGTTTCCAGCTCCCGACGGACCGCAACGGCCAGATCTGGGTCCACTATGCCCCGCGCGATCCGACGATCTATGTCTCGGCGATCGAGGTGCTGGAGGGGCGCGCGCCGCCGGACAAGATCTCCGGCAAGCTGGTGCTGGTCGGCCCTTCCGCGATCGGGCTCAACGATATCAAGACCACGCCGGTGTCGCCGGTGATGCCGGGCGTCGAGGTGCATGCACAGGTGCTGGAGGCGGCGCTGACCGGTGCGACCTTGCGGCTGCCGACATGGGGCATCACCGCCGAATTCGGCGCGGCGCTGCTGCTCGGCCTGCTCGTCATCGTCCTCGCGCCGCGGCTCGGCGCGGTGATGCTCGTCGTGGTCGGTGCGCTGTTCGCGTCCGCGCTGATCGGCATCTCCTGGTACAGCTACACGCGGCACCAGCTGCTGCTCGACTTCACCTATCCGATGCTGTCGACATCAGCAATCTACCTGACCTTGATCTTCGCGAGCTTCGTGCGCGAGCAGAGCCAGCGCCGCCAGATCCGTTCTGCCTTCAGCCAGTATCTGTCACCGGCGCTGGTCGAGCAGCTCGCGCATTCGCCGGAGAAGCTCGTTCTGGGCGGCGAGGAGCGCGAGATCACCATCATGTTCTCGGACGTGCGCGGCTTCACCTCGATCTCGGAGAGCTACAAGCATGACCCGCAGGGCTTGACCCAGCTCATGAATCGCTTCCTGACGCCGCTCAGCAATGCGATTCTCGCGCGCAAGGGCACGATCGACAAGTACATGGGCGACGCCATCATGGCGTTCTGGAATGCGCCGCTCGATGACAGAGAGCATCAGGTCAACGCCTGTCACGCCGCATTGGATATGCTCGACCAGGTTGAGGCGCTCAACCTGGCGCGCAGGCACGAGGCCGATCTCGGCGGCCGTGTCTATATTCCGCTCAATGTTGGCGTCGGTCTCAATACCGGCACCTGCGTGGTCGGAAATCTCGGTTCCGATCTGCAGTTCAACTATTCGGCGCTCGGCGACAGCGTCAATCTTGCCTCGCGTTTGGAAGGCCAGACCAAGCAATACGGTTTTCCGATCATCGTCGGCTCCCGGACCGCGATGGCGGCGAAGGATCGCTTCGCGATCCTCGAGCTCGACTTCATCATGGTGAAAGGCAAAAGCGAGCCGGAGGTGATTTATGCCATCGCCGGCCGCGAGGAGGTGATGCATTCCGAGCGCTTCCAGCGCCTGCGCAACCTGACCATCGAGATGCTGGCCGCCTATCGCGGCCGCGATTGGGAGGAGGCGCTGGCCGCGATCGCGCGTGGCCGCAAGACCGATCAGGCAAATACACTGCAGCAGCTGTACGACCTTTACGAAGTGCGCATTCGCCACTACCAGGCCAATCCGCCGCCGCAGGATTGGAGCGGTGCGCATGCGTTGCTGACCAAGTAGTCGACGATATCGTCGACCGGAGGTCTGTCGGTTCGCGGAGCCGCCCTGCGCAAATCGCGCGCCAAAGCCCGCCGCGCCCTATAAGATAGGCCATCAGCCCACCGGCCTGACGCGGTCGCATAACAGCGAGATTTCGAATGACCAAACCGACACCTCAGAACGTGAGCGCGATGGCGGAGGCCGCCGGGGTCTCCGTCGACAAGGAGACCGCGACGCGGATCGCCAACTCGATCGGACCGGCGCTGGAGGGCTTTGCAGCCATCGCCGGCACCCTGCCGTTCGACCTGGAGCCGGCGAGCTACGTCGTGGTCCAGCATCTGAAGGTGACGCGATGAGATCGGAGCCCGCATTGATGACGCTGACCGAGGTCGCCAGGGCGATCGCCGCCAAGCAGCTGTCGTCGCATGAGGTGACACGCGCCTGCCTGCACCGCATCGCGCAATGGCAGCCGCATCTCAACGCCTTTATGGCAATCGAATCCGAGCCGGCACTGAAGGCCGCGACCGCGGCGGACGAGGAGCTCGCCAAGGGCGACATCAAGGGCCCGCTGCACGGCGTGCCGCTGGCGCACAAGGACATGTATTACGACGCTGGCCATGTCTCAACCTGCGGCTCGCTGATCCGGCGCGACTTCGTCGCCAGCACCACCTCGACCGCGCTGCAGCGACTGAAGGACGCCGGCACGGTCCGGCTCGGCACCTTGCAGATGGCGGAGTTCGCTTACGGGCCGACCGGCCATAACGCGCATTACGGGGCGGTGCACAATCCCTGGAAGCACGGCCATGTCACCGGCGGCTCGTCCTCGGGCTCCGGCGCGGCGGTCGCAGCGCGGCTGACCTTTGCCGCGCTCGGTTCCGACACCGGCGGCTCGATCCGGATGCCCGCGCATTTCTGCGGCGTCACCGGCTTGAAGGTGACCTGGGGGCGTGTCAGCCGTGCCGGCGCGATGCCGCTGTCGCAATCGCTCGACACCGTCGGTCCATTGGCACAGACCGCAGAGGATTGCGCGC
This sequence comes from Bradyrhizobium sp., assembly GCF_049798375.1. Lineage (GTDB taxonomy): Bacteria > Pseudomonadota > Alphaproteobacteria > Rhizobiales > Xanthobacteraceae > Bradyrhizobium. The sequence continues at coordinate 3,803 of NZ_JBARGP010000275.1, forward strand.
TGTTGCTCGGCCTGATGGCAGGCCTCGACCCCGAGGATCCGACCGCGAGCGCGGCACCCGTGCAGGATTATCTCGCGGCGACCAAGGCCTCGCTCAAGGGCCTCAGGATCGGTGTGCCCAAGTCGTTCTATGTCGATGACCTCGATGCCGACGTGGCGAAGGCGCTCGACGCCACGATCGCGACGTTGAAGGCCGAAGGCGCCGATGTCGTGCAGGTCGGGCTGACCGATCATCGCCAGCTCTCCGCGGCGTCGCAGATCGTGCTCGCCGTCGAAGCCGCGGCGTTCCACAAACGCTGGCTGATCGAGCGGCCGCAGGATTACGGCCCTCAGGTGCTGATGCGGCTGCAGAACGCGCTCGCGGTGTCAGGCGTGACCTATCTGGAAGCGCTGCGCTGGCGCGGCGCCGCGCTCGCCGCGCACATCGCGGCGACCTCAGGCGTAGATGCGGTGATTGCGCCGGTGTCGCCCGTCGCTGCGCCCTCGATCGCGGAAAGCGATATCGGCGCGGGGCAAAACGCTGAGGCCGTGATCCAGCGGCTGACCCGCTTCACCCGTCCGATTAACTATCTCGGCTTGCCATCGCTGGCGATTCCATGCGGCTTCTCGTCGTCGGGCCTGCCGATCGGCATGCAACTGATCGGCCGCTCCTTCGACGAGGCCACCGTGCTGACCATCGGGGCCGCCTTCCAGCGCGCCACCGACTTCCACGCCAAGGTGCCGACGTTGCCATGACCAATCTCGTCGAGATCAAGGCACCTGGCTTGGCTCTCGCGACTGTTGCGGCGACGTAACGGTCGGCGGGAAAGCGGTGCGATGACAGCTTCGAACCGCGCTTCGCGGGTCGTCCTGCTGCCTCGGCCCCGCTATGCTGGCCACGCGGCACAGGGAACCGCGATTGGGGACTTCATCATGTACATTTCGAGCCAGGGTTTGCTGGTCGTGCTGTTCGTCGGCCTGGTTGCGGGTTGGCTCGCGGGCAAGATCGTGCGCGGCGCCGGTTTCGGCCTGATCGGGGACATCATCGTCGGCATTCTCGGCGCCCTGATCGCAAGCCTGCTGTTCCCGAAGCTCGGCATTCATCTCGGCCGCGGCATCGTCTCCGAGATCATCTATTCAGCATTTGGCGCCGTCATCCTGCTGCTGATCCTCGGCCTGCTGCGCGGGCGCGGCCGGTTCTAGCGGGGCAGTTCCGCCGTTCATCTTAGCCCAGAGGCTCAAGTCGAACGTTTCGTCCGCTGCGCCGACAGAACAAGCACGTGGTCCGTTCAGGTTAACGGTCCCGTAGTTGGACGGTTGTGGCGGAAGCCGTTATATTTCATATGTTTCCTGCCGAATCCGAGGTCGATGATCGGCACCCCCTGCGGTTTGATTGAAGAGATTTGCTGAATGGCAGCGGCACTTGGCGCACGGCGTTCCGAGTTGAATGAGGCGTTGCGGAGCTGCCGCAGCGCATTTCTCGGCGTCGGCGTGATGAGCTGCATCATCAATCTGCTCTATCTCACCGGCTCGATCTTCATGCTCGAGGTCTATGACCGCGTGCTGCCGAGCCGCAGCGTTCCGACCCTAATCGGCCTCGTGATCCTCGCGGGCGGCCTTTATCTGGCCCAGGGCGTGCTGGATCTGGTCCGCAACCGCATCCTGGGACGGGTCGGGACCGCCCTGGACGAGAGCCTGAATGCGCGCGTGTTCGACACCATCGTGCGATTGCCGTTGATCGCGGGGCGCAGCGAAGGACTGCAGCCGCTGCGCGACCTCGACAATATCAGGGCCTTTCTCGGCAGCCAGGGGCCGAGCGCGTTCTTCGATCTGCCCTGGCTGCCGTTCTATCTCGCGATCTGTTTCGCCTTTCATGTGCTGATCGGCGTCACTGCGCTCGTCGGTGCCATCATCCTGGTCACCCTGACGCTCGTCACCGAATACATGACCCGGCAGCCGGCCAAGGACGCGCTTAATCTCGCCGCGCGCCGCAACGATCTGGCGCAGTCCAGTCGCCGCAATGCCGAGGTACTGGTCGCGATGGGCATGACCGGCCGCCTGCTGCAGCGCTGGAACGAGACCAACGCCCGCTATCTCTCGGGCAATCAGCGCGCCAGCGACGTCTCGGGTGGCCTGGGCGCCGTCGCCAAGGTGCTACGCATGATGCTGCAGTCGGCGGTGCTCGCGGTCGGCGCCACGCTCGTGATCCACCAGGAGGCGACTGCCGGCATCATCATCGCCTCGTCGATCCTCAGCGCGCGGGCGCTGGCACCAGTCGATCTCGCGATAGCGCATTGGAAGAGCTTCGTCGCCGCGCGGCAGAGCTGGCGCCGGCTCAACCTGTTGCTGGAGCGGATGCCGGTGCGGCCGGTGCCGACCTTGTTGCAGCCGCCATCGAGCCAGTTGTCGGTCGAAGCGATCAGCATCGTGGCGCCCGGCGACCAACGCGCCATCGTGCAGGACGTGAGTTTCGCGCTGTCGGCGGGCCAGGGACTCGGCGTGATCGGGCCGAGCGCGTCGGGAAAATCCTCGCTGGTGCGGGCACTGGTTGGAGTCTGGCAACCGGTGCGCGGCAAGGTCCGGCTCGATGGTGCCGCGCTCGACCAATGGCAATCCGATGAGCTCGGTCGCCACATCGGCTACCTGCCGCAGGATGTCGAGCTGTTCGCCGGGACGGTGGCGCAGAACATCGCGCGGTTCGATCCGCAGGCCAATGCCAATGCCATTATCGCCGCCGCCAAGGAGGCCGGCGTGCACGACATGATCGTCAAGATGCGCGACGGCTACAACACGGAGGTCGGCGAGCAGGGCACGGCGCTGTCGGCCGGGCAGGCGCAGCGCGTGGCGCTGGCGCGCGCGCTGTACGGCAATCCGTTCCTGGTCGTGCTCGACGAGCCGAACTCCAATCTCGATACCGAGGGCGATGAGGCGCTGTCGCGCGCGGTACGCGCGGTGCTGGCGCGCGGCGCCATCGTGATCGTGGTGGCACACCGGCCTGTCGGCATCGAGGCGGTCGATCATGTGCTGGTCATGAAGGACGGCCGCATGCAGGCGTTCGGGCCGAAGGAAACCGTGCTGGCGCAGGTGCTGCAGCCGCGGGTGACGACGCCGACGCCGATCAAGATCGTCTCCGAGCAAGGAGTGGCGAAGCCATGACGGAAGCTATGACCGGCGGCCCGATCATGGGGGCTCCGGCGCTGGCCGGCAATGGGCCGCGGGGCGTCCGCAGCTCGATCCGGCTGCATCTGATTGTGGGTCTTGCCATGGTCGGCGTGGTGGCCGGTGGGCTCGGCGGCTGGGCGGCGACGCAGCAGATCTCCGGCGCGCTGATCGCACCCGGCCAGATCGTGGTCGAATCCAGCGTCAAGAAGGTGCAGCACCCGACCGGCGGCGTGGTCGGCGAGCTGCGCGCGCGCGACGGCGACGTCGTCAAGGCCGGCGACATCCTGGTGCGGCTCGACGATACCGTGACCAAGGCGAGTCTGGCGATCGTCAGCAAAAATCTCGATGCGCTGTGGGCGCGCGCGGCGCGGCTCGAGGCCGAGCAGCGCGGGCTCGACAAGATCACCTTCCCGCCGGAGCTCACCTCGCGCACCGCCGACCCGGACGTGAAGACGCTGATGGCCAGCGAGAGCAAACTGTTCGACGTACGCGTCAATGGCCGCAGCGGGCAGAAGGCGCAGATGCATGAGCGGGTCCGCCAGCTCAACGAGGAGATCGAGGGCCTGACCGCGCAGGTCACGTCCAAGGATCAGGAGATCGCGCTGGTGCAGAAGGAGCTCGACGGCGTGCGTCAGCTCTACGACCAGCATCTGGTGCAGATCTCACGCCTGACCACGCTGGAGCGCGACACGGCGCGGCTCAATGGCGAGCGCGCGCAGTACATCGCCGCACGCGCGCAGGCCAAGGGCAAGATCACCGAGACCGAGCTGCAGATCATCCAGGTCGACAAGGACATGGTGAGCGAGGTCTCCAAGGATCTGCGCGAGACCCACGACAAGATCGGTGAATTCGTCGAGCGCAAGGTCACCGCCGAGGACCAGCTCCGCCGCGTCGACATCCGCGCGCCGCAGGACGGCATGGTGTTGCAATCCGCGGTGCATACGGTCGGCGGCGTCATCAGCGCCGGCGATACCATCATGCTGATCGTGCCGCAGACCGACGATCTGCAGGTCGAGGCCAAGGTCAATCCGCAGGACATCGACAAACTGCAGATCGGACAGAAGACGCTGCTGCGGCTTTCAGCCCTTAACCAGCGCACCACGCCGGAGCTGAACGGGGTCGTCAGCCGCGTCTCGCCCGACTTCACCACCGACCAGCGCACCGGCCAGAGCTACTACACGATCCGCGTCTCGATGCCGCCGCAGGAGATCGCCCGTCTCGGCGACGCCAAGCTGATCCCGGGCATGCCGGCCGAGGCCTTCGTGCAGACCGGCGACCGCACCGTGCTGTCCTACCTGATGAAGCCGCTCAACGACCAGCTGATGCGCGCGTTCCGGGAGAAGTGAAGTTCTTTGTCATTGGCTCGCACGATGGCGGAGCAACAAATTCAGTGTCGTCCCGGCGAATGCCGGGACCCATAACCGCCGGCCGCTGTTGTGCGATCGCAAGTAGCTCCAGCCGACTCGATAAGCGGAGCCGGTGGTTATGGATCCCGGCTCCGGCTCGCTTTGCTCGCTTGGCCGGGACGACAGCGGAGTACCATCGCGCGCGCTCGGTTGGGACGGCAGCGCGTGCATCGCGCTTGGCGGGGACGATCGCTAGCTTGTCGGCCGTCTGAACTACTGATCCAGCCGCTTTAGCAGCAACTCCAGCGCGGTCTTCGCGAACACCTGCATGTTGCCGAAGCGGTCGTTGCTGCCGGTCTCCAGCGTGATCACGGATGTCTCGGCGCCGGCCACAGCCATGCAGCTATGTCCGGCGGCATCGCCATAGCGGTTGCCGGTCGGCCCGGTGGCGCCGGTTTCGGACAGGCCCCAGTCGGCTGAGAAACGCTGCCGAATGCGCTCCGCCAACAGTTTCGCATAAGGCTCCGATGCCGAGCGGATGCCCTTCATGGCCTCGTCCGGAATCTCCATCAGGATGCGCCGTGCGTCGCGCGTGTACACCACCGCCGAACCAAGGAAATAGGCCGACGCACCGGGCACCGCGAGCAGCGACGCCGAAATCAACCCGCCTGTCGAGGACTCCGCGACCGCAATGGTCTGCTTGCGCGCGATGAGCCGCTGCGCGATCTGCTCTGCAAGACTGACGAGATGCTGCATGGCTTCAAGTTTTGCGAACAAGGTGGCAGAAGCAGCGGTGCGGAGAACCAGCCTGAGAAGGATCGGAGCCGCCGGCCGAACGGATCACGCCTGGCCGGCGCGCGATCGTCACACCGTCACAGGCTCGCGTGCCGCGACCGCTTGGCGGCCGCCACGATAAACGGTCATCGCTGCAATGATGCCGAGTACGGCGGCGAACATCAGCCAGAGGCCCGGCGACGCCTTGTCGCCGGTGTGCTCGATCAGCCAGGTCGAGGCAAACGGCGTGAAGGTGCCGAACAGGCCGGCCGCCAGCGCAAACGCGATCGAGAAGCAGGTGGTGCGGACATGGGCCGGCACGATCTCGACCAAACACCCAAGCATGGTGCCGCTGTAGACGCCGAAATAGAACGAGAACATCATTTCGACCGCGAGCAGCTTGCCGAAGCTCGGTGCCGCCGCCAGCCAATGCAGGGCCGGGTAGGCGGTCAGGAGCGAAAGTACCGCGATGGTCAGCAGCACGGGCTTGCGTCCGATCCGGTCGGATACGGCTCCGCCAACGGGATTCCAGAAGAAATTCGTCACGGCAACCAGCAAGGTGACAAGCAGCGAATCCGCAGCCGACAGCTTGAGCTGCTTGCCAAAGCCAGGAGCGTAGACCGTGATGAAATAGAACGTGGTCGTGGTCAGGACGGCGATCATCATGCCGAGAATGACGATGCGCCAGTTTTCGAGCGCGGACGCAAACACCTCTGACGCCGTCGGATGCTTTTTCATGGCGAGGAAGGCCGGCGTTTCTTCCAGCGACCGGCGCAGCATGAAGATGACCGGGACGATGAGGCAGCCGATCAGGAAGGGGATGCGCCATTTGGCGATGCCGCCGATCGAGCCGAGAACGACATCGCCGGGGATGGCTTCGCTCAGGACAAAGCCGATGATCGAGGCGACAAAAATCGCAACCTGCTGGCTGGAAGATTGGAATGAGGTGTAGAAGCCGCGATTGCCCGGCGTCGAAATCTCCGCGAGATAGACCGACACGCCGCCGAGCTCGACGCCGGCGGAGAAGCCCTGCAACAGCCGACCGAGCAGCACGATGACGGGCGCAGCTACGCCGATCGCTGCGTAGGCCGGGCAAAAGGCAATGACGATGGTGCCGATAGCCATGATGCCGAGCGTCACGATCAGGCCCTGGCGGCGGCCGATCCTGTCGATGTAGGCGCCGAGCACGATTGCGCCCACCGGACGCATCAGCGCGCCGAGCCAGAATACGCCGTAGGCTTTCAGGAGCGCGGCGGTGTCGCTCGAGGAAGGAAAGAAAGCATTCGCGATCGGCACGGCGTAGAAGCCGAACAGGAAGAAGTCGAACTGCTCGAGGAAATTGCCGCTGGTCGCCCGCAGGATCGCGCCGATGCGCGACTTGATGACTGGTGGTTGCGCGGTGGTTTGCGACATCCGAGATCTCCCTCCCCGTGAATGGCTCGTGCGGAAGAGTATTCTCGCCAGCCGTGTTGGTGGCGGCCAACTTGCCACGTCGAAGCTGGCCGGCCAACCGGAATCCCATCTGGCAGAGCAGCATTGTCCCGCCGAAGCGCTCAGGACTTGTTTCAGGGGCTTGTTCAGGGCTTGGCTTGCGCCGTGGCTTTGACCCATTGCCGGAATGCGCGCAGCTTCGGCAGATCGGTGCGGCCTTCCGGCGATACCAGATAGAAGCCGGCATCCGCCGGCAGCGCGATCTTGAAGGGAACTACGAGTCGGCCCTTGGCAATGTCGTCCTGCACGTAGGACGTGCGGCCGAGCGCGACGCCAAACCCATCGATCGCGGCCTGGATGGTCACGAAGATGAGGTCGAAGCTCAGGCCGCCTTGTTTAGAGATCGATGCCGGCAGGCCGGCGGCCGTCAGCCACAGCCGCCAGTCGTCGTCATAGCCGCCGCTGGTATGCAGCAGCGTGTGATGGGAGAGGTCCTGCGGACAGCGCAGCGGCTTGTCGCCTTGCAGCAGCGCCGGACTGCAGACCGGAAACAGCTCGTCCGCCATCAGCCATTCGGCGCGCACGCCCGGCCAGTGGCCGCGGCCGTAGCGCAGCGCGGCATCGACATCGCCGGTCCTGAAATCGACCAGACTGGTCGAGGTGGTGATGCGCACGTCGATGCCGGGGTGCGCCTCCTGGAACGCCGACAATCGCGGCAGCAGCCATTTGGCCGCCAGCGATGCGATCGTGGACACGGTGAGCACCTTGCCGTCGGTCTTGCGCACCAGCCGCTCGGTCGCGAGCCGGAGATCGTCGAACGCCGCCCGCACCAGCGGTAGGTAATCGCGGGCCTGCGGCGTCAGCTCGAGGCTGCGGTTGTTGCGGACGAACAGGCGGATGCCCAGTTCGTCCTCCAGCCGCTTGATCTGATGGCTGATCGCGGTCTGCGTCACGTTCAGCTCGGATGCCGCGCGCGTGAAGCTCAGATGCCGCGCGGCGGCCTCGAACGCCCGCAGGCCATTGAGGGAGGGCAGGCGGGCGCTCATCCAAGCGGGCTCAACTGCATGAATTTATGTCATCCGAAGCGGCGCAAAGTGTCGTTTGTGGGCAGTGCAAAAAGAGCCCAGATACTGTCAGCAAGTTAACTGCAGGAGGTCTTCATGTCCACTTGCGTCACCTCACCAATGACAAATAATCATGCACAGGGTGCCTTGGGCGGGCTCAATGAGCTGCTCCATGTCTGGCACCAACGCTACCAGTCGCGCCAGGAATTGGCGCGCTGGTCGGAGCGCGATCTGCATGACCTGGGCCTGTCGCGGGGCGATGTCGCCTACGAGATCGACAAGCCGTTCTGGCGGGCTTGATGAGCCGCCACGCCGACGCCGCTCCTCAAGGAGGGCGTCGGCGGTCCTCGTCTCGGAGTGGGCCATGTTGAAGCTGAACCTCGCCGATCTCGGTCAATATTCCGATGTGGTCCACACCCGCCGCGGCGAAGCAGTGACGTTGCGCTTCGTCACCCCCGGCGATGCCGACGAGCTGCAGGCCTATGTGCGTGGGCTCAGCTCCGGCTCGCGCTACAAGCGCTTTCTCGGCGCCATGAGCGAGTTGCCGAAAACGGTGCTCGATGACTTCACCCACACCGGGCGGGACGATCGCTTCAGTCTGGTTGCAAGCATGTCCGGCGATGATGTCGAGCGCATCGTCGGCGAGGCGCGCTATGCGTTTCATTCCGAGGACGACAGCGTCGAGTTCGGTCTTTCCGTGCAGGACCGCTGGCACGGACATGGCATCGGCCCGGCGCTGCTGCAGAATCTCGAATGCCGCGCCGCCGCGCTCGGTGCCATCTCCATGTTCGGCGACACGCTGCGCTCCAACGATGTCATGATCCGGCTTGCGAAGAAGTCCGGTTATCTATTCCGCCAGCATCCCGATGACTGGAAGCTGGTGCGCTTCGAGAAGCAGATCGGAGCCGGCGCGGACCGATCCTGCGCGAGCTTGCGGCTCGTCGTATCAAACTCTGCCGACCGGATGCAGGCGCGCTGAGGCGCGTAGGATGGGTGGAGCGCAGCGATACCCATCATGGTTCGGCACATGCGGCGGCTAGCGATGGGTATCGCTTCGCCCTCGCTCTTCGAGCGCCAGCTTCGCTCCACCCATCCTACGAGAGCCAATCGATTGATCAGCCGCCGCCAAACACCGCCTTGCGCTTCTCGATGAAGGCCTGCACCGCCTCCTTGTGATCGGCCGAAGTGGTCAGCGGGATCAGGCGCTCGGCCTCGCGGTCGCGCGCGGTATCGAAATCTACCGTGAGCGCATCATCCAGATTGTCCTTCATCGCCTGCAGTGCCAGCGACGGGCCTTCCGCCAGCGATTTGGCGAAGGCGAACGCTTCCTCCTGCAGGCGCTCGTCCGGCACCACGCGGTTGACGAGGCCGATCTGCGCGCACCTGTCGGCATCGACCTTCTCGCCAGTGAACATCAATTCGCGGGCCCGCGCCGTGCCGACCAGTTGCGTCAGCAGCCAGGCGATGCCGTAATCGCCGCTCAGCCCGACGCGGACATAGCCGGTGGCGACGAAGGCCGATTGCGCCGCGATCCGGATATCGCAGGCGAGTGCGATCGCCAGGCCGGCGCCGGCGGCAGCGCCGGGCAGGGCTGCGATGGTCGGCTTGCGCAGGCCATGCAGCGCGCCCGTCAGCAGGCTCTGCCGCTGCTTGAGATCGGCGACCTTCTCTTCATGCAACATCGCAAGCTTCTTGGGATCGCGATGCGCGCCCATGCCCTTGACGTCGCCGCCGGCGCAGAATGCCGTCCCGGTGCCGGTGAGCAGCACCGCGCCGACATCGGGATTGTCACCGCAGCTCTTGATCATCCGCCGCAGCGCCGGGCTCAGATTGTCAGACAGCGCGTTGCGCGCCTCCGGCCGGTTCAGCGTGATGACCGCGACGCGGTCCCTGATCATGCAGAGCAGTTCATCGGTGCCGGTGTCGATCGTGGTCTCGGTGGGCATGTCAGCTCCCTTGGATTCTTGTTGTTGCTTATTGATTATAGCTTCCGTCATTGCGAGGAGCGAAGCGACGAAGCAATCCAGACTTTCTTCGTGATGCTGGATTGCTTCGCTGCGCTCGCAATGACGGCCGCTAACGCCTTAAAATTTCTCCACCCACGGTCGCAGCTCGACTTCCCAGCTCCAGGCGCTGCGCGGCTGCTGCAGGACGTTCCAGTAGCTGAGCGCGATCGCATCGGGATCGAGTAACGAATCCGGCTTGTCCGCAAAATCTGGCCTGGCGGCGCTGCGAATGCCGCCGTCGATGACGAAATGCGCGACATGGATGCCCTGCGGCGACAGCTCGCGTGCCATGCTCTGCGCGAGACCACGTAGCGCGAACTTGCCCATCGCGAACGGCGCCGATTGCGCGTAGCCCTTGACGCTTGCCGAGGCGCCGGTGAACAGGATCGCGCCGTGTTTGTTGGGCAGCATCCGCTGCGCAGCCTGCTGCGCCACCAGGAAGCCGCCGAAAGCCGATACCGCGATCGCCTGCGCGACCTCTGCCGGTACCAGGTCGACGAACGCTCCGCGCGCGCGGCCGCTCGCATTGTAGACCACGAGGTCGGGCGTGCCGAGCTCGCGCTCGACCAGGCCGAACAGCCGCTCGACCTCTTCCGGATTGGTGGCATCGCAGGGATACGCGCTGGCGCCGGTCTCATGGCAGAGCGCGCCGAGCTTCTCGACCTTGCGCGCGGCGAGCGCGACGCGGATCTTCTCGCGCGCGAACAGCCGCGCCAGCGAGGCGCTCAGCCCCTCGCCGGCACCGACGATCAGTGCGGTCTTGTAGGTCGGATTGTCCATGGGGTTTCCTCCAATGCAGGGCGCTATGCATCTAGGGGCGGGGACAGCAAGTTCCTATGGCATCCGCTCCACATTCGCGCGAGAACGTGAGGTGGAAGTCGGGCTGCGAAAAAAAATATTCTGACTCCGGGACCGAAGCGATCAAGGAATTCCACATGCACCAGTTCTTGAAGCGCGACGACGTCATGACCGGTGGGGCGCGGCCGGATTTGCTGGCGCCGGATACCACGGGCATGAATTTCTACCGCGCCGATCCCGCGTTGACCGACCTGCTGCGTATCCATCTGCCCGACACGCTATTCCGCCACATCGAGCCGCATCTCGATCGGCTGGGTGCCCTGGCCGGCGGCTATCTCGACGAATGCGCGCGGCTTGCCGACCGCCATGGCCCGGTGCTGCACCAGCGCGACCGCTTCGGCCGCGACATGCAATGGATCGAATATCATCCGGCCTATCGCGAGCTGGAGCGCGCCGCTTTCGGCGAGTTCGGCATCCATGCGATGTCGATCCGAAAGGGCATCCTGGGCTGGCCGGACAAGTATCCGGTCGCGGCGAAGCATGCCTTCACCTTCCTGTTCAATCAGGCCGAGTTCGGGCTCGGATGCCCGATCAACGTCACCGATGGCTGCGCCAAGCTGCTGGCGAATTTCGGCAGCCGGGAATTGCAGGACAGATATCTCGGCGGCCTGACGCAGACCGATATGGCGAAGCTGACGCAGGGCGGTCAGTTCATGACCGAGAAGGAGGGCGGCTCCGACGTCGGCACCTTGACCACGACGGCTGTGCGGGAGGGCGACCATTGGCGCCTCACCGGCGAGAAATGGTTCTGCTCGAATGCCGACGCCAAGGTCGTCATGCTGCTGGCGCGGCCGCAAGGTGCGGAGAAAGGCACGCGCGGCGTCGGCCTGTTCCTGATGCCGCGCTTCCTCGATGACGGCACGCAAAACCACTACCGGATCGTGCGGCTGAAGGACAAGCTCGGTACCCGCTCGATGGCCTCGGGCGAGATCAAGCTGGAAGGCGCCATCGCCTACGCCGTCGGCCGGCTCGATCGCGGCTTCGTGCAGATGGCCGAGATGGTCAATTCCTCGCGGCTGTCGAACGGCGTCAAATCCACCGCGCTGATGCGCCGCGCGCATCATGACGCGATGACGGTGGCGTCGAACCGCGTCGTGTTCGGTCGGCGCATCATCGACCTGCCGCTCGGCCGGCG
>NZ_JBARGP010000276.1:0-10044 GCF_049798375.1 Bradyrhizobium sp.
TCTCGATGCCGCGATCATGATGCGCACCATCTCCGAGTCCGGCGCTGGCATGTCGGGCGCGTCGGCGATCCACATGAACGTGTTCGGGCTCAACCCGGTCGTCGTGTTCGGCACCAAGGAACAATGCGCGCGTATGCTGCCGGGCATCGTCGATGGCCGTGAGCGCGCCTGCTTTGCGGTCACCGAGCCGAACACGGGGTTGAACACCACGCAGCTCAAGACCCGCGCGGTGCGCACATCCGATAAAAAGGGTGACAGATATGTCGTCAACGGCCAGAAGGTGTGGATCTCGACCGCGCAGGTCGCCGAGAAGATCCTGCTACTGGCCCGCACAACGCCGCTGGAAGAGGTGAAGAGCCCGACCCACGGCCTGAGCCTGTTCTACACGGACTTTGATCGCAGCCGCATCGCCGTGCACGAGATCGAGAAGATGGGCCGCAAATCGGTCGACTCCAACGAGCTGTTCTTCGAGGATTTCGAGATTCCGGTCGAGGATCGGCTGGGCGAAGAGGGCCGCGGCTTCCAGTACATCCTGCACGGCATGAATCCGGAGCGCATCCTGATCGCAGCCGAGGCCGTCGGGCTCGGCCATCTCGCGCTGTCGCGCGCCTCCGGCTACGCCAAGACGCGCAACGTCTTCAACCGTCCGATCGGCAAGAACCAGGCGATCCAGCATCCCCTTGCCAAGAACTGGATGGAGCTGGAGGCGGCGTGGCTGATGACACTGCAAGCCGGCTGGCAATACGACCAGGGCATGGCCTGCGGGCCGGCCGCGAACTCCGCGAAATATCTCGCCGCCGAGGCCGGCTTCCACGCCTGTGAGCAGGCGGTGATGACCCATGGCGGCTTCGGCTACGCCAAGGAATATCACGTCGAGCGTTATTTGCGGGAATCCCTGATCCCCCGCATCGCCCCGATCAGCCCGCAACTGATCCTGAGCTTCATCGCCGAGAAAGTGCTCGGCCTGCCGAAGTCGTATTGATGATGATCGCGCTAACTACTCCGTCATTCCGGGGCACCGCGCCAGCGGCGAACCCGGAATCTCGAAATTGGTTTGCGCGGGTAGCTCATCACATCGAGATTCCGGGTTCATCGCTGTGCGATGTCCCGGAATGACGCGGAAGGTGATTGGATGAGCTACATCACCGGCACTGGCCTCACGCCCTACGGAAAGCACGAAGGCCGCTCGTCGCTCGACCTGATGAGCATGGCGGCGCAGCTCGCGCTCGACGATGCCGGGCTGAGACGCGCTGATATTGACGGCATCCTCTGCGGCTATTCCACGGTGTCGCCGCACATCATGCTAGCCACCGTGTTCGCCGAGCATTTCGGCATCAAGCCGTCCTACGCCCACGCGGTGCAGGTCGGAGGCGCCACCGGGCTCGCAATGACCATGCTGGCGCACCATCTGGTCGAGGCTGGCGTCGCGCGCCATGTGCTGGTGGTTGGTGGCGAGAACCGGCTGACCGGGCAGAGCCGCGATGCCTCGATTCAAGCGCTGGCGCAGGTCGGCCATCCCGACTACGAGGTGCCGCTCGGGCCGACCATCCCCGCCTATTACGGTCTCGTCGCCTCGCGCTACATGCACGACTACGGCGTCACGCAACAGGACCTCGCCGAGTTTGCAGTGCTGATGCGCACCCATGCGCTGAGCCACCCCGGCGCGCAATTCCACGAGCCGATCAGCGTGGCCGATGTGATGGCGTCGAAGCCGGTGGCGCTGCCGCTGAAGCTGCTGGATTGCTGCCCGGTGTCGGATGGCGGCGCGGCCTGCATCGTCAGTCGTGAGCCGATCGGCGACACACAGGTCAAGGTGCGCGGCTGCGCCCAGGCCCATACGCATCAGCACATCACCGCAGCGCCTGCCTTGAGCGAACTGGGCGCCGAGATCGCGATCGCCAAGGCCAGGGAGGCCTCGGGACTATCGATCAGCGACGTGCGCTACGCCGCTGTTTACGACAGCTTCACCATTACGCTGGCAATGCTGTTGGAAGACCTTGGTCTCGCAGGCCGCGGCGAGGCGGCCGCGCAGGTGCGCGCCGGCTATTTCAACCGCGACGGCGCGGTGCCGCTCAACACCCATGGTGGTCTCCTGAGCTACGGCCATTGCGGCGTCGGCGGCGCGATGGCGCATCTGGCGGAGGCCCATCTGCAGATGACCGGCCGCGCCGGCGCGCGGCAGGTGCGCGATGCCACGATCACACTGCTGCATGGCGACGGCGGCGTGCTGTCGTCCCATGTCAGCATGTTCCTGGAGCGGGTGCGCTGATGCAGGCCTCGGATTGGACCACAGGTGTCGAAGCGATCCGCTATCAGCGCTGCGCGCGATGCGGACATCTGCAGTATTTCCGTCGCGACTTCTGCGCCGCCTGTGGCGCTACCGAGCTTGCCGAGGAGACGGCGAGCGGGGAGGGGACGGTCTATGCGACATCGCTGGTGTGCCGCGCCGCGACGCCGGAGACCCGCGCGCACGTGCCTTACAACATGGTGCTGATCGACGTCAGGGAGGGTTTCCGCATGATGGCGCATGGCGACAACGATCTTGCTATCGGTGACGCCGTCACCGCGCGCTTCGTTCAGTTCGCCGGTCGATTGGTGCCTTACTTCGCAAAGGCAACAGGATGATATGCGAGCTGACTGCCTTCGCACAACTTGTCCGCCTCGGGGGTAGCCGGGGCGGGACGATACTCGATACGATTGACTTCGCCCCGCCCCGTATCGCTGCGTGCGCGCGCGATACCCGTTAACTCGATACGCTTACTTCTACGCCTACTCGAACTCGTAACTTTGATGGCACCGACGCGAAACTGATACGGTACCAACGTGATGCTTACTCAACGTGATGCTTACTCAACGCGACTGAACTAACCGAATGAGCCAGTGCCTCGGCTCACATGTCATCCCACTGTCGGCGAACGACTGATACGCAGAACCTCAAACAGTCTGTCACCGTCCGTAGAAGAGGACGCTGGCGATGACCAGCAACGCGGTCACCGCCAGCATGTGCGCAAGTGCCTCCGAAGTCGCCTTCTGAGTGGCCTCCTTCATGCCGTTCCTCCCCGATAGATTGGACACGACTCTTCGTTGCGCTGGAACGCGCGCAACGTCGGCTGGATTTTTACTCGGAACACCCCTGCCTCGACCTCCGCTTTGCGAGTCCCCACTCGGCGTCGATCGACGGTTCCAAAGATCGTTTGGTAATGCGGCGTCAATTGGGCTCGCTTATGTTGCTCCTGCGTCGGAGTGCCGGTAACGTTTGGGCGATCAACAACAAAAACCAGTGAATTCAGAGAGGAACTCCATGGCCCGTATCGACTACGCCGACCCCAGCTCATTCAACGAGCGGACTCGCGAGCTCCTTTCGAAGAATCGAAGCGCCAACATCTTTCGGATGCTCGCGCACTCACCTGTGCATTTGGAGCAGTATTGCCGGCTTGGCGGCGCGATCCGCCACAGGGGCGAACTCGATCCGGTAGTGCGCGAACTCGCGATTACACGTACCGGTATCCTGTGCGAGGCACCCTACGAGATCGTTGCCCACAAACGCATCGGCAAGAGCGTCGGCGTCACCGACGAGCAGAACGCGGCGCTGGAGAATTGGCAGGGTGCATCGTGCTTCGATGAGGTGCAGCGCGCCGCACTGGCTTTCGCTGACGAGGTCGTGACGCTGAAGCGCCCGACCGACGCCACATTCAAGACGATTGCCGCAAAATTGACACCGGCGGCACTGGTCGAACTGCAACTCGCGGTTGGCTTCTACGTGATGACGTCGAAATTCCTCGAGACGTTCTCGATCGACATGCAGAAGCCCGAGGAGATCATCTGAGACGACACTGTTGCGAATCACCTCAATGAGGGCTCGATGGCAATGGCACGGAGAGGGGCGTGGCACCTGCCGGTCTCATCCTAATCGGCTTTCAGCACGTCGAGCCGCGCATTGGCGACGATGAGACGGTCGGCGAGCAATTTTGCCAGGTTGCGCATGATGGTCTCGCTTGCCTTGGGATGCTCGCTGCGAAAGCGTTCGAAATCGCTGAGCGCGATCTCGAATGCGGTGGCGGAGAAGTCGGCGAATACGTCGGCCGAGCGCTGCGGCTCGATCAGCGCCATCTCACCAAAGGCCTGCCCCGCGGTGAGCGTCGCCAGCCTGACGCCATCAGGCAATGTCACGTGGACGACGCCGGAGCGCAGAAAGAACAGCGAGGTGGCGGCGTCGCCGGCGGCGATGATGCGCTCGCTTTGCTGATAGGTGGTGATGGTGGCATGCGCGGTGAGTTCGGCAATCTCGGCTTCCGTCAATCCGGCCAGCAGCGGCTGCTCGGCCATTTCAGTGATTTCGAGAAAATCGATCGCGCCGCCGTAGCGGTAGACGATCTGGTCCTCGGCCCATTCGATCGCGGTGTCGAGCAGATAGAAGTCGCGGACGTTGGCAATGTCGCCGGTGAGCCTGGTGATCTGCTCCCACTCTGCCGACGAGCGACGAACGCCGGCGAGGATGACGGTGATGTAGAAGTCGGCGAGCTCATGAAACAGCTCGGTGAGCAGGCGCAGCCCCGCCGGCGTCATCGCGGTGACGCGGCGCAGGTCGAAGATGACGAATTGCGGCCGGATCGGGCTTTGCGCGAGCTCGCGCGAGACGTAGTCGGCATTGGAGAACGACAGCGTGCCGACCAGCTCCAGCACGCGCACCGCGTCGGGGTGTTGCGTCAGGATCGTCCGCTCCTGAGTCCTGCGGCTGCGCCGCGACGGGCTGGCTCCGATGTCGTAATCGGCGATGATGGCGTTGCGCGCATCGTCGCTGCGGTTGAGCATGTGCAGGTCGTAATGCGCGGACAGTGCCTCGCAGACGCGGATGCCGCGCACGCTGTTGCCGTGGCTGTCGAGCCGCGGCGAATAGCTGCCGAGCCCGAGCCGCGCCGGCAGGCTGGCGAGGATGCCGCCGCCGACGCCGCTCTTGGCGGGGATGCCGACGCGGTAGATCCATTCGCCGGCGTAGTCGTACATGCCGCTCGACGTCATCACCGAGAGCGTGCGCGCCACCGCATAGGTGCTCACCACCTGTTCGCCGGTGACCGGGTTGACGCCGCGATTGGCAAGCGTCGCCGCCATCACAGCGCAATCGCGCGCGGTCACCAGCACGGCACATTGCCGGAAATAGACGTCCAGCACCGCGGCGACATCAACCTTAATGACCTCGGAGTTGCGCAGGAGATAGGCGATGGCGCGGTTGCGATCGCCGGTCGCGCGTTCGGAGGCGAACACCGCGTCATCGACGTCGAGCGTGCGACCGGCGAAGCGGCCGAGCGCAACGCGGATGGTCTCGAAGGCGTCGTTGCCCTTGGCTTCGCGAATGAGGCCGCTGCAGGCGATCGCCCCCGCATTGACCATCGGATTGAACGGATGGTTCTCGGCATTGAGGCGGATCGAGTTGAAGGGATCGCCGGAGGGCTCGACGCCGATCGCGCTCTCGACCCTGGCTGCGCCGAGCGTATCCAGTGCCAGCGCGAACACGAACGGCTTCGACATCGATTGGATGGTGAAAGGGATGCGGCTGTCGCCGATCTCGTAGACATGGCCATCCAGCGTCGCAAGGCTGATGCCGAAATGCGAAGCATCCGCCTTGCCGAGCTCGGGGATGTAGCTCGCGACCGCGCCGTCATCGTCGACGCGGAAATCGGCGTGGCAGGCAGCCAGGAACCGCTGCAGCGGCAGCATCGAAGCCGCCCAGTCCTGCGGATTAGGGGCGGAGGCCTTGGCATGCTGCCGAGGGCGCGGAAGGGTCATGATCGAACTCGCCGAAGACGGAACTCGGCAGAGGTTATGTCGCAGCCGTGCGGCTGCTGCCAGCCCACAGTTTCCGCAACCCTGGTAAATCAAGGCTGGTCAATTGTTGAGCGTTTCTCAGTCGGTGACGATTGCGACCACTTGGCCTTCGGCCACGAGATCGTCGAGCTTCACCAGCAGCGTTGTCAGCGTACCGGTGGCCGGCGAGGGCACCGGTATTTCCATCTTCATCGCTTCGATGACTGCGACGTCGTCGCCGGTACTAATGCTGCCGCCGATTTCTGCCGGCAGCGCGCAGACGCGGCCGGCGACTTCGGTCGTCACCTTGATCTCTGGCATCCCACTCCCCGGCCACATGGCGTCTTGTGCCAGCATGCTAGCAACGCAGGTTTTCATGCACGGCTTTCTGTTGTGGCATCAGATTGCCTGAGGTAGCGTGTTCTTCAAGTGGAATTTAATTCCGCAGAGCGGAACCAGAGGGAACGAAACGCATGGGACGGCGCTCGGAGCGGCTGAGCAGGGTGGGGATGCTCCCTGGTGACATGACCGGTGAAGGGGACGTCATTCAGGTGGTGTCGCGGGCATTCGATGTACTGCGATGTTTCGAAGGACACGAGGCGCGCCTCGGCAATCTTGAGATATCCAACCGCTGCGGGCTGCCGCGCTCGACGGTGTCGCGCTTGACACACACGCTGACGCGGATGGGCCAGCTCGTCTATTTGCCTCGCGACCAGAAATATCGCATCGGGCCGAGTGCGGTGGCGATGAGCACCTCGATGACGCGCGGCTTGCAGTTGCGCAATCTGATCCGGCAGCGGCTGCAGGATGTCGCCGAGCAACTGCCGGGCACCGTCGGCTTCGTCATTCCGGATCAGTTTCATCTGGTCTATCTGGAGTTCGGCCGCGCTGCCAATGCGCTCGGCCTGCACGAAACCACCGGCAGCCGGATCTCGATGGCGAGCACGGCGGCCGGTCATGCCTATGTGGCTGCGCTGGAGCCGGAGGTCGGCGATGCGCTGCTGGTCGAGATGGAGCGCGAGATGCCGGAGGCCGCACAGGCGCTGCGTCCGCGGCTCGCCGCCAATCGGCTGCACCTCAAGGAGCACGGCTATGTGACCGCCTGCGGCCTGTGGAGCGCGCATATCAACGGGCTGGCGCTGCCGCTGTGGTCGCCGCAATACCAGACCTATGTCGTGCTGACGATCGGGCTGCTCTCGGCGATGTATGATGAGACGCGTCTGCATGACGAGGTGGCGGGTCCGATGCTCGAGCTCGGCCGCACCGTCGGCGCGCTGCTGCAGGGCGCCGAGGCCGAGATATTCAATGGACGGATGGATAGAAAGCCGCTCCCGGTGACGCCTAAGAACAATCACAAGAACACCGACAAGATCACCCGGACGGAGGAGTTGAATGGTCTGGAAGCCCGAGCTCGACGAACTGGCCCGGCGGGAAGCCTTCGCGCGGGAGATGGGCGGCGCTGACAAGGTCAAGCGCCAGCACGACCAGGGTCGGCTTACGGTCCGCGAGCGCATCGATGGATTGATCGATCGCGGCAGCTTCCACGAGATCGGCGCGGTCGCTGGTGTCGGCGAATATGATGCCGAGGGCGAGCTGAAGCATGTGACGCCCGCCAACTGCGTGTTCGGCCGCGCCAGGATCGACGGCCGCACCGTGGTCGTGGTCGGCGACGACTTCACCGTGCGCGGCGGCTCCGCCGACGCCTCGATCTCGGCCAAGCCGCTGATGGCCGAGGAGATGGCGCACGACTTCCGCCTGCCGATCATCCGCGTCATCGAGGGCTCGGGCGGCGGCGGCTCGGTGAAGACGATCGAGACCAAGGGCGCGGCCAATCTGCCCGGCGGCATCGGCGGTAACAGGTGGTATCGTTATACGACCGAGAACCTGTCGCGTGTGCCGGTGGTCGCCTTGGGCCTGGGCTCCGTCGCCGGACTGGGTGCGGCGCGGCTCGCCGCCAGCCATTATTCGATCATGACCAAAGCGTCAGCGATGTTCGTCGCCGGCCCGCCGGTGGTGAAGCGGCTCGGCCAGGACCTCGGCAAGCAGGAGCTCGGCGGCGCCGACATCCAGACCCGCGCCGGCGCGGTCGACCATGCCGTCGATACCGAGGAGGAGGCGTTTGCGTGCGCGCGGCGCTTCCTGTCCTATCTGCCGTCCTCGGTCCATGAGCTGCCGCCGATCTTGCCGTGCACGGACGATCCCGAGCGCCATGACGAGGCCCTGCTGAACGTGGTGCCGCGCAGCCGCCGGCAGGTCTACAAGATGCGGCCGATCATCGGATCCGTCGTCGACCAGGGCTCGTTCTTCGAGGTTGCGCAGAATTTCGGCCGGCCGGCCATCGTGGGCCTTGCGCGCCTGGAAGGCCGCGCGGTGATGGTGCTGGCCAGCGATCCCTTCCACTATGGCGGCTCCTGGACGGCGGACGCCTGCCAGAAGGTCATACGCTGGGTCGACTTCGCCGAGACCTTCCATCTGCCGATCGTTTACCTGATGGATTGCCCCGGCTTCATGATCGGGCTCGATGCCGAAAAAGCTGGCACGATCCGCCACGGCGTCCGCGCGATGGCGGCGGTCAACCAGACCACAGTGCCGTGGTGCACGGTGATCGTGCGCAACTCGTTCGGCGTCGCCGGCGTGGTGCATCAGCCGGCCGACCGCTTCTCGATGCGCTATGCCTGGCCGTCGGCCTATTGGGGCTCACTGCCGCTGGAAGGCGGCATCGAGGCAGCCTATCGCGCCGAGATCGAGGCGGCTGAAGATCCCAAAGTGAAGCTGAAGGAGATCGAGGAGCGGCTGAACAAGCTGCGCTCGCCGTTCCGCTCCGCCGAGAAATTCTGGGTCGAAGAGATCATCGATCCGCGCAAGACGCGTTCGCTGCTTTGCGAGTTCGCGCGCCTTGCCGAGCCGCTGCGCACGGCGGGATTGCCGCGCGCGATGACGACGCGGCCGTGAGACTCAATCCTCGGCCGTCAGGTAGACTTCGCCCATGAACAGCGCGTCGATGCCGGACTTGCGGAAGGTGACGATCGCGTCCGCCGGCGTGCAGACGATCGGCTCGCTGTCGTTGAAGGACGTGTTGACGACGAGCGGCACGCCGGTCAGCTCGTGGAAACAGGAGATCAGCTCGTGATAACGCGGGTTTGAGTCCCGCTGCACCAGCTGCAGCCGGGCGGTCCCGTCCTGATGCAGGACGGCGGGGATGCGATCCTTGCGGTCGGGCTTGACGCCACATGCGAACAGCATGAACTCGTGGCTCCTGGCGTGCGCGCCGACCTCGAACCATTGGTCGGCATGCTCGGCGAGCACGCTCGGTGCGAAGGGCCTGAAGTCCTCGCGGTGCTTAACCTTCTGGTTGAGGATGTTGCGCATGTCGGGCCGGCGCGGGTCGGCGAGCAGCGAGCGGTTGCCCAGCGCCCGGGGTCCGAATTCCATGCGGCCCTGAAACCAGGCGACGATCTTGCCGTCGGCGAGCATCCCGGCGGCGTCGCGCGCGGGATTTTTGCTGATGTGCGGCGTGAAGCCGGCCGACTTGACCGCCGCCAGGATTTCGCGCCGGTCGAATTCAGGGCCGAGATAGGGTGTCGAATTGCCGCGCTCCGGCTGATTTTTCGCTTTCGCGCAATGCACGGCGAAGGCGGCGCCGATTGCGGTGCCTGCGTCATGCGGCGCATAGGGGATGAATATTTCGGAGAAGCCACCGGCTTGCTTGATCAGTTCGTTGGTGACGCAATTGAGCGCGACGCCGCCGGCGAAGCAGAGCTTGTCGAAGGGCACCTTGCGCTTGAGGCGCCGGACTAGCGCCATGATAGCTTCATTGGTAGATTCCTGCAGCGCCGCGGCGATATCGGCATGCCGGCGCTCGAACGCCATGTCTTCATAGCGCGGCGGACCAATCAGGCTCTCCAGCCGGCTTGTCTTGGCCGACTGGAAGCCCATCGCCTCCGGATCGACCGAGTAATCCTCGTCGCCGACGCGGATCATTTGCGCGAACTGGGTACGGAACGTCGCGGGATTGCCATAGGCCGCCAGCCCCATCAGCTTCGAGGCGTCGTAGATATCGAAGCCGAGATAGCCGCAGATCACTTCCCAGGCAAAGCCGATCGAGTTGGGAAAGTCGAAGCTCTCGATCTCCTCGATATCCTTGCCGACGCCCTTCGCCAGCGTCGAGCCGGCCGCCTCGCCGATGCCGTCGACGGTGAGGATGGCGGCGCGATCAAAGCCCGAGGGGAAATAGGCCGAGGC
>NZ_JBARGP010000277.1:0-9793 GCF_049798375.1 Bradyrhizobium sp.
AGCGCATCGAACAGCGGCGTATCGATGTGTCGCAACACGATCTTCGTTGCGACCTCCGCATGATCGTGCAAGTAGCTTAGCAACCAGATCAGAACCAGTTGATCGTTCGGGCGATTGTCCATCCACAATTCGACGCTGTCGCAGCGCTCGAGGAGCGCGACGAAGCTGCGCTTCGGACCACCGCTCGCCTCAAGGTCGCGATGCGAGGCGAAGTCCAACCAATGGCCACCCCTCGGCTGCCTGGTGCGGCGCGCGAGATAAGCCGAGAGCTTTGCGTCGGACGGCAGCGGTCCCCATACAAATCGGTAGAGAATTGGGACCACGAGGTCGGCAAGTCCGCTGCGCTGAAGCGCGCCAGCACTGGAATCATCAGATGTCAGGATCAGGCGCGTCATCAGCCGCCACCATGCAATGCATACGACACGAAAAGTGCGGACATCAGGTGCGGCGGACTTCAGCAATTGTCCGCGCGCTCGTCGTCAGAAATTCAGATCAAAGTGACTTACAACTGATAGGGCTGGTGCTCTCGGCTTTCCAATGCTCGTGAACGCCAATTCAAACGTGCGCGAAACCGCAGAAGCAAGGCACGTGCAAACGGGCGTTCTGGATGTCGGCAACTCACCATCCAGAAGCGCCCGCTGCCGTCACAGGCTTATTCTTCGGCCGGCTCTTCACCCTCGGCATCGCGCTCGGCATTGCCGGCCAGGATCTGCTCGGCGATCAGGCCGGAGTTCTGCCGGATCGCGGCCTCGATCTTGGCGGTCATATCGGGATTGGCGCGCAGGAAGGTCTTGGAATTTTCCCGCCCCTGCCCGAGCCTTTGACTGTCATAGGAGAACCAGGCACCGGACTTCTCGACGATGCCGGCCTTGACGCCGAGATCGAGAATCTCACCCATCTTCGAAACGCCCTCGCCATACATGATGTCGAATTCGACCTGCTTGAACGGCGGCGCCAGCTTGTTCTTCACCACCTTGACGCGCGTGGAATTGCCGATCACCTCGTCGCGCTCCTTGATCGCACCGATGCGGCGGATGTCGAGGCGAACGGACGCATAGAACTTCAGCGCATTGCCGCCGGTGGTGGTCTCGGGCGAACCGTACATCACGCCGATCTTCATACGGATCTGGTTGATGAAGATCACCATGGTGTGGGATTTGTTGATGGAGGCGGTGAGCTTGCGCAGCGCCTGACTCATCAAGCGTGCCTGCAGGCCCGGCAGCGATTCACCCATCTCGCCTTCGAGCTCGGCCTTCGGCACCAGCGCTGCGACCGAGTCCACCACCAGCACGTCGACCGCGCCCGAACGTACCAGGGTGTCGCAGATCTCCAGCGCCTGCTCACCGGTGTCAGGCTGCGAGATCAGGAGTTCGTCGATATTGACGCCAAGCTTGCGGGCATAGACCGGGTCGAGCGCGTGCTCGGCATCGATGAAGGCGCAGATGCCGCCCTTCTTCTGTGCCTCCGCTACGGTGTGCAGCGCCAAGGTGGTCTTGCCCGAGGATTCCGGCCCGTAAATCTCGACAACCCGCCCTTTTGGCAGACCGCCAACTCCGAGCGCGATATCGAGCCCGAGCGAGCCGGTTGAGATCGTCTCAATGTCCATTGAGCGGTCGTTCTTGCCGAGCTTCATCACCGAGCCCTTGCCGAACTGACGCTCGATCTGGGACAGGGCTGCGGACAGCGCCTTACTCTTATCCATGGAGGAACCTTCGACGATGCGCAGGGCGGTGGCGGACATAGGCGCTCCTTATGGCGGGGATTCGCGTGATGGACAAACGGTTAACGAGGACGAGGCCGATCAATCTTGGGAAGCAACGTACCCTATCTGTTCTATGTTCGCAATATGTTCTTTGCGCAATCTGCGACTGCATGCGAGCAATCTGGAATTTCTGAAGTTGTTGACGGCGCGGCTTTCCCTGCTTTCGCCCGGTAACCGCGTCTTCCCAGGAAGCCTGTGCAGTCACGTGCAGTTATACGCGCGATCATTTTGAGACCGCCGCGGCGGTCCTGACCGTAAGTCAGGTCGAACAAGCCTGCGCCATAGCATGAGCTATCGTAACGGCGCCCCGGGCGTAGGATTCCGCTTTGACCGAGCGAGCTGCTGTTTTTGTTTGTGACGAAACGGGATCCGTCTGCGAGCAATACCCCGAGCGACGCTGGGGCGGCCGGTGGGGTTGCGGCTGCGGGGTGCCCGAAGTGTCGCGCGTCATTGTCGTCCCAGCTGACGAATTCTTTTCGTCAGTCAATTGCGATCTCTTCGAACCCGGTCATCGGAGATACGGCCGGGTGATAGCCTGGATTATTTGCCGATCGCCACCGTGGTCGCGTTCAGGTGAGCGCCACCGATTAGTTCGTTGCCGCGGGCGTTGCGGTCGCATTGCGACGGCGGCCAATGATGGCGAGCAGCAATGGCACCAAGGGGCCGACGACAAAGGCGATCCAGCACCAGAGCCTCGGCGACCGTGCCCGGGCGCGAGCCATGTTGATGGCCAGCGGAATGGCGACAGGCGAACGTTACCACGGCTCCTGCACACCGGGCCGGCCTTGCGTGAAAAGTGATGCACCTCGCGATGCTCGAGCATGGCCGTTGTTTGATGCTCGAAGGCGTTCAGATCGATTGACTCCCGCTCGGGTTCCTTCAGATTGTACCGGATAAAGATTCAACACACGCAAACGGGGTGGGAGGAAGCATGAGGACGCGCGTCTTGGTGTCGGCCGTGGCCTGCGGTCTGGCGTTGACGTTGGGTGGCTGTTTCGAGGGCCCAGCCGGCCCGCCGGGCTCGAAGGGCGAGCAAGGCCCTGCCGGCATCGCCGGACCTGCCGGACCAGAGGGAAAGCCGGGTCCTGCCGGATCCGAAGGCAAGCAAGGTGCCGCCGGTCCTCAAGGCGCAGCGGGGCCGCAAGGTCCCGCCGGTCCTCCCGGCCCGCAAGGTCCTCCTGGACCGCAAGGTCCTGCCGGCACGCCAGGTCTTGCTGGCCCGCCAGGTCTTGCCGGTGCAGTTGGTGGTGCCGGCCCGCAAGGTCTGGCGGGGTCGGCCGGCAAGGAGGGACTGCCCGGCACGGCCGTGCCGATCCGTTTCATCACGCAGTCGAACGGGCCTGGCGGACAAGTCTGCAAGCTCAGATGTGCCGAGGGCGAACTCATCATGGCAGCGGTCTGCAACAATCACAGGCCGCCAGAGGGTGGGACCGGCGAGATCATCGCGAGCTATGTCGGGCCTGACGCCGCGACCTGCACGTCGCGGGCCCCCATGGAAAACGCCTGCGCCGCGTTCTGCGTGAAGCCCTAAGTCATTGGCGTGCTGGTGCAGCAGCGCCACCGCTGCTGCACCACGATTGCCTTGTCGTGCTTGTTCCCGCTATTAGGCAGCATGCAACAGGAACCCGCCATCACGTTGCGGCGGCCAGCCGGCCCGACGGAGTTCGCGCTCATCCATGGCGCGGCATCACTGCATTTCCGCCGCGACGTCCCTAGCAACCGATCTTCTATCCAGTACTGAGCGAAGACTACGCGGCGAAGATGGCGCGGGATTGGAACGTCCCTGCAGTGGCGCCGGCTATGTGACGCGCTTCCAGGTCAGGCAAAGCTTCCTCTACGCCGTGCAGGAGGGCGGCGGCATTGCGCATTTTGAATATTGGATTCCGGCGGAGCACTTGGAGGACTTCAATGCGGCGATGGTCGGCACCATCGAGGTCGTGAAAAAGCTTTTCTTGATTGCGAAAAGTTCCATCACAATCCGGTGTTCTCCTGGCAGGAACGAAGTTCCGCCCAGCCTTCTGCTTTTGTTCGGCACGTCCTGCGTGGATTGATCCGCATCGCTATCAGGCGTTGCATGTCGCATTCTCGGGAACCGAAGTTCCTACGCGCGCGCTATCGCTTGCGCGGTCTCTCCACAACATCAGGGCCACTCCGATCAGCGCAGGAATGCTGATCGGCGCCAAGAAGAACGGAATCATCCATGCGTCGAATTCAGGCCCGTCGCACTGTCGGCCGAGCGCAGGAACGAGCGAGCAGTTCGCCTGCGCCCAGAGAATGGTCAGCAGATAGAAAACCGCCGCCAGCAAGCAGCCGATGTTGAGGATGGTGTCGATGACCTTGTACATCAGGCGGCCTCGGCGGCGCGACTTGGCGAAAATGCGTCATTCCGATGGTCGGAGGGACGGCCCAGCGCGCCCGGATGGTCGCGCCTGGACCCCCCTATTATCGTCCGTTGCAATAAACTTTTGGTTGCGGTATAAAGTTAAGGTTGTAAGAGCAGACGTTCGACACTCGAGGCCATCGTGATGACCACGACGCCGGACGAGCATGACGGATAGCAAACGTCAGACGATCCTGAAAAACGTCGGACGATCCGAAGTGCGCCACGGCGACCGTCGAACGCGGCTGCGGCTTTGATCGTTGGCCTGATGCGACCACCGCGGTCATCTGCAGGCGCTGGGCCCTGAAATCCCACAGCGCCGAGAAAAAGCCCCGGACCTGCGCCCGGGGCTTTTTTGATGCCAGCCTCACGCTGCAGTGGGGCTCATGCTGCGCCGGCAATCCCTTCGTATCGGCTGCGGAATCGCCGCAGAAAGTTGCGGCGGCGCCGCGTTGTCGTGGAACAGTAATTCGTCACGTGCATAATCCCTGCATGAAAAAAGACGACGTGATTTGTCCCGCTTGCAAGGCCGGCTTCCGCCGGATTGAGCTGCTGTCGCGAAGCGGAAACGCGCACGACGTGCGCTGCCCCCTCTGTGACGCGTTGCTCGAAGTGGTCGACGGCTCAACCGAGGTTGCCTACCGCCTCACCGTCGCGCCCGAGAAACTGTTCGAGTGAGAGAAGCTGCGAAACCTCCGCAGCAAGGCCGCGAACGCATCTCATTGCCACAACTACATCTCCTGGTTGAATCTCGACCGTAGTTTCCCGGAATTGATCTGATGGCTGCGTTTACGCTTCCATCAACGCAGTATCAGTAAGGACCCAGCGTCCTGGGGCGGTCAGGGCTCACCGGTTTTGACAATGCCGCTCTATTTCTTCCGCATCCGCAACGGCCGTTTCTCAGGCGCTTCGGAGTATGGCACCGAATGCGCCGATCGCGATGCCGCATGGAAAGAAATGACCACCGTTTGCGCTGACATGGCAGGCAGCATCTCGCGCAAGCTGGCGGAAAATTCCGAGTGGCAAATGGAGCTGCTCGACGAGGCCCGCCAGCCGGTCTTCCGCATTCGGATCGTCGCCGAGTCGCTCGACAGCGCCTGACCTGCAGTCCCAGTCCTGCCCCGCCTGCCGCCGCGGGCCCCTCGTCACCTGCAACGTGCGCCGCGCGGACTATGGGACTCAATCCGCGCTGCGCAGCCGCCGCATCGTGAATTCGATCGCACCGTCGGGCAGTTCCCGCCAGCTTTCCACGGCGCTCATATAGCCCGCCTTTGGAAAGCGGGCAAAAAAGTCGCGCGCCCTCGCCCGCGCTTCCTGGCGCGGCAAGGTGAAGGTCTCGCGCAGATAGCCGTCTGGACCGCTGCTGCTCCGGCGCCGGGCCGCCATCCGGCTGGCCAGATCTCGCGGGCGAAAGACCGGGCCGCCCATGTGCATACTCCGAACACGCTGCAATCCTGCCAATATGGCGATGGACTGCCGTGAATCCGAGTCCCGGAGAACGCGGGCTCAGTTGCTGTTGGCGGTCGCTTTCGGCTTCTTCGCCGCTGTCGCCTTCACAGCCGTCGTCTTCGACGCCGCCTTCGGCGCCTCGGCATTACGGACGCCGCCCCAGGGATCGGACGAGGTCTTCGCATCCGGGATCTTCCTCAGCGTTTCCTTGTAGGCCTTTTCCCGCGCCTCGTCGGCTTCCTTCTCCTCCGGCGTCTTGGTCGGGGTATTATCCTGCAGCAGGTTGATATTTGGCATCTGCGCATGCGACGGCACGAACGGCATCGCCCATCCTGCCAGCAACGCGATCGCCATCGCCACGCTCGTCTTCTTCATTGCAACAGCTCCCTGATATTGGCGGCCTTATAGCATCGCTGGCATAGCCGCCAAGCGCGTTCGGCCCGCGTCTCGCGTCGCCCTCGCCGGGGACGTAGCACCGAATTCGCGGCCCCCCTGGGGATCGCGGAACTTCATCTCTCGATATGATCCGACCGGCAGAAACAACCGGCGCCGCATCGCCCCCGGCTCCCCAACGGCTTCGCACTCTAGGCCGCCATATCAGTCGTTTTCAAGCCACGCACCTGCGACATCCTTGTGGGGGCCGTGGTTTCGGGATTAGCTCGGCAAAAACACCGGGAGGATTTCACACCTATGCCCAGCGGAGGCTCGAACTTCACTATCGAAAACGCGCGTCGCATTCTTGACGATGTCTTCGCGCCCTGGATCAAGGATCTCGCGCTCCGGATCGAAAGCATCACCGAGTACACTGTCGCAGATGCCGCGGAGCCCTATCCCGCGGCACGGCTCCGCATGCCGTTTTCCGAGCGGCTGTGCCGCGACAATGGCGTCGTCTGCGGCCAGGCACTGATGGCGTTCGCTGACACCGCCATGGTGATTGCACTGGTCGCCGCGAACGGCGGCTACCGGCCGATGACGACGGTCGACCAGACCACCCACTTCATGCGGCCGGCCGCTTCCTGCGACGTGCTGGCCGATGCGCGGGCGATGCGACTCGGGCGCACCATGAGTTTCGGCCGCGTCACGCTGTCGAGCGCAGCGGACGGCAAGCCGGTGGCGATGGTCTCGAGCGCGTTTGCCATGCTGTGATGCCGCTGCGCAGCATGGTTAACAGTCAGTCATCGCTTTTTCTGAATCGGTTTCATCGGAATGAAACCAGTTCCGTTCTACATTTTACGTACTTTTGAAACGAGGCGACATCCGGATCTACGGGTGACAGATCATGATGAACGCAATCACGACGGACGACAAACGGATCGCTCCCCGGCACCGGGTACTCAAGCAGGGCAGGCTCGCCTTCGATGGCGGCGGCGCGGTCGACTGCACGGTCCGCAACCTTTCGGACACCGGCGCGCGGGTCGAGGTGGTGACTCCGGTTGGCCTGCCCGAGAGTTTCACGCTCGTGATCCCCGCGGACAAGCTCGCCCGCCGCTGCCATGCCGTCTGGAGCCACGACAAGCGGATCGGCGTCGCCTTCGACAGTTAGGCTCGGGCACGCCGCCACCGCCAGATCACGGTCGTCATCAGCATCAGCACAATCAATGCGCCGAATGCGCCGCCGGCCAGCCGACCGCCGGGACGGTCGATCGTCCGCGACCACAGGGACGGCGTCTCGCCATCGCGCGCCAGCCTGAATGCGACCAGACTATCGCCCAGCGTGGTTCCGGCCTCGGAATGGCCGCCGGCCGCGATCACGACATATTGCTCGCCGTGCCACTGATAGGTCATCGGGTTGGCAACGCCCGGCACCGGCAGCCGTCCCTGCCACAGCTCGGTCCCATCGGCCGCATCGAAGGCGCGCAGATAGGCATCCATGGCACCGGTAAAGACGAGACCGCCTGCGGTGACGACGACGCCGTTGACCAGCGGTGTGCCCCATTTGAAGGCGAGCCCGAGCGGCGCGCGATCCTCCGTGGTGCCGACCGTCGCGTGCCAGAGAATTTTACCGGCTTTCAGATCGACCGCGACCATCTCGCCCCAGGGCGGCGCGTTGCAGAGCAGCCCAAGCTTCGACATCGCGACCGCGCGCGTCATCGCGAATGGCGCGCCGAGCTGCGCCCCGAAATCCACGCCGCGCGGCGGCGTCAAGGTGTCGGCTTCGCTGCGCGGGATCAGCCTGATGATGTGAATGGCATGGCTGACATTGGCGTAGACGATCTGGTGAATAGGATCGAACGCCGCCCCGCCCCAGTTCACGCCGCCGCCGGTCATCGGATAGAGCAGCGTGCCCTGCGTCGATGGCGGCGTGAACAGCCCGTCATTGCGCAATGGCGCGAGCTGCGCCTCACATGAGCGATTGCCGATCAGCGGCAGCCTGAACAGATCGTCGGGGCCGAAAGCCTGCGTCAGCAGCGGCGGCACGTGGGTCGGAAACGGCTGCGTTGGCGACAGCTGCTCGCCATCCGCCCCACCTTGCGGCACGGCCCGTTCCTCCACCGGCCACACCGGCCGCCCGGTGTCGCGATCGAGCACGAATAGAAAGCCCTGCTTGGTCGGCTGGATCACGACGTCGCGCTGGCCTGCGCCGGTATCGATGCGTGCGAGTGTCGGTTGTGCCGGCAGATCGTAGTCCCAGACGTCGTGATGCACGGTCTGGAACGACCAGGCGAGCGCACCGGTCTCGATGTTCAGCGCCACCACCGAATCGGCGTGGTCATTGTTGCCGGGCCGCCGGCCACCGAAGAAATCCGGACTGGGCGAGGATGTCGGCAGCAGCACCAGCCCGCGCGTCTCGTCCACCGACATCGGCGCCCAGACATTCGCATGCCCCGCGGTGATGCCGTCGTGAACCAGCGGATCGAAGCTCCAGCGCAATTGCCCGCTGCGCGCATCGAAGCCGCGCACCGTGCCGGGCGGCGCGTCGACACTCCTGTTGTCGGCGATCGCCGAGCCGACCACGACGACGCCGCGGCTTGCGACCGGCGCCGAGGTGATCTGGAATTCGCCCGGCCATTGCAGCGCATGATCGATCTCGACCTTGACCTCGCCCTGCGCGCCAAAGCCGTCACATGGCCGTCCTGTGCGCGCATCGAGCGCAATCAGGCGTGCATCATTGGTGCCGGTGAAGATCCGGCTACGGCAGGCCGCATCTGGCGCGGCCTGATTGTCGACCCAATAGGCGACGCCGCGGCAGGCATAGCGATTGGCCGGGCGCTGGCGGTCGCTCAGCTTCGGATCGTAGCGCCATTTTTGCGCTCCCGAGCCGGGATCGAGCGCGATCACCTCGTTGAATGGCGTGCAGAAGATCAGGCTGTCCTCGACCAGCAGCGGCGTCGCCTCGAACTTGGTTCTACCTGCCACTGCCCCGATACGTTGATCGAGGTCGCCGGTGCGATACGCCCAGGCCTGGATCAGCCGGTCGACATTGCCCGGCGTGATCTGCTTCAGGGCTGAGAACCGGGTGCCGCCGGCATCGCCGCCCCAGTGCTGCCACCCCTGCGCAAGGGCGGCATGGGGGGAGGCCACGAGCAGGATTGCGGCAACCAGCCACGCGCGCGCGGTCGGGCCAATCGCGCTAGGTCCGCGGCCAAGCCTGCGGCCAAGACTACGAGTGCATGGTTCGGATACCATCAACATGATCGCCTCGGCATCACGGGGGTTCGGAGCCTGACGGGGGTCAGGTCCCCGATCCAACGCATGCTGCCGCGGCTCGTCCATCGCCTTGGGACGGATGGCCGAGCCGATGTGACGAACCGAGTGGCGTCAGGACGAGCGGTGTTCCGACGGGGAGAGGCGGTGCGGCCAGTTACGCGCGGTCCGGTATGCCGCGTCACGCGACTGCGCGGCCGATCGCCGGCGGCCGCGGCGTCATCGCAGGCGGACCTTGCGGATTATTTCGTCTTGGTCTTGTCCGGCTGACTTAGACGCGCGACGCCCCAGGGATCATATTTCTGCTTGGGCTCGGGAATGCGATCGAGCGCGGCCTTGTAGGCCTTCTCGTCCACCTGCGGCTTCTTCGGCTCGGCGCCCTTGTCGCCACCCTGTCGGTGCCGGCCACCGCCGCCTCCACCCATTTGCGCCTGTGCCGGAGCAGCAACGAGCACGATCATTGCCGCGACCGCGAGCCAGATTCGCATTGCCGTCCCCCTGCCTTTGCACGTGACGAATGTATCGTGCGCCGGTCCCACGGCAATCCGGTATTTGCC
>NZ_JBARGP010000278.1:0-14341 GCF_049798375.1 Bradyrhizobium sp.
CGCGAGGATGATGTCTGCCTGTCGGCGGCCAAACTGTTCTTTGCCTATGGGCTCGGCAACGCGCTGACGTTTCCGTTGTCGGTCGGCGCCACCACGGTGTTGAACGCGGAGCGGCCGACGCCGGCCACCATGTTCAAGCTGTTGAACCGCTACAATCCGACCATCTTCTACGGCGTGCCGACCCTGTTCGCGGCGATGCTGAACGATGACACGACGAAGGACGAGCGTGCTGGCACGCGGTTGCGCATCTGCACCTCCGCCGGCGAAGGGCTGCCGGAATCGGTCGGCAATGCCTGGCGCGCACGCTTCGGTGTCGACATTCTTGACGGCGTCGGCTCCACCGAGCTGCTGCACATCTTCCTGTCGAACGCGCCGGGCGACATCAAATACGGTTGCTCTGGGCGGCCGGTGCCGGGCTATCAGGTGCGGCTCGTCAATGAAGCCGGCCAGGATGTCGCCGACGGCGAGATCGGCGAGATGGTGGTGCACGCGCCCTCGGCCGGCGATGGCTACTGGAATCAGCGCCACAAGAGCCGCGCCACCTTCGAAGGCTATTGGACCCGCACCGGCGACAAATACATCCGCGACACCGACGGTCGCTATACCATCTGCGGCCGCTCCGACGACATGTTCAAGGTGTCCGGCATCTGGGTGTCGCCATTCGAGGTCGAGAGCGCGCTGATCACGCATCCCTCGGTCGCGGAAGCAGCCGTGGTGCCGGAAGCCGACGCGGAAGGGCTGTTGAAGCCGAAGGCCTTCGTGGTGCTGCGTCCGGCGGCCGACAAGCTCGATCTGCATGAAGCGCTCAAGGAGCACGTCAAGCAGAAGATCGGGCCGTGGAAATATCCGCGCTGGATCGAGGTGGTGGACAGCTTGCCGAAAACCGCGACCGGTAAGATCCAGCGCTTCAAGCTGCGCGAAGGGGCGGGGCATTAGTTGTGTCGTCATTCCGGGGCGCTTGCGAAAGCGAACGAGCCCGGAATCTTAAGATTATCTAAGCCGCTCGAGATTCCGGGTTCGACGCTGGCGCGTCGCCTCGAGTGACGAGCAGAGGCGAGATTATGATTGTCGTTATAAAGCAAAGTATCGCTGCGACTTCCCCTTGGTTCTCTCCCCCCTTGTGGGGGAGAGATAGAGAGGGGGGTGCCGCGAACTCCGGCGCGTGTGGCTCACCCCCCTCCCTAGCCCTCCCCCACAAGGGGGGAGGGAACGACGGAGCAAGGAGTGAGAGTGCGCCGCTAATCCGGCTGCGCGCGCGGAGGTCCGCATGACGCTCGCTCCCTCCGGCTTCCTCGCCATCGACGGCGCCGAACTCGAATATCGCCTGATCGGGCCGCAGCCGTCGGATGGGCCGTGCATCGTGATGCTGCATGAAGGGCTCGGCAGCGTCGGTCTGTGGGGCGATTTTCCCGACAGGCTGCAAGCCGCCACCGGCGCGTCCGTCTTCGCCTATTCGCGTGCGGGCTATGGCGCCTCCTCGCCTGTGACGTTGCCGCGGCCGCTCGACTACATGCAGCGCGAGGCGCGCGACGTGCTGCCGAAGCTGCTCGACGCGATCGGCTTCCGCGACGGCATTC
Source organism: Bradyrhizobium sp. (assembly GCF_049798375.1). Taxonomy (GTDB): domain Bacteria; phylum Pseudomonadota; class Alphaproteobacteria; order Rhizobiales; family Xanthobacteraceae; genus Bradyrhizobium. Next base: position 1,578 of record NZ_JBARGP010000278.1, read on the forward strand.
TGGTCGGCCATTCCGACGGCGCCTCGATCGCAGCGCTCTATGCCGGCGGCCATCAGGATCATCGGCTCAACGGCGTCGTTCTGATCGCGCCGCATGTCATCGTCGAGGATGTCTCGGTCGCGTCCATCGCCGACATCAAGATCGCCTACGAGACCACGGAGCTTCGGACAAAACTCGCGCGCTGGCACAAGGATGCCGACAACGCGTTCTACGGCTGGAACGGCGCCTGGCTCGATCCGAAATTCCGCGCCTGGGACATCAGCGATGCGCTGGCCTATATCCGCGTCCCCGTCGCGGTGATCCAGGGCGCCGCCGACCAGTACGGCACGGCGCGCCAAGTCGAGATCATCCAGAACGAATGCTACTGCCCGGTCGAGGTGACGATGCTTCCGGGTGTGGGCCATTCGCCGCACCGCGAGGCGGCAGAAGTGACCTTGAAAGTGATTGCCGATTTCGCCGGTGCCGTCCTGCCGCTGGCCGTCACAACATGAAACAAAGTGCACATTTTCGTGTTGTAGGGTGGACGCATCCGGAAACATGAATTATTGTGCATGTAAACCACGAACAGTTTAGCTCAAGGGTGGCCCATGGCCGGCGAAGACCGCGTGCTCGCGGGTGGCAAGACCTTCATCGACTTCCAGACCGATCCATCGCGCTACCGGCACTGGAAGCTCGCGGTCGACGGTGATGTCGCGACCCTGACCATGGACGTCGACGAGAATGGCGGCCTGTTCGAAGGCTACCAGCTCAAGCTCAATTCCTATGATCTCGGCGTCGATATCGAGCTCGCGGACGCCGTGCAGCGGCTGCGCTTCGAGCATCCGGAGGTCAAGGTCGTGGTGCTGCGCTCGGGCAAGAACAAAGTGTTCTGCGCCGGCGCCAACATCCGCATGCTCGCCGGCGCCACCCACGCCCACAAGGTCAACTTCTGCAAATTCACCAACGAGACCCGCAACGGGTTTGAGGATTCCAGCGAGAATAGTGGCCAGCGCTTCATCACGGTGGTGAACGGCACCGCGGCCGGCGGCGGCTATGAGCTGGCGCTCGCCACCGATCACATCATCCTTGCCGATGACGGCTCAAGCTCGGTGTCGCTACCGGAAGTGCCGCTGCTGGCGGTGCTGCCGGGTACCGGCGGGCTGACGCGCGTGGTCGACAAGCGCAAGGTGCGGCGCGATCACGCCGACTTCTTCTGCACCACGGAGGAAGGCATCAAGGGCAAGCGCGCTCTCGCATGGCGCCTGGTCGACGAGATCGCACCGAACAGCAAGGTCGACGCCAAGGTCGCCCAGCGCGCCAAGGAATTCGCGTCTGCCTCGCCGCGCAAGGCCGCAGGCCACGGCATCGCGCTTGCGCCGTTGTCGCGCAGCATCGACGCGAGCACCGTGCGCTATCGTTTCGTCAATGTCGACATCGACCGTGCGACCCGCATCGCCACCATCTCGATTGCGGCGCCCGAGGTCGGCGCGCCCGCCGACATCGACGGCATGATGGCGCAGGGCGCGTCGTTCTGGCCGTTACAGACGGCGCGCGAGCTCGACGACGCGATCCTGCATCTACGCATCAACGCAACAGACATCGCGCTGCTGGTGTTCAAGTCGCATGGCCAGGGCGCCCATGTGTTGAGCCATGACGCCTTCCTCGAGGCCAACAAGGCGCATTGGCTGGTCAATGAGATCAGGCATTACTGGAAGCGCGTGCTGAAGCGCATCGACGTCACCTCGCGCACCCTGGTGACCTTGGTCGAGCCCGGCTCCTGCTTTGCCGGCACGCTTGCCGAGCTCGTGTTCGCCGCCGACCGCTCCTACATGCTGATCGGCACCATCCAGGGTGACAACCGCCCGGCGCCCGCGATCGAATTGTCGGCGATGAATTTCGGGCCATATCCGATGAGCCACGGCCTGACCCGGCTGGAATCGCGCTTCCAGGCCGACGCCTCCGACCTCGACCGCGTTCGCAACAAACTCGGCGAGACCATCGAGGCCGAGGAGGCCGAGGAGCTTGGCCTCGTCACCTTCGCGCTCGACGACATCGATTGGGACGACGAGGTGCGCGTGTTCATGGAAGAGCGCGCCAGCTTCTCGCCTGACAGCCTCACCGGCATGGAAGCGAATCTGCGCTTTGTTGGACCGGAGACCATGGAATCGAAGATCTTCGCCCGGCTCACGGCTTGGCAGAACTGGATCTTCCAGCGACCCAACGCGGTCGGCGAGGACGGCGCGCTGCGGCGCTACGGCACCGGCCAGAAGCCGCGCTTTGATATGACGCGAGTCTGAGGAGGACTAGCCATGAACATGAACATCATGAATGTCGACTACTCGACCAAGATTCCGAACAACGTGAATCTGGACGAGGACAGGCAGGTCCTCAAAGCCCTCGAAGGCTGGCATCCCGGCTATGTCGATTGGTGGAACGACATGGGGCCGGAGGGCTTCCAGCAGGCGATGGTCTATTTGCGCACGGCCTATTCGGTCGATCCGCGCGGCTGGGCCAAGTTCGATTATGTGAAAATGCCGGACTATCGCTGGGGCATTCTGCTTGCGCCGCAGGAGGAGAACCGCAAGATCCCGTTCGGCGAGCATTATGGCGAGTCGGCGTGGCAGGAAGTGCCCGGCGAATATCGCGCGCTGATGCGCCGCCTGATCGTGATCCAGGGCGACACCGAGCCGGCCTCGGTCGAGCAGCAGCGCCATCTCGGCAAGACCGCGCCCTCGCTCTACGACATGCGCAATTTATTCCAGGTCAATGTCGAGGAAGGCCGCCATCTCTGGGCGATGGTCTACCTGCTGCAGAAATATTTCGGCCGCGACGGCCGCGAGGAGGCCGACGATCTGTTGCGCCGTCGCTCGGGCGATGAGGACTCGCCGCGCATGCTGGGTGCCTTCAACGAGGCGACGCCGGACTGGCTGTCGTTCTTCATGTTCACCTATTTCACCGACCGCGACGGCAAGATGCAGCTGCATTCGCTGGCGCAGTCCGGCTTCGATCCGCTGTCGCGCACCTGCCGCTTCATGCTGACCGAGGAAGCGCACCACATGTTCGTCGGCGAGACCGGCATTACGCGCGTCATTCAACGGACCGTTGATGCGATGCGCGAAGCCGGCATCGACGATCCCACCGATATCAACAAGGTGCGCGCGCTCGGCGTCATCGACCTGCCGACGATCCAGAAGAAGCTGAACCTGCACTACACGCTGTCGCTCGATCTGTTCGGCTCGGAGGTTTCGACCAATGCGGCGAATGCCTTCAATACCGGCATCAAGGGCCGCTATCACGAGACTCAGATCGAGGACGATCATCAGCTGAAGAATTCGACCTACCCGGTGCTCAAGCTAATCGACGGCGAGATCAAGCGGGTCGACGAGCCGGCGCTGACCGCGCTCAACATGCGCCTGCGCGACGACTACTCGCAGGATTGCGTCAAGGGCATGCTGCGCTGGAACAAGGTGATCTCGACCGCGGGCTACGACTTCGAACTCAAGCTGCCGCACACCGCCTTCCACCGCGCCATCGGCGAGTTCAGGGATGTGCACGCGACGCCGGACGGCCTGTTGATCGACGACGCAACCTGGGCCAAGCGCCGCGACGACTGGCTGCCGTCCAAGGCCGACGGCGACTTCATCGCATCGCTGATGCAGCCCGTCACCGAGATCGGCCAGTTCGCCGGCTGGATCTCGGCGCCCAAAATCGGCATCGACAACAAGCCCGGCGATTTCGAGTATGTGAAGATCGAGTCGTAAGCTGAAGCGACGCGCCGCTGCTGCAACAACAAAGCTGTCGTCATCCGCGAAGGCAGATGATCCAGTAAACACCAGCGTTAGACTAGTTGTTTGACACGCCGCGCCAATCACAAAGGGCACGGCGTACTGGCTCCCCCGCCTGCGCGGGGGATGACATGTGAGGGTGTGGAGACGCCATCGCGCTCAATGCGCCGTCAGCTATCCCACCCTGAGCCCTTGATCCCCGGATTGGCATAGACGATGCCGCCGTCGACCGCGATGGTGGCGCCGACCACGTAGTCACCGGCGCGCGAGGCCAGATAGATCGCGGTGCCCGCCATATCCTCTTCGGTGCCGATGCGACCGGCCGGCACGCGGGTTGCGACTTCGTCGGCGTGATCGCGCGCGGCCTTGTTCATGTCGGACTGGAACGGACCCGGCGCGATCGCGGTGACCACGATGTCGTCGCTGATCAGTTTCGCAGCCATCCGCCGCGTCAGATGGATCAGGCCGGATTTGCTCGCCGCGTAGGAATAGGTCTCCAGCGGATTGACGAAGATGCCATCGATCGAGGCGATGTTGATCACCTTGGCCGGCTGCGCCGTGGTTCCGGCGGCGCGCAACAGTTCGGCCAGCGCCTTGGTGAGGAAAAACGGCGTCTTGAGGTTGAGGTTCATCACCTTGTCCCAGCCGCTCTCCGGAAATTCGTCGAAGTCGGCACCCCAGGCCGCGCCGGCGTTGTTGACCAGGATGTCGAGCTTCGGCTCGCGCTTCGCGATCTCGGCGGCGAGCATGTCGATGCCGGCCATCGTGGAAATATCGATCGGCAGCGCGATGCATTCGCCGTCATGCTCTGCGGTCAGTTGCTTCGCGGTCTCCTCGCACGCCTGCGCTTTCCGCGCCGTGATGTAGACTCGCGCTGCGCCCTGCGCCAAAAATCCCGCCGCAATCATCTTGCCAATGCCGCGCGAGCCGCCGGTCACCAAGGCGACGCGGCCCTTCAGCGAAAACAGATCCTTCATGCGCTTTTCCTCTCCCTTGATCCGTTCGTTCTGAGAGGCGGTCGCACACAAGTCAAGGCGCGCCTCCTCCGAGCGGAGGATGCCCGCGCGGAAAAATCTCTGGCGACTAATTATTGGCGAAAGCGCGCGCCTCCTCCGTTGGAGGGACGCGTTCTCGCATCCGTGATGGCACGCTTGCCGACGACGTGACGCGTCACACAGATGCCCGGCCGCGTGTCGGTGCATGACGCGCGTCCACCTCTGCATCACCGGCGCGAGGGCCTTTCAGCCCGCAGATATTTCAAACGGATTTTTCCCATGATAGATCTCGGATCATTCCTGCTGCTCAGCGCAGCCGTGTTCTCCGGCGCCTTTGTTTCCGGTCTTGCCGGCTTTGCCTTCTCGGCCGTGGCCGGCGGCATCCTGCTGCATATGCTGCAGCCGATCGAGGCGGTGCCGCTGATGATGTCCTGCAGCGTCGGCGTGCAGGCCACGAGCCTGTGGGCGATGCGCAAGAATATCCAGTGGCGGCAGAGCCTGGTACTGGTGATCGGCGGCCTGCTCGGCATTCCGATTGCGCTTTGGCTGCTGCACACGGCCGATACCCACGCGTTTCGCGAAGGGTTTGGGCTCATCGTCGCCATTTATGCGGCCTACATGCTGTTCCGGCCTGGTATGCGCGTCGTTCAGGAGGCGAGGCAAGGCGTTGGGGCGCTGGTCGGCTTTGGCGGCGGCCTGATCGGCGGGCTGACGGCGATGCCGGGCGCGGTGCCGACCATCTGGTGCGACCTGCATGGCATGCCGAAGAGCGAGCAGCGCGCGATGGTGCAGCCCTTCATTGCCGCGATGCAGATCTTCGCGCTGGCGCTGATGCTGATGCGGCACGATCTGACGGCGAAGGTCGCGCTCGATTTCGCGCTGTCTATTCCGGCATTGCTGGCCGGCACCGGCCTCGGCATCCTCGCCTTCCGGCGCGTCAACGAAGCCGTGTTCCGGCGCATCATCCTGACGGTCCTGATGCTGTCGGGCGCGTTGCTGCTGCTCTGAAATTATTGCACGCGCCTCACGCCGCATCGACGCGACGGAAGCCGTTCCACATCGCGGTCGCGGCGCCCGAGGTCAGCACCGGCAGCACGCGCGCGTCCTGGTAGTAGCCGTTGAGCGAGACGCGCGGCAGCGCGGTCGGATGTGCGGCATTCTCAGGGAAGATCATGCCGGGGCGGGTGGTGACGGCGGTCTTGAAGCCGGCGGCGGCTGCGAGCGCGAATTCGCGGGCGGCGGCCGCTGAGCGGTCGCCATAGGGATAGGCCATGTGCTGGACCGGCCGCTGCAACTCGGCCTCGATCCGGCTGCGGCTGTCGGCCATCTCGCTACGTGCCAACGCCTCGCTCTGCTTGGCGAGATTGCAATGGCTCAGCGTATGCGCGCCAACCGTGATCAGCTTCTCGGAGTCCAAACCCCGCCACTCGTGCCAGGACAGGCAAAGATCGGATGCGATCGCGGCCTCGTCGACGCCATGACGGGCGCACAGCACGCTCATCTCCCGCCTCAGATCATGCTCGCCGGGCAGCGCGCGCAGCCAGTCTTGCAGCCGCCGAAACGCGGCGCATTTGCCTGCAGCGCTGCCAGTGTCGAGCCGCGTCGGCACGCCGCCGATCTCGACCTCGATCCGATCAGCGCGCGCGACCACCTGCTCCAGCGCGATCCACCACAGCCGCCCGCTGCCTTCGGCGAATTCGCTGGTGACGTAGATCGTGAACGGCGCGCCGAATTCGCGCATCACAGGAAGCGCGAAATCTCTGTTGTCCCGATAGCCGTCGTCGAAGGTAAAGCAGGCGAAGCGGTGGCCGGTGTCGCGCTCGCGCAGCCGCCGCTGCAGTTCGTCGATCCCGATGATCTCGATGTCGTGCGCGCGCAGATGCATCAGCATCTCGCGCAGGAAATCCGGCGTCACCTCGAGATGGGCGTTGGGCTGGAAGCTGCCGTCGCGGCGCGGCCGCACATGGTGCAGCATGAAGATGCCGCCCAGCCCGGCGAAGATCGGTCGCAGCCAGAGATGCGCGCCGCTGAAATAGAGCGCGTCGAGACCGGCGCGGATAAATGTCTGGCGAAAGCGCTTCATCTCGAAATGACGGCCCGGTTAGGGTGTAGAAGATTACCGCGGAATCGTTGAAGAAACTGTTATCCCGGCGATCGCCCCAACTCTGCGAAACCGTCCATTTCCGGTTTGACAGGTCCGCAAGGGTTTGTTTTCTCTCTGCTTCCTGGACTAAACGGGATGACGAATGCGTGGACTTTTCAGGTGGAGCGGCAAATGGTGGCCGGGAGTCATCCCGTTGCTCGTGTTGTGGGGATTGGCCGCCTGGAGCAGCACCGCGCCTCTGGAAAACGATCTCGCCGGCCGCAGTTCTGCCGCACTCAAGGACGCCGTGCTCGACAAGACCAATGTCATCGTCGATGGACGCGACGTCACCGTTCGTGCCGAAGCCTTTTCGCAGTCCGGCCGCAGTAGCGCGGTCGCGGCGGTTGCGGCCGTGCCCGGCGTGCGGCTGGTTGATGATGAGACCCGCCTGGCGCCCGAGGCCAAGCCGTTCGCCTGGTCAGCCGAACGCGACGTCGTCAGGGTGACACTCGGCGGCAACGCGCCGCTGCCGGCCTTGAAGAGCAAGCTGGTCGAGGCTGCACGCACCGCCTTGAATGGCACCGAAGTGGCCGACCAGATGGCGCTGGCACGCGGCGCTCCGCCGCACTTCGAGGAAGCCGCGCTGCTCCTGATCGGCCAGATCGGCAAGCTGAAGGATGGCAAATTCACCATCTCGGATGGCGACATCACGCTGTCGGGCATGGCGCGTGAGCTCGGCGGTCGCGAGGCGATCGCGACGGCGCTGAAGAAGCTGCCCGAGGGCTTCAAGGTCGCCGGCAACGAGGTCCACGCACCGCCCTACATCCTGCAGGCCTATAAGGATCCGGTCGCCGTCACCATGGCGCTGTCCGGCAACGTGCCCGACGACAACATCCATGCCGTGATCGCCGGCACCTCGTCGCGCAAATTCTTCGACGAGAAAGTGGTCGACAATCTCAAGAACTCGATCGGCGCACCCTCGGGCTTCGTCAATGCCGTGGTGCCGGCGCTCGGCGCACTGTCGCGGCTGTCCACCGGGACGCTTCTGGTCTCCGATCGCGAGATCAAGCTGTCCGGCGACGCGCTTTATGATGCGGCGGCCGCGCAAATCCGCGCCACCCTGCCGAAGGAGGTGCCGCCGGGCTGGCAGGTCAAGGCTGAAATCTCGGTGAAGCCGCAGGCCGGGCCGGTCGATCCGACCGTCTGCCAGCAATTGTTCACCGATCTCCTGAGCAAGGGCACCATCCGCTTCGAGACCGGCCGCGCCGATATCGACCGCGACTCGGCTGGCTTACTCGATCGTCTGGTCGAGATCGCGATGCGCTGTCCAACCGCCAATATCGAGGTCGCCGGCCATACCGACGCCGCGGGCGAGGAGGTGGCAAACCAAGCCCTGTCGGAGAAGCGCGCGCAGGCCGTGATCAATTTTCTCGTCCAGGCCGGACTGTCGGCGAACCGCTTCACGGCGGCCGGCTTTGGCTCGACCCAGCCGCTCGCCTCCAACGACACCAGCGATGGCCGCGCCCAGAACCGGCGCATCGAGTTTCTGGTAAGGTGATCGCAATGGCATTTCTGATCACGTTCCACTGGGGCTGGCTGCTGGGCGCGCTGGCGCTGGGCTTCGCGATGGGGTGGGTGGCGGTGGTCCACCGCGCGCCCGGCGTGCCGCGATTGTGGATGTGGCTGCTGTCGGCCCTGGCAGTGCTGCTGGTCGCCGCCGCGCTGACCAATCTGATCCCCGGCCGTGCCGGCTATTGGCTCGAGCTGCTGCTTGTGATGTTCGTGCCCTATCTGGCCGGCTGCGCCGTGGGGTCCTGGCTGCGCGCCTGGGTCGTGTTCCGCAGCATGCGCGCCAAAGCCTTGGGGTGAGTTTCGGCTGAAAGATCCGGATTTTAGCGCGCCATCCGGTGCGACACCATGTCGCTGGCGCTCGCCTTCGCCGCCTCGAAGAGATCGATCTCCACATATCGCGCGTGGGCGCTGAACTACGAGCTGTTTTCATAAAAATGGGTTCGAGCGTGCTTGGCAGCACCGATGGTGGCGATGGATGCCGGTTGCGCTCGCAGCGGACAACGCTTCGCGTTGCCGCGAGTTCGCTTGCGCCGGGACGACGGCGGTGATGATGACACACCTTGCCTCAGCAAGAGCAGTGTCGTCCCGGCGGACGCCGCGACCCTAACCACCGTCACCCGTCAGGGGACGAGCTGTTGCTCCAGGGTGCTTGAACAGCACCTTTGCATGCAGAAATGAGTTCGCGCGATGATAGGCCGAGGCACACGGATTATTGACCATTTTAAGCGTCTGGCAAACGCGCGGGCCGCGATTATTGTCTAGGCATGAGCTGCGGGCGGCGCGCCTGTCGTGCGCTTGGTCAGAACCGGAGATGGCAGCTCCTGCGGTCGCAAATGACGTCGGTCTCCCGGAAAAACCCCGCTTTCCGCTCCCCTCATAGAAGTTTAACTTGCCGTGCGCAGGGTGGTCGGGCAGACGCGTCAAGCGCGGCGGCAAAACGGTGCATCCTGCTTCTCGAATGGCTCCTAAGTCTTTCGCATCTGTACGTTTTTTCACCCGTGGCGAGTTCCACGATGGCTCGAAACGCGCTACGAGGTCGTTACATTGATGAAATGGCGTGACGGCGTCATCGGCTCTCCCTGTCCTCGAGGGTGCCGGCCGGATCATGGGTAGAGGTGTAGATGCTTGAAGCCATCCGCGGAGCGGCCACGTTCCTGCGCCAGAAGCAGGTGTTGCACCGGCTCGGAGCCGTCATCAGCGTCGGGGTCATCGCGATCGCATGCTATATGCTCTATCACAAGCTCAGCAGCATCAAGGTCGACAAGGTACTCCGCGCGATCGAGGGCACTGAGACGCATCAGATTGTACTGGCCGCGTTGGCTGTAGCCGCGGGCTATTTCACGCTCACCTTCTACGACCTGTTCGCCGTGCGCGCGATTGGCCAGAAGCAGATTCCCTATCGCGTCAACGCGCTCGCCGCCTTCACCAGCTACTCGATCGGCCACAATGTCGGCGCCAGCGTCTTCACCGGTGGCGCAGTGCGCTATCGCGTCTATTCGGCGCATGGTCTCAACGCGATCGATGTCGCCAAGATCTGCTTTCTCGCCGGCCTGACCTTCTGGCTCGGCAATGCCGCCGTGCTCGGGCTCGGGATCACCTACCATCCTGAGGCGGCGTCGGCGATCGACCAGTTGCCGCCCTGGCTCAACCGCACTATGGCGATCGGGATACTCGTCGCGCTGATTGCCTATGTGGTGTGGGTCTCGACCCAGCCGCGTGTGGTCGGCCGCGGTCCGTGGACCGTGGTGCTGCCCGGCGGCTCGCTGACCCTGCTGCAGATTCTGATCGGCATCGTCGATCTCGGCTTCTGCGCATTGGCGATGTACGTGCTGGTGCCGGACGAGCCTAATCTCGGCTTCGTCGTAATCGCCGTCATCTTCGTCTCGGCGACGCTGCTCGGCTTCGCCAGCCATTCGCCGGGCGGTCTCGGCGTGTTCGACGCGGCCATGCTGATCGGCCTCTGGCAGATGGACCGCGAGGAACTGCTCGCCGGCATGCTGCTGTTCCGATTGTTGTACTATCTGGTCCCCTTCGTCATCTCTGTAATCTTATTGACGTTTCGGGAGGTTATCATCAGCGCCCGGTCGAAGCGGTTGCGTCAGGCCGCGCTCAGTCTCGATCCGGGGCGACTTGATCCCGGGCGGCCTGCCGAGGCCGCTTATGTGAGGGAGCGTGGCGATCCCGCCGGCTGAACAGGACGGCGGAGAAGAGACAGGTCCGATGGCAATTCACACTCCCACGACCGCGTCCTCCACCCTGTTCGCCCCGTGGCCCGACCGGTTGCGTCATTCCGCCATCATCCTGCTCGCGGCGGCGCTGGTGCTTGGCCTGCTGGTCCTGTTCGATCAACTGCTGCCGTTCCGCGCGTTCGCGGCGTTTTTGTGCATTGCGGCGGCGGCTCTGGTTCCCTGGCGGCTGCACAGTGCGGCAGTCGCGCGCGAGGACGTCCGCCGCGCCAATCCGGTGGAGGCGCCGGCGGTCAGTGCGCTGGTGGCCGGCATGCCGGATCCGGCAGTGCTGCTCGACCGCGCCGGTCGCGTCATCCATCTCAACATTGCCGCCTCACAGCTGGCGCCGGCCCTGCGCAAGAACGAGCTGGCACAGTTCGCGCTGCGGTCGCCTGAAATCATCACTGCGCTGCGGGAGGCGATCGCCACCACCGAGCCGCGCCGCGCCACCTATCTTGATCACGTCCCGGTCGATCGCTGGATGGAGCTCGTTATCACCCCGGTTCCGGTTCCGACGACCTTCGGCGGCACCGACAAATGCATGCTGATGACGTTCCACGACCTGACCCCGCTGCGCCGGGTCGAAGAGATGCGGGCCGATTTCGTCGCCAATGCTAGCCACGAGCTGCGCACGCCCTTGGCGGCGCTGTCCGGCTTCATCGACACCCTGCAGGGCCCGGCCAAGGACGATGCCAAGGCGCGCGAGCGCTTTCTCGGCATCATGCACGCCCAGGCCACCCGTATGGCGCGGCTGATTGACGACCTGCTGTCGCTGTCCCGCGTTGAACTGTCAGCCCATGTCCGGCCCGACACCTCGATCGACCTGATTCCGATCATCCGCCAAGTCGCCGACGGGCTGGAACCACTGGCGCGCGAGCGGCAAGTCGAGGTCGAGATCGACCTGCCGGAGACCGCGGTCATGATCGCCGGCGACCGCGAGGAGCTGCTGCGGCTGTTCGAGAATTTGATCGAGAACGCACTCAAATACGGCGCCTCGGGCGGCCGGGTGATCGTCTCGTTGGCCGCGGCCGTCTCGGGCGAGGGTGCCCCGGAAATCCGGGTCAAGGTGCGGGATTTCGGGCCCGGCATTGCCCCGGAGCACCTGCCGCGGCTGACCGAGCGCTTCTACCGCGTCGACGTTGGCGACAGCCGGATGCAGGGCGGCACCGGCCTTGGGTTGTCGCTGGTGAAGCATATCATCAATCGTCACCGCGGCCGCCTGCTGATCGAGAGCGTGCCCAAGAACGGGGCGGCCTTCACCGCCTGCTTTCCCCAGCAAAAACCCGGGATCGCGAAATAAACTCAAGCATTTTTAAAAGCTTGAGCGTGTCATCCAACCGTCATCCAACCTTTATAAAAGCGGCAACGACGCCTCTTAAAGGGGCGATGGGGAGCGCGATCGGGCGCAATTGGTGCTTCGTTCCCTGATGGAGACCCGTAATGAATTTCGTCAAAGCAATCGTCGCTGCCGGCCTGGTTGCCGCATCGACGTCGGCCTACGCCGCCGACATCAACGGAGCCGGTTCCAGCTTCATCTATCCGGTCCTCGCCAAATGGGCTGATGCCTACAAGAAGGACACCGGTAATGGCGTGAACTATCAGTCGATCGGTTCGGGCGCCGGCATCAAGCAGATCCAGGCCAAGACCGTGACCTTCGGTGCGACCGACGCGCCGCTGAAGTCCGACCAGCTCGAGAAGGACGGTCTGGCGCAGTGGCCGATGATCATGGGCGCGATCGTTCCGGTCGTGAACATCGATGGCGTCAAGTCGGGCGATCTGACCTTCGACGGCGCGACCCTGGCCGACATCTTCGCCGGCAAGATCACCAAGTGGGACGATGCCGCGATCAAGAAGCTCAACCCGAAGGTCACGCTGCCGTCGGCTGCGATCGCTGTCGTGCACCGTGCGGACGGTTCCGGCACCACCTTCAACTTCACCAACTACCTGTCCAAGGTCAACGCCGACTGGAAGAGCAAGGTCGGTGAGGGCACCGCTGTCGAGTGGCCGGTCGGCGTCGGCGCCAAGGGCAACGAAGGCGTGGCCGCCAATGTCGGTCAGACCAAGAACTCGATCGGCTATGTCGAGTACGCCTATGCCAAGCAGAACAAGCTGACCTACACCG
>NZ_JBARGP010000279.1:0-4925 GCF_049798375.1 Bradyrhizobium sp.
GGGCGCGCCGGTCCGGCATCGCGCCCGGCGCAGCGAGGTATCTTATGGCGACAGCGGCGAGCAGGCCTGGTGCGTCCGCACCTGTGACGGGCGCTACTTTCCGCTGGCGTCCGGCGGCGATCAGAGCGGGGCGGTGCTATGCAACAATTTCTGCCCCGCCAGCAAGACCGAAGTCGTCTACGGCAGCAATATCGACGATGCGGCCACCGAGAACGGCAAATCCTATTCAGAGCTGCCGAACGCGTTCAAGTATCGCACCGAACTGGTCGACGGCTGCACCTGCAATGGCAAGGACCATTTCGGGCTGGCCAAGGTCTCGATCGAGAACGATCCCACGCTCCGCAAGGGCGATATCGTCGCCAGCGATGACGGCCTGATGGTCGCCAACCATAGCGCCGGCAAGCGCGCCGAGCTCAACTTCTCGCCGGCGCCGCAATCGCTGCGCGCGAAATTCCAGCGGGCTCCGGTCGTCGCCTCCGAGTGAGCCGGCCGCGGATTACGCGGCGCGGATCCGGTTCAGGAAGTCGCTGACCTGGCCGCCGAGATGCTGGCTCTGGCTTTCCAGCGTCTCTGAGGCACGCTTGACATTGCCGGCGGCGGCTGCGGCCGCATCGGCATCCGACTTCACGCCGCTGATATTGTCCGAGACGTTCTTGGTGCCCTGGGACGCATATTGGGTGCTGCGCGTGATCTCCTGGGTGGCGGCGCCCTGTTCCTGGACGGCGGCGGCGATCGCGGTCGCCACCTCGTTGACCTCGCCGATGATGCTGCCGATGCCCTTGATGGCGTCGATGGCTTCACCTGCGACCTTCTGGATGTCGGCCACCTGCTCGGAGATCTCGTCGGTGGCTTTCGCGGTCTGACTCGCCAGCGTCTTCACCTCGGAGGCGACCACCGCAAAGCCCCTGCCGGCCTCGCCGGCGCGCGCCGCCTCGATGGTGGCGTTCAGCGCCAGCAAATTGGTCTGCGCCGCGATGCTGTTGATGAGGCCGACCACTTCGCCGATGCGGCTGGCGGACTGGGCGAGGCCCTGCACGGTGCCGTCGGTCAGGCGGGCTTGGTTGACCGCGCGCGAGGCGATGCCGGCGGCATGCGAAGCCTGCTTGCTGATGTCGCCGATCGAGGCGCTGAGCTCCTCGGCCGCCGAGGCCACGCTCTCCACGCTCATCGACGCATCGCTCGAGGCCTTCTGCGCGGTCTCGACCCGCGTATTGGTCTGGCGTGAGACCTCGGACAGTTCGGAGGAGGTCGAGCGCATCTGGTTGGAGGCGCCGCCGAGTTGCTCCAGCGTGCCGCGCACCGTGCTCTCGAATTCGCCGACATGGGCCTCGACGGCCCGCTGCCGCGCTGCCGCCGCGGCATTGCGCTCGCGCTCCTGGGCCTCGATCGCGAGCTTCTCCTGCGCCTGGCGCTTGAAGGTTTCCAGCGCGCCCGCCAGCGCGCCGATCTCGTCCTGGCGATCCTGATAGCCGGTCTCGATGTCGAGCGCGCCTGATGCCACCTGCAGCATCGCATCGCGCATCCGGTGCAGCGGCGTAATGACGCGGCGGCTCACCGCCAGCATGGCGCCGCAGGCCAGCGCGATGGCAAGCACCAGCAGCAGCGACTGGGTGACCAGCGAGCGGAGCGCGGTGTCGCGCCGCGCCGAGATATATTGCTTGGTGCTGTCCAGCGCTGCTTCGGCGACTTCGACGGCGGAGCCCATATGGTCGCCGGTGATCTTGCTCCACTGGTTGGGAACGATGTCGACCTTCTCGCCAGCGGCAAGCTGCTTGACCAGGCGGTCGCGCAGGCCGGTATAGTCGGGATCGAAGTAGGCCTTCTTGGTCGCTGCCATCGCGGCCGACAGCGACGGCGGCAGCTCCATGCCGAGTGTTGTGAGCTGCAGCGCATTCCACGCCGCCTCGATGCCGCCAGCATGTTTGAGATAATTGAGCTGGACCTCCGGCGTGACCGGAATGGTGCCGTCGAGACCGTTCGCAACCACCAGCGAGGTGTTGCCGGCCGAATTGCGCAGCAGCCAGGCGATCTGCTTGATCGCCAATAGCTGGTCGACCATCGCGTCCTGATGATTGACCGCCGCGGCCAGGGCGTTCGAAATCTTGTCGAGTGTCGCGATCGTGGTCTGGGTGGATTCCAGATATTCCTTCGCAAGATCGAGCCGCCGCTCCGATTTCGGCTTGGCGACCGCGGTCCAGAACTCGGCCTGCTGCGCCAGCAGCAGCTTGTTCAGGCGGGCGATTTCGGGCGCGAGCGTCTGCTTTTGCGCGAAGTCGATGCCCGGCAACAGGTCGACGGCGCGCTGCAGGGCGGGCATTTCCACGCCATGCAGGTTTTGCAGGAATTTGGTGGCGCTGGCATCGATCGTTTGGTCGGCGGTGAGCTGCCGCGGCACGTAGGGCCGGTCGACCCGCATATTGTTCATGGCCTTGAAGGCGCTCGCCGAGGCGTCCGCGATCAGCGAGATGCGGTTGGCAAGCCGCAGCTGCTGCCAGGAGGTCCAGGCATTCCAGCTGAAGCCGGCAATCACGACCAGGACGGTCACCAGGATGACGGTCTTGAGCAGGGTGGAAACGGTTAGGCGGTTCAGCATCAAGCTCTCCAGACACCCCAAGATGCCCGAAAAGGCTTAAGACTCCCAGAATTCAGACAGCGGTGCTGCCCTATTATGCAACCGCCGCATAATGCGCACGAGGCGATGTTCGTGGTTCCGATAGGGGAACAGGAACTGTGCTGATCTGTTAAGCTCCTGAATACCAGCGCGTCTTCCATCCTCTGCAGGGGCCGAACCATGCTCGTCAGCGCACTTGTCACCTTTCTCGTCGTCATCCTGATCCTCTATCTCATCAACCTGCTGCCGATCGACGGTCGCGCCAAGCAGATCTGCCGGGTGATCGTCATCATCCTCGGCGTCATCTCGCTGCTGAAATACATCGCGGTGATCTGAAACCGGCAAAACGCAGTTCCTAAAAAGGCAAAAGCCCCGGCCAGAGGCCGGGGCTTTATGTTGATGGGGGTGTCCTGCCGGCTCATGCCAAGGCCATTTAAGCGGAGGCCTTCGCCTCGCGGCGGCGGGCGGTGAGGATGAACTCGGTGTAGCCGTTCGGCTGCGCCTTGCCCTTGAAGACGAGGTCGCAGGCCGCCTTGAAGGCCACGCCGTCGAAGCCGGGCGCCATCGGCCGGTAGAGCGGATCGCCCGCGTTCTGCTTGTCAACCACCTCGGCCATGCGCTTTAGCGATTCCATCACCTGCGCCTCCGACACGACGCCCTGGTGCAGCCAGTTCGCCAGATGCTGGCTGGAGATGCGCAAGGTCGCGCGGTCCTCCATCAGGCCGACATCGTGGATATCGGGCACCTTGGAGCAGCCGACGCCCTGATCGATCCAGCGCACCACATAACCCAGAATACCCTGGCAGTTGTTGTCGATCTCCTGGCGCACGTCATCCGGCGCCCAGTTCGACTGCGACACCGGAATGGTGAGGATGTCGGAGAGCTTGGCACGCGGCCCGCCCTTGGCGAGCTCCTGCTGCCGCGCCTGCACGTTGACTTGGTGATAGTGCAGGGCATGCAGGGTCGCCGCGGTCGGCGACGGCACCCACGCGGTGGTGGCGCCCGCCTGCGGGTGGCCGATTTTTTGCGCCAGCATGTCCGCCATCTTGTCGGGCGCCGCCCACATGCCCTTGCCGATCTGGGCATGGCCAGGCAGGCCGTCGACTAGGCCCATGTCGACGTTCCAGTCCTCATAGGCCTTGATCCAGGGCTGCGCCTTCATGTCGTTCTTGCGGATCATCGGACCCGCTTCCATCGAGGTGTGGATTTCGTCGCCGGTGCGATCCAGGAAGCCGGTGTTGATGAACATGATGCGCTTGGTCGCCTGCTGGATGCAGGCCTTGAGGTTGACCGTGGTGCGGCGCTCCTCGTCCATGATGCCGACCTTCATGGTGTTCTCGGGCAGGCCGAGCATCTTCTCGACCCGGCCGAACAGTTCGACGGTCAGCGCCACCTCGTCGGGGCCGTGCATCTTCGGCTTCACGATGTAGACCGAGCCGGTGCGGCTGTTCTTCACCTTCGAACCGCCCTTGAGGTCGTGGATCGCGAGCAGCCCGGTCACGGCGGCGTCGAGGATGCCTTCCGGAATCTCGCTGTCCTTGTCGTCGAGCACGGCGTCGGTGAACATGTGATGGCCGACATTGCGCATCAGTAAAAGACTGCGGCCGTGCAGGGTCAGGGCCTTGCCATCCGGCGTGGTGTAGCTGCGATCCCCGTTCAGGGCGCGCGTCAGCGTCTTGCCGCCCTTCTCGAAATCGGCCGCCAGCGTGCCGTTCATCAGGCCGAGGGTGTTGCGATAGACTAGCACCTTGTCCTCGGCATCGACGGCGGCGACCGAGTCCTCCATGTCGAGAATGGTGGAGACCGCCGCTTCCATGATCATGTCGGCGACGCCGGCCGCATCGTCCTTGCCGATCATGTGCTTGCGGTCGATCACGAGTTCGACATGCAGGCCGTTGTTGACCAGCAGCACCGCGGTCGGTGCCTCCGCCGGGCCCTGATAGCCGGCGAACTGGGCGGCGTTCTTCAGCGCGGTGGCGTTGCCGCTCTTCAGCTTCACCGCGAGCTGGCCCGCGACCACGCGGTAGGAGGTGACGTCGGTGTGGCTGCCGGTAGCGAGCGGCACGGCGGCATCCAGGAACGCCTTGGCCTTGGCGATCACCTTGTCGCCGCGCACCTTGTTGTAGCCCTTGCCGGCTTCGCTCGGGTCGTGCGGAATGGCGTCGGTGCCGTAGAAGGCGTCGTAGAGCGAGCCCCAGCGCGCGTTCGCGGCGTTCAGCGCGTAGCGGGCGTTGGTCAGGGGCACGACGAGCTGCGGCCCGCAGATCTTGCCGATCTCTTCGTCGACATTGGCGGTTTCGACTTTTTGCGTTGC
>NZ_JBARGP010000280.1:0-4976 GCF_049798375.1 Bradyrhizobium sp.
TCTGCGCGAGCAGGAACAGAATAATCGTCGGCAGGATGGTGAGCGTGATGAAGGCGAGGATCAGATGCCACTCCGACGAATACTCGCCCTGATAGACCATGATACCGAGCGGCCAGGGATAGAGCGCATCGGTGTTGAGCATCACCAGCGGCAGCAGATATGCGTTCCAGCTATTGACGAAGGTGATGGTCCCGACGGTCGCCAGGATCGGTCGGGACAACGGCAAGGTCACGTAGCGGAAGAACTTGACATAGCTGCAGCCATCGACGAGCGCTGCCTCGAGCAGTTCATGGGGAAGGTCCTTGAAGAAGCGCCGCAGCAGCAGCACGCTCATGGCAAGGCTGAAGGCCACCTGCGGCAGCGCCACGCCGAAATAAGTATCGAGCAGTCCGAGATCGCGCACCTTGATGAACAACGGCAGCACGGCAGTCGCGGCCGGAAACAGCAGGCCCAGCGTCAAATAGCTCAGCAGCATCGAACTGCCGTAGAACTTGACGTGGGCAAAGGTGAACGCCGCCATTGAGGCCGTGACCAGGGTCAACGTCACCGTGAGCGTCGAGATGATCAGGGAGTTGCGCAGGAGCTGCCAGTAGCGGCCGGAGAACAGGATATCGGCATAGTTCTGCCACTCCCAGTGACTCGGCAGGCCGAACGGATTGACGCGCAATTCGCCGAGCGATTTGAAGCCGCCGAGCACGGTCGCAAGCAGCGGCAGCAGCACGAAGATAGCAACGATGGCGAGGAACGCCGTCCTGAACAGCACGGCCGGATCGAACGGCGCGCGGTTGGTCTCGGCATTACTCATCGCGCATGAACCATCGCTTATAGGTAAAAGCAAAGGTTACGCAGATCACGAACAGAATGACGCCGATGGCGCTACCGTAGCCGACGCGCATGCGCGAGATGCCGTTGTTGTAAAGAAAGCTCACCATGGTGTTGGAGGAATCCGCAGGGCCCCCGCGCGTCAGCGGCATGATGAGGTCGAACAGCTGCAGCGAGCCGATGACGGCGAAGAATACGGAGAGCCGGATGGTCGGATAGAGCAAGGGGATGACGACATGACGCAGAGCTTGCGCGCGCGTTGCACCGTCGATCCGCGCCGCCTCGATCAGGCTCTTGTCGATGCTCTGCAGCGCCGCGATGAACAACATCATATGGAAGCCGAAATACTTCCAGACGATCACGATCAGCACCGCCAGCATTGCCGTATCGGTCGAGGCGAGCAGGTGCGGCGGCTCGGCGCCGAAGGCGCGCCAGATCGAGGCGACCAGGCCGTAGTCGCCGTCATAGACGAACGAGAAGATCAACCCGGTCGCGATCTCGGCCAAGATATAGGGCATGAAGAACAGCATGCGCAGCGCCACTGCGCCACGAAAACGCTCGGCGAGCATCAAGGCCAGCGTGAGCGCAAGCGGCAGCTGAATTGCGAGCGAGACCGCGATGATCAGCCCGTTGTTGCGCAGCGCGAGCCAGAAGGCGCGGGTCTGGAGCACGAAGCGGTAATTGTCGAAGCCGATCCAATGGGTCGGTCGGCCAAAGCCGTTCCAGTTGAACCCCGAGTACCAGGCCGCCTCGCCGATCGGCAGCACCACGAACAAGGTGAACAACAACAGTGCCGGAGGCAGGAACAGGATCAGCACGGTGAAGCGGCCATCCCAGCTCGGGCCGCGCACCGCGACCTGAGGGACCATCTCACCGGCAACACCCATTGGCGACGCGATCGCGATCCGGCGCGCCACCGTCAGTTCCCCTGCTTGTACGCCGCTTCGATCGCTTTGGCCGCGTCCTGCGGACTCATGCTGCCGCCGGCGATCTCGGCCGAGACGTCGTTGACGACGCGACCGACCGAGGGGCCAAGGCTCTGGTCATAGAAGTTCTGGTGGTAATTCGACTTCGCGAGATTGGCCGCGATCAGCTTCATGAAGGAGTTTTGCAGACCGGCGTCGGCGCCCTTGACGACAGGGACGATGAAGTTGCCGGCCGCAAGCCGGCTCTGCACGTCTTTCGAAATGAAGTATTTCAAAAAATCGACAGCTTCCTTCGGCGAATCCTTGGTGATCAGCCAGCCGGTGATGCCGCCGAGCGTATCCGTCGGCGCACCCTTGCCGCCGGCTACGACCGGAAAGTCGAACCAGCAGATCTTGTCTTCACTCAACCCGATTTTGTCGGCAGCAAGTACGCGCTGCTGCTGATAGACGATGCTGATCGCGAGCGTCATCGCCGCCTTGCCGTCGCCGAAATATCCGACCGCCTGCGGATTTTTGAAGCCGAGAAAACCGTTCTGGAACGGCTGCAGATCCACCAGTTGCTTGAACAGCTCGCCGGATTTCTGAAACGTCTCGCCGGCGAAGCCGCCATTCTCGTCACGCAGCGCCGCATCGAATGCCGCCTTGCCGCCGATGCGCACCGCAAGATGCGTCCAGTAAAAATGCAGCGGCCATTTATCGGCGCCGCCGACCACGATGGGCGTCACGCCGGCCGCCTTCAACGCCTTCACCGCGGCGAGCAGATCGTCCCAGCTCTTGATCCCTGCGGGATCGACCTTCGCCTTGGCCATCAGGTCCTTGTTGCAGAGGAAGCCGACCTGCGACAGTGCCATCGGGAGGCCATAGACACGGCCATTGTTCGTGAACGCAGCAAGCGCCGCCGGCGTGAGGCTATCGCTGTAGCCCTTCACCTGATCGGTGATGTCTTCCAGGACACCGGCCTCGATCTGCGCCTTCAAGACGCCGCCGGCCCAGCTATAGATGATGTTCGGCCGGTCCTTGGATTGCAGAATGGTCGGCAGCTTGGCCTTGTAGGCCTCGTTCTCGAGGAACTGCATCTCGACCTTGACGCCGGGATGCGACGCCTCATAGGCGCGGGCGACCTCCTCCCAGAGCTTCACCTGGGCTGGATTGACCTCGATGTGCAGCCACTTCACCGTGGTGTCGGCAACGGCGGCCCCGGCCCAAAGCACGCATGCGGCAGTAGCGAGGCCCAGTCTCCCGAACAGTCCCATCACGTTCCTCCCACCGGCTTCTCTTATTTTGTGGTAATCCTGCCCTCAATTCTTGAGGTGCGCAACTAAAATTCTGACCTACTCAACCTCAGGCGGAAAACCGCAACTGTTTGGCTGGAGAATTGGCGCCGTGCCGTACCCGCGTGTCGGATACTTCCGGCTCTGGCGACCGAGATCGTTTCCCGCCACCAGCGTTGCGTCGGAACGGACTGCAGCCGCATGCAGGTTTGCGCCGCAGAGATTCAACGGCGGGATCGAAATTCAGGAGGGGTGCGAACTCAGGTGCAGCGCGCCTTGAAGCCGCCCAGCGCCAGCGCCACCATCACCTCGTCCAGATGCGCCTGGTCGCGGGTCTCGATGACCAGTCCGAGCAGGGTCGCCTTGGCCGGCAGGTCGGAGAAGGTGCGTTGGTGCGATACCTCGATGATGTTGGCGCCGACATCGCCGAGCAGATGCGAGACCGCGGCGAGCTGACCGGGCCGATCGACGATGTCGATCGTCAGCTGCGTCAGCCGTCCCTCGCGTGCCAGCTCACGCGTCAGCACCGAGGCGATCAGCCGCGTATCGATGTTGCCGCCGCTCAAGACAAGACCGACATTGCGGCCTGCGAAGCGTTCGGGGTGCGCCAGCACGGCCGCGAGCCCGGCGGCGCCCGCTCCCTCCACCACCGTCTTCTC
Source organism: Bradyrhizobium sp. (assembly GCF_049798375.1). Taxonomy (GTDB): domain Bacteria; phylum Pseudomonadota; class Alphaproteobacteria; order Rhizobiales; family Xanthobacteraceae; genus Bradyrhizobium. The sequence goes on from NZ_JBARGP010000280.1 coordinate 3,679, forward strand.
GATCGAGATCAGCGCGGCCACCGCGCGCTCGATCTCCGGCTCGGTGACCAGCACGATATCATCGACCAACGCGCGGATGATCTCGGTCGTGATCCGGCCGGGCGACTTGACCGCAATGCCTTCGGCCAGCGTGTCGCCGCGCATCGGCATCTGGCTTCCCTTGATGGTGTTGTACATCGACGGATAGAGCGCAGCCTCCACCCCGACGATCTGAAGGGCTGGATTGAGCGCGCGCGCCGCGATCGAAATGCCCGAGATCAACCCGCCGCCACCGATAGGCACCACCAGCGTGTCAAGCTCCGGCACGGAAGCGAGCATTTCGAGGCCGACCGTGCCCTGCCCTGCGATGATCAGCGGATCGTCGTAAGGATGGATCGGCGTCATCCCCTGCGCAGCGGCATGATCGCGGACGAAGGTGCCCGCCTCCTCCAAGGTCGCGCCTGAAATGATTACTTCGGCCCCGTGTCGCCTGGTGTTCTCGACCTTCACCATCGGTGTGCCCACCGGCATCACGATGGTGGCGGGAATGCCGAGGCGCTTGGCGTGATAGGCCACGCCCTGCGCATGATTGCCAGCCGACATCGCGATCACGCCGCGCTTGCGTTCATCGGTCGAGAGCGCCTGCAGGCGGTTGAGCGCGCCGCGCTCCTTGAACGAGGCGGTGAACTGCAGGTTCTCGAACTTCAGCCAGATGTTGCAGCCGCAGATCTCGCCGAGCGTGCGGCTCTGGTTGCAAGCGGTCGCCAGCACCGCGCCGCGGATCGCCGCGGCGGCGGCTTGTACGTCTGCCGGGGTCACCGGCAGAGCAGTCTTGTCGGTCACGATCCAGCCCCCTTCGGCCTCAGTCGGTCTCCGGCAGTCCGAGCATCAGCCGCATGTTCTGCACGGCCGCGCCCGAGGCGCCCTTGCCGAGATTGTCGAGCCGGGCGACCAACACCGCCTGGTGATGCTTGTCGCTGGCAAAGACATAGAGCTCGAGCTTGTTGGTCTCGTTGAGCGCCTCCGGCTCGATCCGCCCGCCCTTGGCTGCATCATTGGCCAGCGGCATCGCCGAGACGAACCGGCTTGCCGCGTAGTGCTTCGCCAGCGCGGCCTGCAGATCGGCGCCAGAGGGCTTGCCCGGCAGCGTATCGAGCTGCAACGGGATCGAGACCAGCATGCCCTGCCGATAATTGCCGACCGACGGCACGAAGATCGGGCGCCGCGTCAGCTTCGAATAGAGCTGCAGCTCCGGCACATGCTTGTGCTCGAATCCGAGGCCGTAGAGCTCGAAATGCGGCGCGGTGCCGTTCTCAAAG
>NZ_JBARGP010000281.1:0-11905 GCF_049798375.1 Bradyrhizobium sp.
ATGGTGCCGGGCGCGGACGGGCGCGCCGGCATGGCCGCGCTGGTGATCGACGAACTTTTCGATATCGCAGCGTTCGCTGCCGATCTTGCACGACGACTTCCGGTCTACGCACTGCCGGTCGTGTTGCGCATCTGCGCGACGCTCGAATCCACCGAGACCTTCAAGCAGAAGAAGCAGCAATTGATGCGCGACGGCTTCGATCCGGCCATCGTGCACGATCCACTGTATGTTAGGGACAGCGGGACCGGTGCTTATCGGCGGCTCGATGAGATGCTCTACGCGCGCATCGTGTCCGGAGACGTCAGACTGAAGCTGATTGATCGAAAAGTGGCGGCAAAGCATTTACCACCCGCTCTGAAAGAATACCGCGATACAGCTTGGCTTCAGATTTCGGGCTTATGATTGCATCAGCAATTTAAACAAAAGCAAGGTTCAGCCATGTCGGTAAGATTAAGGATCATTGCGGCGATCAAGCAGATCGCGGAAGAGCAGAAGGTTGCGCTGCCGCCGCTCACTGACGACCTCTCGCTGCACGAAACCGGCTTCGACTCGCTTGCCTTTGCGATCCTGGTCGCCCGCCTCGAGGACGATCTCGGCACTGATCCGTTCACGCTGGCCGAGGATGCAGCTTTCCCCCACACGATAGGCGACTTCATCAGGGCCTATGAGAATGTCCCCGCGTGAGATCTTTGCGCTTCGCGACCGTCTCGGTCCCGTTGCCGGCCGCACGATCTCCGATCCGCGGCACGTCATCGCGCTGAGCGCGCTCGACGCACAGAGCTGCCTTGGTGGTTTTGGCAACGAGCTTGCCGGCCGCGCGGTGCTGCTTGCGACCTCCGGCCAGCTGCTGGCCGGGCTCGCCATGATCGAGATCGACGGCGTGGCGCAGCGCATGTTGCTCTGCCCGCCCGACCTCAAGGACGATCATCTCGCGAGCATCATGATTGACGCCGACATCGACGCCGTCGTCACCGATCAGCCGGAGCGCTTTGCCGGTCTCGCCGTCGATCTGATGCTCACCATCACGTTGCCGCAGCCGGTCGATGTCCGCGCGCAGACGTCGCGTGCCACCGAATGGTTAATGCTGACATCGGGCACGTCAGGTGTGCCAAAGATCGTCGGTCATACGCTGGACGGGCTGTGTGGTGCGATGATCGGCGACAGCCCCGCGCCGGGTGCTGCGATCCCGGTGTGGGCGACCTTCTACGACATCCGCCGCTATGGCGGGCTGCAGATTTTCCTGCGCGCGATCGTGGGCGGCGGCTCGATGGTGCTGTCGGACGCGGATGAGCCGCTGGCCGATCATATTATCAGGCTGAACGCGCGCGGCGTCACCCATATGTCGGGCACGCCGTCGCATTGGCGCAAGCTGCTCATGAGCGGGTCGGCTGCCGGCTTTGCGCCACGCTATGTCCGTCTCTCCGGCGAGATCGCCGACCAGCCGGTGCTCGATGGCCTCAGCCACGCATTTCCTGCGGCCTCGATCGGCCATGCCTATGCCTCGACAGAGGCCGGCGTCGGCTTTGCGGTCAATGACGGCAAAGAGGGCTTTCCGGCCGCTTTGATTGGGCAGGCGGGTGCGGTGGATATGAAAGTGGTCGACGGCTCGCTGCGCATTCGCTCCAAGCGGGCTGCGCACGCTTATGTCGGCCGCGACGCGGCGGCGCTCACCGATGATGGCGGCTTCGTCGACACCGGCGACATGGTCGAGCTGCGCGGCGACCGCTATTACTTCGTCGGCCGCCGCAACGGCATCATCAATGTCGGCGGCCTGAAGGTGCATCCCGAAGAGATCGAGGCCGTCATCAACAGCCATCCCGAGGTGCGGATGTCGCGCGCCAAGTCGCGACGCAGCCCGATCACTGGGGGCATCGTGGTGGCGGATGTCGTGCTTGCCGAAGGCCGCGATGCCGCACGTTGCGCGGCCATCCGCAGCGAGATCGTTGCGGAGTGCCGGGCCAAGCTTGCCACGCACAAGGTGCCGGCGGTGATCCGCTTCGTTGCCGCGCTCGACGTCACGCCGGCCGGCAAGCTGGCGCGTGCCGATGCGTAACGTCCTGGTCACCGGCGGGAGCCGCGGCATCGGACTTGCGATCGCGCGTCGGCTCGCGGGCGCCGGCTATGATGTGATCGCGGTGGCGCGCCGCGAGAGCGACGAACTGGGCGCGGCGATCGCGGAGTTCGGATCGCACAGCGGCGGCATCAGCTTCCGTGCCTGCGACCTTGCTGTCACGGAGGCGATCCCGGCTTTCGTGAAATCGCTGCGCGACGAATTCGGCCCGCTCTATGGCCTCGTCAACAATGCCGGGCTCGGCACTGAGGGCCTGCTCGCAACCATGCACAATTCCGAGATCGAGGCGCTGGTGCGGCTCAACGTGCTGGCGCCGATGATCCTCACCAAATACGTCGTCCGTCACATGATGGCCGCGGGCGAGGGCCGCATCGTCAACATCTCCTCCATCATTGCCTCGACCGGTTATAACGGTCTGTCCGTCTACGGTGCGACCAAGGCGGCGGCGACCGGTTTTACGCGTTCGCTGGCGCGCGAGGTCGGCAAGGTCGGGATCACCGTGAACGCGATCGCACCCGGTTTCATCACGACCGAGCTGACGCAAAGCATGGACGACGAGCAGCGCCGGCGGATTGCATCGCGTAGCGCCTTGCGGCGGCTGCCGGAGACCGACGACGTCGCCGCGATGGTCGAATATCTGTTCGGCGACGGCGGCCGGAATGTCACCGGTACGGTGCTGACGGTCGACGCCGGCAATACCGCCTGACGCGGCCCACCTGCGACCACAACCCGCAGCGATTGATTTCAGTCAAGTGTCGATGCGGGAATTCGGGCGATGGTAGTTCCTCATCTGTTCTGGATTGGCTGATCATGCTTGAGCGCATTCTGCGGTGGACGCTAGTCCTGGTCGCCGTCACGGGTCTGACGGCCGGTGGTCTGGCCCATGCCGCGGGCCGCTCCGACCTTGCCGGCTTGGCTTTCACGCTGGCGACCATCCCGGTGATTCTCGGTCTCATGGTTTCCATCGTCCGGGATGTGCTGGCCGGCCGTGTCGGGGTCGATGCGATCGCGCTGGTCTCGATGAGCGCGGCCATCGTGCTGCGCCAGCCGCTGGCGGGCGCTGTGGTGGCGCTGATGTATTCCGGAGGCAATGTGCTCGAGGACATTGCGGTCGCCCGCGCGGAGCACGATCTGCGCGCGCTGGTCGATCGGGCTCCGCGCGAGGCGCATCGGTGGACGGACGATCACTTCGCGGACGTTCCGATCGCGGCGGTTGTGGTCAATGACCGGCTGATGGTGCGGGCCGGCGAGATCGTTCCGGTTGACGGTGTCGTCGAGTCGGCCAGCGCCGTGCTCGACGAATCGGCGGTGACCGGCGAGCCGATCCCGGTGACAAAGTCGCGCGGCGGCGCGATCCTGTCGGGTGCGCTCAATGCCGGCGAGGCTTTCGAGATGACGGTGACGGCAGCTGTCGGCGAGAGCACCTATGCCGGTATCGTCAGGCTGGTGACGGCGGCGCAGACGGCCAAGGCGCCGTTCGTGCGGCTTGCCGACCGGTACGCGCTTGTTTTCCTGCCGGTGAGCCTGGTGATTGCGGCGCTCGCTTGGCTGGCGTCCGGCGACCTGACCCGCAGCCTTGCGGTGCTGGTGGCGGCAACACCCTGTCCGCTGATTTTGGCGGCTCCTGTCGCGTTCATCGCCGGCGTGGCGAGGGCCGCGCGCGCCGGTATCCTGGTCAAGGGCGGCGGCAAGCTCGAGGCGCTGGCGCGCGCGCATACCGTGCTGTTCGACAAGACCGGCACACTGACGGTCGGCGGCGCCCGTCTGCTGTCGGTCGAAGCCGCGCCAGGGGAAAACGCTGACGACGCGCTGCTGCTGGGCGCCTCGCTGGAGCAGGCGTCGCACCACGTGGTGGCGAATGCGATCGTGCAGGCCGCGCTGGCGCGCGGATTGAAACTCAAGGTGCCGGAGCGGGTCAAGGAGCGCATGGGCTCAGGGCTGGAGGGCATGATCGACGGCCGCCACGTGCGGGCGGGTTCGCGCGAGATGATCCTCGGCCAGGCGAGCCCAGCCCCCTGGGCACGGCGCGCGATCCGCCGGGCATCATGGCGCGCCGCCCTGATCGTGTTCGTCGCCGTTGACGAACGGTTGATCGGCGCGCTGCTGCTGGCTGACGAATTGCGCGCCGACACGCCGCGCGCGATTCGGCTGCTGCGCGAGGCCGGCATCGCGCGCATGGTGATGGTGACCGGCGATTGCGCGGCGGCGGCTCAGGCTATTGGTGCCGCGCTCGATCTCGATGCAGTATTGGCGGACCGCGCGCCGTCCGACAAGGTCGAGGCGGTCAGGACCGAGCAGCGGCTGCATCCGACCATCATGGTCGGTGACGGCATCAACGATGCGCCGGCGCTGGCGTCGGCCGACGTCGGCATCGCACTCGGTGCGCGCGGCGCCAGCGCTTCCTCGGAGGCTGCCGACGTCGTGATCCTGGCCGATCGCCTCGACCGGGTTGGCGAAGCCATCGTGATTGCACAGCGCGCGCGCGGCATCGCGGTGCAGAGCATCGTCGTCGGCATGAGCCTGTCGCTGCTGGCGATGGGCGCTGCGGCGCTCGGCTGGCTACAGCCGGTGCCCGCGGCGCTGGTGCAGGAGGCGATCGATGTCGCGGTGATCCTCAATGCCTTGCGGGCGCCCTTGCCGGTGCATCGGCATACTGCGGGCCGCATCACGATCGAGGATGGGCGCGGGCTGCGCCACGATCACCAGGCCCTGATCCGCAGCCTCGACCGCCTGCGAGCCATCGTCGATGCGCTCGACGACACCGCGCCTGAGGGCTGCGCCGGCCTGATCACGGAAGCCAACCGGCTGGTGCAGGGCCAAGTGGTCGCACACGAGCTTGACGACGAAGGCTCGATCTATCCGAGACTCGCGCAATTGCTGCACGAGCGTCATGGCCTGGCGGCGATGAGCCGCGCACATCGTGAAATACTCCATCTCGCCCGGCTGCTCGAGCGGATCACGGACGACCTGCCGTCGGAGAAGATCGACCGCTATGTAGTCCGCGACGCTCAGCGCGTCATCGCGGCGATCGAGACCCTGGTGCGGATGCACACCGCACAGGAAGACGACATCTACGAGGCGGTGACGGTGCAGGCCGCCTGAGGCGTTCACCTTTGGTGTTTTGGAAGATCGACCCGCTGGTCGGCAAATTCCGGCGGCCCCTCGGTCAGGCGGCGGACGCGGCGTTCCCGTTCCTCGGCCGGCAACGCCGGGTCGAGCATGTCTTCGATCTGCCTGACCGCGTCTCGCTCGATCGCGAGTGTATCGCCAGGTTGCAGGGCCGGCGGCGGCGACGCCGCGAGCGCCAGCTCCAGGAGCCGTCTGATCGCGTCGGCGCGCGTGAGCTGATGCGCCTCCGCCCAGGCATCGATGGTCGCGGTCAGCTGCTGCGATAGTTTGACCGCGCTGACGGCGTCCTCCCCGGGGCGCACGGCAGGGCTGTAATGCATGCGATGGCCCGACATGTTCGCCTCGTCATTCTTTTGATAATCACGGCAGCCTAGCTGAGCCGGGCGAGACGGCATTTGATTCCGATCAAGCCTGGTTCGTGAAAGTGGCATTGTCCGCTATCGTCGGCCGGGGATGCTCGGCTTTGCCGTGGGCGAATGAGGAGGTCGAGGCGCGTTCATGCGATTCCTGCATACGTTCCAACTCTATGATTTCGTTGACACGCTGGTCAGCCTGTTCACGGCCTTCGTGTTCGGCACCTTGATCGGCGCCGAGCGGCAGTACCGCCAGCGCAGCGCCGGCCTGCGCACCAATGTGCTGGTCTCGGTGGGCGCAGCGGCCTTCGTCGATCTCGCCAATCATCTGACCGGCGCCGACGGCAGCGTGCGCGTGATCGCCTATGTGGTGTCGGGCATCGGCTTTCTCGGCGCCGGCGCGATCATGAAGGAAGGCATGAATGTGCGCGGCCTCAACACGGCTGCGACGCTGTGGGCCTCGGCGGCGGTCGGCGCCTGCGCCGGGGCCGACATGGTGGCGCAATCGGCGGCGCTAACCGTGTTCGTGCTGGCGGGCAATACCTTGCTGCGGCCGCTGGTCAACGCCATCGATCGTATCCCGCTCAACGAGCAGTCGTCCGAGGCCAGTTACGAGATCGTCGTGATGACGAACGCGCAGCGTGCCGCGGAAATTCGCGATATTCTCAACGAGCGGCTGGAGGTCGCGAAATATCCGGTGCGTGAGACCGCGCTGGTGTATCGCACTGACGATCAGGTCGAGATCGTTGCCGAACTGGTGCCGCTCGCGGTGGATGCGGCCGATCTCGATCGCATCACAGCTGAGCTGGAACAGCTGGCCGGCGTGCAACACGCGACCTGGAACGTCAGCGCGCTGGAATAATCGATCTCAGATCGTGGTGCTGTCGGGCAGCGGATTGCCGAGATCGTCGGTCGGCACGAGTTGCTGGTTGAATGCCGAGAAGTAGGCTGCCCATTCCGGCTCGCCGACATCAACCATGACCGCGCCGTCCTGCCAGACGTCGTTGTGGTCGTTGGAATCGTCGCCGGCACGATGAATGAAGCTCGAGGTCGAACCCTGGTTGAGATGGACGTCGTGGATGCCGTTGCCTTCGCTGTAGAAGCGGCCGAAGATGTAGACATCGCGACTCTCCTGGTGGGCGCGCGTCAGCAGCCGCTTCAGTGAGGCCACCGGCTCGGTCTGGTCGGAGCCGTCCATCACGTCGCTGTCGCGCCATTTGCCGGTGTTGCCGAGCAGGTCGGTGCTGCGCAGGAAGTCGAGCGCGGGCAGTGCATCCTTGTCGGTCAGGTCTTGCGGACCGGCCTCGGCCTTCGCCAGCGTCTCGATGATCGGGTGACGGAAGTCGAACACCAGCTTGTATTTGAGCAGGTCGTCGGCGTCATTGGTGCCGACATTGACGGCGACGTCCCAGTTCGCGCCGTCGACCAGCAGGCTGAAATGCAGGTGATATTGGATTTCGTGATGATGGCGGCTCGGCTTCAACTTCGGCTCGGAAGCCATCTTGGCTTTGACAAATCCATAAGGCAGCGTCACGGCAGTCCCCCATGTTCCCGCTCAAGGCATCCGCTGCGTTCGGTGCAGCGTGTCCATGCGCCAATACAACCAAGGATTTTGTCGGCCGTACGGCGCTTCCGGTTCAATGTCCGCTGCGCACGTAGATGTCGTAGGCGGCGACCACGACTTCGAACGCGATCAGGACCACGACGATGATCTCAAGCCGCAGCGAGCGCTTGGTGTCGATGATGTCGGCCAGCGTGGTCGCCGTCTCGGCGATCACAGCGAGCTTGCGGTTCAACGTGTCGACGCGCTCGCTGAGCTCGTATTCGTCCTCGAGCCGGGCATAGAGCCGCTCCAAATCGGGCCGATCCCACAGCACGTCCGGCTTCTCGCCGACCGCGACGCGGCCGGAGACGCGATGCTGGACCAGCAGCGCCTCGCCGAGCAGCTTGAGCATCGCGGTGCGGCTCTTCGAGGTGCGGCCTAGACTCGCTAGCTCGCGCGCGAACGGCTCGATGGTGTCGAACACGTTGGCAACCTCGCGCTCGCCGCGGCCGAGCACCACGCTCTTGGCCAGCGCATCGGCTACGATCAAGAGCCGCTCCAGCGAAAACTCCCGTACCAGCACCGGGCCGCCGACCGGAATCTCCTCGGAGTCGCGGGCGACCTGGATCTTTGCCGTCTCCTCCTCGTGGGGATTGATCAGGCCGAATAGGCGCGACTTCAGCCGGTCGAGGAAGGCGCTCTCTTCCAGCGCCGACAGTCCGATGAACACCACGACGCCATAACGAAACACCACCGCCATGCCGCTTTCGCCGATCCGCACCGCAAGCGGCGTCGAGGACAACACGTTTCCTTCGAAGCCCGCGGTATTGATGCGGTCGGCAAGCTGCAGCGCATGGGCGTGGAGGCCGGGGACGGGCGGAATCTGCGCGTTCATCGGCCGAGCCTAGCAGGGCTGCGGTGATATTTCGATGAATTCGCATTTTTCGACTGCGGGGGCAGGCCTTTGCCTTCGTGTCATCTTGAGTTCGGCGGACCAGAAGGTTGAACCTGGTCGGCCCGAAGGGCGTATCTCCTTGCAGAGGTCGCAATCGGAATGGATGATCCGTCCATGTCGCACGCCAATGCCTCCGATTTCTACGGCTCGATCCCGGTCTTCCGCGGCTTCGCGCGCCTGATGGACCCCGCGCTGTACAGGTCGCTGCCGGACGACTGGACGGTCGGCGTTGCCGACGTTGTCGAATCGACCAAGGCGATCGCCGAGCGGCGCTACAAGGCGGTGAACATGGCAGGCGCCGCCGTGATCGCGGCGGTGACCAATGCGCTGATGGGCCGGGAGTTTCCGTTCGTGTTCGGCGGCGATGGCGCGAGCTTCGCGGTCGCCCCGCGCGATCTCGCAGCCGCGCGCGACGCGCTGGCATCCACGGCGACCTGGGCCGCCGAGGATCTTGGGCTGAAGCTGCGGGTGGCGCTGGTGCCGGTCGGTGCGGTCCGCGCCCAGGGGCTCGACGTCCGCGTCGCGCGCTATGGTCCGTCGGCCAATTTGTCCTATGCGATGTTTTCCGGAGGCGGTCTCGGCTGGGCTGATGTCGCAATGAAACGTGGCGAATTCGCCGTTACCCCGGCGCCGCCGGGCGCTCAGCCTGACCTTACTGGGCTGTCCTGCCGGTTCGAGGAGATGGCCGCATCGCGCGGGCTGATCCTGTCGGTGCTGGTGCTGCCGGCGCGCGCGGCCGATCCGACAGCCTTTCGCGACATTATTGAAAAAATCGTCGCGCTGGTCGAGCGCAGCCCGGATGCCGGCCGTCCGGTGCCGGCAGGCGGACCGCCGCTGCGTTGGCCACCGCAGGGTCTCGATTTCGAAGCGCGTGCGAGCCGCGGCGGCTCGCTGACGCAGCGGCGCGCTTATGTGCTCGGCCGCACGCTGCTGTATTATGCGATCATGCGCCTCGGCATTCGGGTCGGTGGTTTCGTGCCGGCCGTCTACACGCAGCAGGTGGTCGAGAATTCCGACTTCCGCAAATATGACGACGCGCTCCGCATGATCCTCGATTGCACCGAGGAACTGGCGAACGAACTGAACGCGCGGCTGACCGAGGCCGCCGCGCGCGGCATCGTGCGCTATGGTTTGCATCGCCAGGATGCCGCGATGATGACCTGCTTCACGCCGTCAGCGGTGCGGTCGGATCATGTGCATTTCATCGACGGTGCCCGCGGCGGCTATGCGTCCGCCGCCACCGCGCTGAAGGCCGCGCCGGGCTGAGCGCGTTGTAAGATCTACTTCGCGCGCGTCCAGGTCTCGCCGCCGCACAGCGAGCCGACACAGCCTTCGACCTTGAGCGTATCGAGGCCCGCCACCGAGATGTGGCTATCGTAGCTCTGGCCATCGTCGGCGTTGTAGATCCGGCCCGACCATCTGCTGGGGCCGTCGACGCGCATGCTCTCAAACAGCTGCAGGCCGATGATCGGCCGCATGGCGAGCTCGCGATTTGGGTTCTTGCTGTCAGTCGCGGGCTTGCCGGTGTCCGTATCGAAGGGCTGCTTCAGCCAGATCACGGTGCCGCACAGCCCGCCGCCGCATTTCGCCACCTTCACCTTGGCATCGCCGGCCTGTGTCAGCCAGGTGCCGGCCGGATCGTCGGCCGCGAAGGCAGATTGTGCAGCGATGAGGAAGCCCGCCACAACGAGCCCGGCGAAACGGAATTGACGGATCATGGTCGCCCCCTGAATGAAGGTGGTCTCCATAACAGCAAATCGCGTTCACGCAATCGGTCTGCGCCGCTTGTCCCAATGCCTTTGCATATCGAGCCGGTGTCGGCCCCGCATTCGTCTCAACGTCTTGATGTCTTGTCTCAACGAGCGTGGCGCCTCACCACGGCAGTCCACAGAGATCGAGCGTGCCGCGCGTCGGTGCACTGCGCTTCAGATCATGCACGTAAGGTGCGGTCGCCTCGAATCGGACGCGGCCCTGGTCGGGCTGCTCGATATAGACTTGCCCCTCGAACGGCTGGAAGCCGCGCGCCATGTAGAACGGTGCGCGATCCGGTTCGCAGAACAGGGTTGCGAAATTGACGGCGTCTTCGGCGCGCAGAGTCTGGATCGCTGCGTTCAGAGCGATGGTCGCCAGCCCCCGGTTGCGCAGATCGGCGCGGGTCAGCACCCCGCCGATGCCGGCCGCATTCATCTTCTGCCCATTCCAGGTGATGACGCGGCGATAGAGGCCGACATGGGAAACCACGTCGCCGGCTTCGTCCAGCACCAGCACGCGCAGATCGGCATGTGCGAAGGTGATGCCGGCCCACGGCAATGTGGCGACGACTTCCGGCGGCCAGACGGCGTGAAACAGCGGATGGACCTGCGCCCAGGAGGCATCGCCGTTCAAAACTTCGATCTCGATGCTCATGGCGCGGACCTGCTTTTTCCAAATTCACGGTGTTTTACGGGCATGGAACCTTCTATAAGGAGGTCCCGTTAAGTCCAGTCCTCCCACAAGTTGCGGAAACCGCCCATGACCTTTACCCTTCCCCCCCTGCCGTACGCCTATGACGCCCTCGGGCCTTATATGTCGAAGGAGACGCTGGAATTTCATCACGATAAGCACCACCAGGCCTACGTGACCAACGGCAATAACGCGATCAAGGGGACTGAATTCGAAGGCAAGTCTCTCGAAGAGATCGTGAAGGGGTCGTTCGGCAAGAATCCTGCGGTGTTCAACAATGCCGGCCAACACTACAACCATATCCACTTCTGGAGCTGGATGAAGCCGAATGGCGGCGGCGCGAAGCTGCCGGGTCGGCTCGAGAAGAAGATCACCGAGGATCTCGGCGGCTTCGACAAGTTCAAGACGGATTTCGCCGCCGCGGGCGCCGGTCAGTTCGGCTCGGGCTGGTGCTGGCTGCAGGTCAAGAACGGCAAGCTCGAAATCTCCAAGACGGCGAACGGCGAGAATCCGCTGGTTCACGGCGCCACCCCGATTCTCGGCTGCGACGTCTGGGAGCATTCCTACTACATCGATTATCGCAACCGCCGCCCGGATTATCTGAAGACCTTCGTCGAAAACCTCATCAACTGGGAATATGTCGACGAACTGTTCGGCAAGGCGGGCTGAGGTCGCGCGACACGACCAGACGTCGTCATTGCGAGGAGCGAAGTGACAAAGCAATCCAGACTTCTTTCTCGACGCTGGATTTCTTCGCTTCGCTCGCAACGAGGTAAAATTTGGGGCGGTGGCGCAAGCTGCCGCCCTTTCTGTTTGCGGCACGCTTGCGGCATCCCCCTGCATGCGGCAAAACATCGGAACCGGATGCAACAGCGGACGCAGTGTGTTCAACTATCTCCTGGTTTTTGTCGGCGGCGGCCTTGGCGCCTCGCTCCGCCACACCGTCAACATCGCTTGCGCCAGATGCATCGGGGTCGCCTTTCCCTGGGGCACCTTGATCATCAACATCACGGGCTCGATCGTGATGGGGCTGATCGCAGGCTATCTCGCCTTCAAGGGTGAGGCGTCGCAGCCTTGGCGGCTGTTTCTGATGACCGGCGTGCTCGGCGGCTACACGACATTTTCGGCGTTCTCGCTGGAGACGGCGCTGCTCTATGAGCGCGGTGCTGTGGGCCTTGCCGCGGCCTACGTGCTGGGATCGGTCCTTCTGTCGATTGCCGGGCTGTTCGCGGGCTTGGCCTTGGTGCGCTCCCTGGGCTGACGGCACTTGCGAAGGTTTCATTATACCAGCTTCCAGTGGCGGTCGTCGATGAGCCGCGCGTTAGACAGGTGTAATGTTATAATGTAACATCGCCTGATGGCTCCTCCCGACCACCTCCACCACGGTCATCCGCATGATCACGGTCATGGCC
>NZ_JBARGP010000282.1:0-3670 GCF_049798375.1 Bradyrhizobium sp.
GGAAGTCTACGGCATGACCGAGACGGCGAGCGTCCACACCATGGCCTATCCGGACCAGCCGATCCGGCTCGGCTCCGTCGGGCTGCCGGTGCCGTATGCGCGCGTGCGCATCGTCAAGCTCGATGCGGACGGGCAATACGAGCGCGACTGCGCTCCGGACGAGATCGGCGTCGTGATCATGGCCGGGCCCGGCGTGTTCTCAGGCTATCTCGACGAGACGCACAACAAGGGCGCGTTCATCGACGGCCATTGGGTGAACTCCGGCGATCTCGGCCGGCTCGATACCGACGGCTTTCTCTGGATCACCGGCCGCGCCAAGGACCTCGTCATTCGCGGCGGCCACAACATCGATCCGGCGCCGATCGAGGAGATCATGTTCCAGCATCCTGCGGTCGGCTTCGCCGCCGTGGTCGGACAGCCGGATGCCTATGCCGGCGAGCTGCCGGTCGGTTATGTCCAGCTCAAGCCGGGCGCCAGCGTGCAGCCCGGCGAGTTGGAGGCCTGGGTGCGTGAGCGCACGCCCGAGCGCGCGGCTAACCCGGTGCAGATCATCCCGATCGATCCGATGCCGCTGACCGGCGTTGGCAAGGTGTTCAAGCCGCGACTACGCTGGGACGCCGCGACCCGCGTGTTCACCCGCGTGCTGTCGCAACTCACCGATCGCGGCATCGATTGCACGGTCGAGGTCGGTCCGCATGGCAGCCACGGCAGCATCGCGATCGTGACGCTGCGCGGCGTTTCAGGCGATGCGCGCCAGGCGGTTGAGAACGAGGTGCATACGCTGCTGGCGCCGTTTGTGATGCGACATGAGGTGGTGCAGGGATGAGAATCAACAGCCGTTGCGCAGCAGGCGCAGGCGGTGCGCTCCCTGTCCCCGTTTTTTACGGAGAGAGGGCTGGGGTGAGGCGCAGACGCCCGATTGGTGCGAATTGTTGGAGCTGTCCCCGCTCACTCGATCGCTTCGCGATCGACCTCTCCCCGCAAGCGCGGCGAGGTTAGTAGCGAGCGCGTCGGCAAGCGTGAGAATATCATGTGCTTGCCTCGGGCAACACAGCGGGGGCGCACCATGAATGAGCTGGTCTTGATTGTCGGACTGATGTCCTACGCCGCCATGGCGATAATGGTGAGACGCCATTTCGCGGCCATGACCTGGCCGCCGACAGCACGCCTCACGCGCGTCGTTTCCGATGTCGGCGTGATTGCCTTCGCCTTGCTGATGTGGCGCGACCGCCATTCGATCCCAAGCCTCGCGCTCGCCTTGCTGCTGTTTGCGGCTTGCCTGGCGCTGCTATTCTGGGCCACCCGGGCAACGCGACCGCTGCGGCTGCACGTGGCCTTCGATTCCGTACCGCCTGACAGCATCATGCGCGACGGTCCTTATCGCTACATTCGCCATCCTTTCTACACGTCCTATGTTCTGTTTTGGCTTGCGTGCGCGATCGCGACGCTGCATCCGCTGAGCCTGGGCTTCCTTGTCGTCATCGCCGCGATCAACCTCACAGCGGCGCGGCGCGAGGAGCACGCCTTCGCCGGCTCGGCCTTCGCTGCCGAGTATGACGATTATCGCCGTACGACCGGCATGTTCTGGCCACGGCTTGGCGCGATCGCCGGCAGGCGCTGACCGGTACTTCCAATGCACCACCGCTGGTCGCGGCTTTGTGGATGACCGTGTCGACCCGCGGCGGTTTGCAGCCCGTCTTGATTTTACGGCGACAGACCGACCGAAAAAAATCCCGGCGGCAACGCGATGCCCTTGTCGCCGGCGAGCTTACGCGGCAGATCGAGAGACCGGGGATGACGTCGTCGGCGGTTCATGTCCAGGCGGTCACGCCGACAGCGGCGCGGCGCTGGCCGCCGCGGTACTCCCTCGGATGATCAGGAACGCCCGCTTGGCATTTCCGATGATCTTGCGGCCCGGCCGGGAAGCACAAAGAGCGAGCGCAGTCGAAAGATAGGCTGTCAGTCCTCCGATCATCAAAGCGACCAACGGATGAAGCGGGAGGTGATCAAGCTGGCGCGACATGATCCAGACGAAAGCTGCCGACACCGCCAAGGCGAGACCGATGGGAAGCAGCATCTTCACGAACTGCGCCAGTGAGACCGGTCCCTCGCGCGTCGCGCTCCAGATGGTGATGCCGTGAATGGGCAGCGAGAAGATCGCGCTCGAGATCGCGAACCCCACCGGCCCCCAGGGCAATCCGAGCAGCAGCGACACCACGGTCAATAACTGCCCTGCAAGGCCAAATCGCAGCATCTGCCGTGTGCGGCCCTGGCTGACGAACAGCCACGACGCCGCCGCTCCCGCGGGCGCAAGCAGGCTCGCTACCGAAAACCAGCGGACGATGGACGACGCGGCCAGCCACTCCTTGCCGTAAAGAACCTGCACGGCGGAATCGGACATGAACGCCAGGCAGATCAGGCCGGGGGTCAGAAAGAGGATGAGTGCTTCGGAGAATTGCAGATAGGTTTGGCGATAGCGCTCGCGGTCCGAATACAGCCTCGCCAGCGACGTCTCCGCAATCCGCGACAGCGGCGTGAGAAACTGGACGAACGACATACTGACGAGCTTGTAGCCACGGTCGAACACGCCGAGCTCCCATGCCCCGAACAAACGGCCGATCGCGAGCGGGGTGAGGCTTGTCGCCGCGAACGAGGCCATCGACAGGCCGGTCAGATGGGCGCCGAACCTCATGATCGGCAAAGCGTTCGCCAGCTTGCGCGGGCGTGCCGGCCGGAACGGCGACAGCGTCCAGGCAAGCAGGCCCGCCGCAATCGCATGCGCCATTTGGCCGATGACGAGCGACCAGTATCCGCCGCCGAGTCCGGCCGCCGAGATCGCAGCGACGGCATTCGCCACCACGGGCACGATGTCGATGAGCAGGATCGGAACCGGCTCCATGCGCCGGTGCATCAACGCCACTTGTTGAAACGACAAACTGTTGATGACGAGGATCAGAGCGAGTGCAGCGAGTACCGCCGTAACCCGGCGATCGTTGTAAAAGCCGGCGAGGGCCGGCGCTACCGCCAGCAATACAAAGCCGAGAAGGCACCCGATCGCGAAGTTGATCCAGAAGATGTTGTTGCTTTCGTCAACGCTCAAGGATTGCCGCTGGATCACGGCTTGCGAAAGACCGAGATCGTTGAACAGACAGCAAAGGCCGAACACCGGGGCGCACATGGCGACGATACCGAAATCGGCGGGATCGAGCAGACGAGCCAGGACGATCTGCGAGCCGAACAGCAGCAACGCCTTGACGAACTGAACAGCGACGCTGGACACGATCCAACGGGACGCGACAGCCGTGACGTCGGTGGATCTCGCGATGGTGATCATCGTCAGGGCGTGTCTCAGCTGGCAGGCAGGACGGAAAACGCATTGGCGTTCGACAAGATACGACCTATTTGGCAGAAAAGACTTTGCAATCGCCGCCATATCCCGGATGTTAGTTAACCGCGCGGTTAACTACGCGGAAAGGATAGGCTTTCGTCGCCGGCGTCATGGCGATAGTCGATTGGAGGCTTGGTCATTGGCGGATGATATCAAGGGATCCTGGGACTGCACCGGAGCCTGAGAATGATTGAGACCGTCGTTTCCGCGCCGTTGGAAGCATTGATCGATCGGCCTGCCGCGCAAGCGGCGCGCGGCACCAGCGCGCCGGCGTGCCCGGCC
>NZ_JBARGP010000283.1:0-21831 GCF_049798375.1 Bradyrhizobium sp.
GGAGGGCGCAGGGAAGGCCGGGTGCTGACCGCACCCATGGTCCGCGTGCAACAAGAAAGCACGCGGCAGAACCACAGGTGACAGCCGAACAACCGGCCTTCCCTGCACGATGGCTTAACGCTTATACGCGATCTCCCCGGGGACCGGCTCTCTTGCCCCCGTCGCCCGCGATGCTCGTCGAATGGCATCGCAACTTGGCCTCAGCACCGGGAGGCCAGGACCACGCGATTTCACGTGCGTGCATATGCTGTTCGTCGGCGAGCTGATCGCCCGCTGCAGCACACGCACACCCACCGCATCCCGCGCCCAACGTTCGTGACGACCGCGAAGCGCCCCTCCTGGAAGAGCGCGGGACGGCGACCAGCATCGTCGTGATTTGCCCGACGACGCAAGGTTGCAGACATGCGACAGAATGGCACGACGGGCAGTTTTCGCGTAGCTGTTATGCGGAAGATGCTGCTGCCGCCGCTGGCAGAGGCAACGAACACACCGAGGTTGAGATGTGGCCGAGATTTCGCTCGCTGAAGCAACCCGTCATCCTCGCCCTGTGCGGGACGATAGGATCGACCGCGATGGCTGACCCGATCGAGCCTCATAAGGTTCCGACCGAGACCATTCGCACGCAGCCTGCGGGCAATCCGAACCCGGCGTCGGCTTCGCCCATCGATGATCCCGCGGTCCACACCTTTAAAGTGCAGCCAT
Organism: Bradyrhizobium sp.; assembly: GCF_049798375.1. Classification (GTDB taxonomy): domain Bacteria; phylum Pseudomonadota; class Alphaproteobacteria; order Rhizobiales; family Xanthobacteraceae; genus Bradyrhizobium. The sequence goes on from NZ_JBARGP010000283.1 coordinate 703, forward strand.
CCTCAGAGGGAATGTCATCGGCGGTCAGCGCCCCGCTCGGTGACGATCGTGACGTCGGCAACGGCGCTTTCAAGCCGGACGCCCACGCTATTCGCACGATCCCGATCGGGCCTGACACCGGCACAAGCTTCGAGGTCGATCGGCATTTCGCTCCGGGCACGAGCGCGCCGTCGCAACCTTTGTCGGCGAAGTAGCCGACAGTTGAGTTGGTCGTACCTAACAAGCAGGTCAGCTATGGCAGGACGGACGCTGAGGCTATGCTGAAGCGGCCCCGGTCATCCTGGAGACGGTGATGTCAGCAAAACCGAAGGCCAGATGGAAGATACACGGCTATAAAGGTCTGGAGCTGGTGTTCGATAAAACCCTGCCAGGAGGTTACTCTCATGGTGAGATCAAAACGCTGCTCCAGGGGCTGGCTTGTCGCGATTACACTCCAGATGAAATATTCAACGCGTCGACTCGTACAGGGCGAAAACAAGGCTTAGAGCCGCGCGTTGACGGACCTCCGAACGGAAACAGGGTCACCATCTGGATTGAAAGCGGTCTCGTCAGCTACATCGCCGGTTACTGGAGAGCCGGCGAACCCGACGTGCCGGCCGACTAATCTGTATATTCCTATCTTCGTCGGGAACGCCCCGGTTGCAGCGGCAAGCGCCCGTCCTAACCTTGTTGAGTACTTCCAACGCTCTTAGACCATTCGGTTGGAGGGCTGATTTTATGAGAACCCGAGCAGCCGCTCCGCCAATCGTTTCGAAGAGATGGATTCTCAGAAGTGATCCTCACCAACCGAACACTACGGCCGCGCCAGAACTCGACGCTGCGGACTTGATTCCATTCGAACTTGTTTTCGATGCGCTTGACGATTCCGACTGCGTTGGCGTTTGCAATTGCAAGGCGATCGTCTTTTGAGAGTTTCCACTTCCGCTCGAAATATGCGTCCAGAACGTCCCGCTTGATACGCCATCCAATCGGCTCATCGCCGTAGAGCGCTTCGCCCCAGACCGCATCGGCTTCGTCCACACCACAGACGGTGAAGTTTATAATCCTGGCCATACGCTCCGCGACCTCCATGTGATCTCTGTCACGTTCTAGCAGACGTAGTGCTCTCCCGCAGCCAGCCTGAGCCGCGCTTTATTTTGAGGGTTTATGATTGCCTTCATTCTGAGGGTTATGATTGCGGCTGAGGTTCTGCGCTCGCTTCAAATCGCGCCGCACGCTACCGTGGCCGCCATTCGATTCTGACCCAAGGTACCGACCCATGACCGTACGCCTGCATCGCGGCGACCTGCCTGATCTCTCCCGCTACACGTCATCCGTGGCGATCGACACCGAGACCATGGGGCTCAATCCGCATCGCGACCGGCTCTGCGTGGTGCAGCTGTCGCCCGGCGACGGCTCGGCCGACGTGGTGCAGATCCCCAAGGGCCACACCGATGCGCCGAACCTGAAGGCGCTGCTCGGCAATCCCGCCATCACCAAGATATTCCACTTCGCGCGCTTCGACATCACGACGCTGTTTCATAGCTTCGGCGTGATGCCGCAGCCGATCTATTGCACCAAGATCGCCTCGCGGCTGGCGCGCACCTATACCGACCGTCACGGTCTGAAGGACCTGGCGCGCGAGCTGCTCAACGTCGATTTGTCGAAGCAGCAGCAGTCGAGCGACTGGGGCGCCGACACGCTGACCGAGGCTCAGCTTGCCTATGCCGCCTCCGACGTGCTGCACCTGCATGGCTTGCGCGAGCGTCTCGACATGATGCTGGCCCGCGAAGGGCGGACGGCGTTCGCCCAGTCCTGCTTCGATTTCCTGCCGACGCGCGCCCGGCTGGACCTGACGGGATTCGAGGCCGAGGACATCTTTGCCCATTCCTAAGGCAGGGCTGCCGGCGGCTGGAATCCTTAAACTCTCGTAATCATTGGTCCCGGTCATGAAATCGGTCGGGATTCCCGCCATTTGGGCTGTCTCGGACCGGGTATCCGATATCAGCCGGACCCAGTTCCGGGCTGCATTGCCGCGTGATGCCGTGTAAAATGCAATCTTGTTTCCCGCCTCGGAGCTCCGGTGAATTCGGTCCACAACCCAGTCTATGATTCCGGGCTCGAAGCGCGCTTCGCGCTTGCTGCCCGCCATAGCCGACTGGTGGGGATCCTGCGGATTGGTGTGCCCGCAGTGGTGAGCGTGGCGATGGCCGTCGTGCTGTATTTCGCGTTCTTCAACGAGTATCGCGTCCCGATCGATACCGGGAATTTGTCCGGCAATCTCGTCGTCGCCGGCCGGAAGATCACCATGGAAACGCCGCATCTGACCGGCTTCACTCCGGACCAGCGGCCCTATGATCTGGTGGCCAAGACCGCGACCCAGGATCTGACCGATCCCGACCACGTGGAGCTGAACACGGTGCGCGCCAAGGTGCTGATGCAGGACGGTTCGACCGTGACCTTGGATGCGCTGACCGGCCTGTTTGACACCAAGCAGCAGCAGATCGACCTGCACAAGAACATCGTGATGACGACGTCGACCGGTTACCAGGCCTTCCTGAGCCAGGCGCATGCCGACATGGCCAAGGGGACCGTGAGCTCGGACGAGCATGTCGACGTCAAGCTGACCAACGGCACGCTGAGCTCCGATCGCTTACGCATCGTCGACAATGGCGATGTCATCCGCTTCGAAGGCCATGTGGTGATGAACCTGGTCAATCTCGACGCCGGCAATCCAGCAACTGCACCTTCGCCGGTGCAGGCCGAAGCCGCGGCCGAACCGGCGCATGCTCCGCCGCCGTCCCATCCGCGGCGGTCCAAGACCACCAATGCAAAGTGATTTCATGATCAGACGATCCAGCGCGTTGTCCACTGGCGCGAACCTCGTTCGGACGGCCGCCGTTGCGTTGCTGCTGACGGCAGCACAGCATGCTGCCCATGCGCAGGGTACCACGACCGGCGTGCCGAATGCGCTGCAGGGCTTCTCGCAGAACCGGGACCAGCCGATCCAGATCGAAGCCGCGTCGCTGGAGATGGTGGACAAGAAGAAGGAGGCGACCTTCTCCGGCAATGTGAAGGTGACGCAGGGCGACACCACCATGACCTCCAAGTCGCTGGTGGTGTTCTACGAGGGCGGCGGCTCGTCGTCGCCTGCCAATGCGCCCGCCAAGCCGGCGAAGGGCGCGACCATGCAGGCCGCGACACCGGGGCCCGGCGGGGCGTCCTCGATCAAGCGGCTGGAGGCGCGCGGCAACGTCGTCGTCACTCAGAAGGACCAGGTCGTGACCGGCGAGACCGCGACATTCGACCCCAAGAGCAACCTGATCACGATGCAGGGCGGCGTGGTGCTGACCCAGTGCAAGAACGTGATGCGCGGCGACCGCCTGACGGTGGACATGACAACCGGCGTTTCCCGGGTCGAATCCGACAGCGGCCGAGGCGTGCAGGTGCTGTTGCCCCAGACGTCCGGCGGCGGCGGCCCGGGTGGCGGCTGCGGCTCGGAGAGTCCAGGTGCCAAGCCCGGCTCGCCGCTGCAGTTGCCGGGTATAAATAAACCGAAGTGACATCAAGGGCTTGCGATTTCGCACGTCCACTCCGTTGAACCCGGCCATGGCGCGTTCTATCTAGCGAACGGCAGCTTCCGCCTTCGTGCCGCAATGCGTTGCGAAGCTGGAAGACCGGACATTGAGCGCTGACGCTGGGTGCCCTGAGGTCGCAGCTGGTCCAGGGATATATCGGTTCGTTGTCGAACGAGACGGCGACGAATCAAGGCTGCTGCAGCAGGCGAAGGGCACCTTCGGGAAGGCGTAAGCGAACGGGGATGGTGGATCTATTCGGCAAGTTCGGTCGGCGTCCTGCCCAGCACGGCCAGCGGGGATCGACGCGCGCGCGGGACGACATCACCGCACTCGACGATCGCTTCGACGAGCTGGCCGATATGTCGCATGAGCAGGCGGCGCTGCGCATCAATCCACGCTCGCCACAGAACACCGAACAACTGCAGCGCAAGGCCAAGCCGAAGGCCAACAATGCCGGCGGTCCGCAATTGCTGCGGCGGCCGGGCTTCCTCGCCGTGCACAACATCGAGAAGAGTTTTGGCAGCCGGCAGGTGGTGCGCGGCGTCTCGATCTATGTCCGCCGCGGCGAGGCGGTCGGCCTGCTCGGGCCGAACGGCGCCGGCAAGACCACCGTGTTCTACATGATCACCGGGCTGATCAAGGCCGACCGCGGCGCCATCGAGCTCGACGGCCACGACGTCACCAAGCTGCCGATGTATCAGCGCGCCCGGCTCGGCATCGGCTATCTGCCGCAGGAGGCCTCGATCTTCCGCGGCCTCACCGTGGAGCAGAACATCCGCGCCGTGCTCGAGGTGGTCGAGCCGTCGCGCAAGAAGCGCGAGCGCGAGCTGGATTCGCTGCTGGAAGAATTCACCATCACGCGGCTGCGCAAGTCACCGTCGATCGCATTGTCCGGCGGTGAGCGCCGCCGCGTCGAGATCGCCCGCGCTCTGGCCACCCGCCCGAACTACATGCTGCTCGACGAGCCCTTTGCCGGTATCGATCCGATCGCGGTGGGCGACATCCAGCAGCTGGTGCGCCACCTCACCAATCGCGGCATCGGCGTCTTGATCACCGACCACAATGTGCGCGAGACGCTGGGCCTGACCGATCGCGCGTACATCGTCTATGCCGGTCAGATCCTGACCGAAGGCAGCCCGGAAGAAATCGTCGCCGATCCCGACGTGCGCCGGCTTTATCTCGGCGAGGAATTCCGGCTGTAAGCGGCGCCATGAGGCCCGGAGATGGTGAGCAGAAGGGCATTCCGGCAACGCCCGGATGTTTCTGATGCGGGGCGGTCACTATCTCTGTTGCGCTGCGCCATACTCCGTTTTTCTTGTTCGTCAAGCCGTGTACATCGGCTCTGGACTAAGCTAAGCAAGAATCGGACCATTTTCAGGGACTGTTCTTGCCTCCATGGCGCTGTCGCAGAGATTAGAATTCCGCCAGTCGCAATCGCTGGTGATGACGCCGCAGCTGATGCAGGCGATCAAGCTGCTGCAGCTGTCCAATCTCGACCTCTCCACCTTCGTCGAAGAAGAGCTGGAACGGAACCCGCTGCTCGACCGCGCCAGCGACGGGCCGGAGCCGACGGTGGCCGGCGAGCCCACCGCCGAGCGCAGCGACTATGCCGAGCCCGACGGCGGCGGCGATGATTTCGAAGGCGGCGGGGGCGCCGAGAGCACCGAGCCGGGCCAGGAAGACTGGATGAACCGCGATCTCGGCAGCCGCGCTGAGATCGAGCAGACACTCGATACCGGCCTGGACAACGTCTTCTCCGAAGAGCCGGCCGAGGCGGCCGCGCGCAACGCCCAGGACGCACCGCCAAGCACCTATACCGAATGGGGCGGCGGCGCATCTGGTGACGAGGACTACAATCTGGAGGCCTTCGTCGCCGCGGAGACCACACTCACCGATCACCTCGCCGAGCAGGCGGCGGTCGCCTTGGTCACGCCCGCCGACCGGATGATCGGCCAGTATTTGATCGATCTTGTCGACGAGGCCGGCTATCTGCCGGCCGATCTCAGCCAGGTGGCGGAGCGGCTCGGTGCCGAGGCGGAAGACGTCGAAGCCGTGGTCTCGGTGCTGCAGACATTCGATCCGCCCGGCATCTGCGCACGTAATTTGAGCGAATGCCTGGCAAACCAGCTGCGCGAACTCGACCGCTATGATCCGGCGATGCGGGCGCTGGTCGAGCATCTCGACCTCTTGGCCAAGCGCGATTTCGGCAGCCTTCGCAAGCTTTGCGGGGTCGACGACGAGGATCTGGTCGACATGATCGGCGAGATCAGGCGGCTCGATCCGAAGCCGGGCTTGAAGTTCGGCACCGCCCGCACGCAGACCATGGTGCCCGACGTCTACGTGCGGCCCGGTCCGGACGGCGGCTGGCTGGTCGAGCTCAACAGCGACACCTTGCCGCGGGTGCTGGTCAATCAGGTCTACTACACGGAGCTGTCGAAGACGATCCGCAAGGATGGCGACAAATCCTATTTCACCGATTGCCTGCAGAACGCGACCTGGCTGGTGCGCGCGCTCGATCAACGCGCCCGCACCATCCTGAAGGTGGCAACCGAGATCGTCCGGCAGCAGGACGGCTTCTTCACGCGCGGCGTCGCACATCTGCGGCCGCTCAATCTGAAGGCCGTCGCGGACGCGATCCAGATGCACGAATCGACGGTGTCGCGCGTCACGGCCAACAAATACATGGCGACCAACCGCGGCACCTTCGAGCTGAAATATTTCTTCACGGCGTCGATCGCCTCCGCCGACGGGGGCGAGGCGCATTCGGCCGAAGCGGTGCGTCACCACATCAGGCAGCTGATCGATGCCGAGGCGCCTTCGGCGATCCTGTCCGACGACACCATCGTCGAGCGGCTGCGCGCATCCGGCATCGACATCGCCCGCCGCACCGTGGCGAAATACCGCGAGGCGATGCGGATTCCATCCTCGGTCCAGCGCCGCCGCGACAAGCAGAGCATGCTGGCCCATGCCCTTTCGACGCCGTCATCCGCCTCCGACCGATCCCGCGATACGGCCCCCGCCTGATTGCGCGAACGCCAAATCGGGCTAGTCTGCGGGTCCGGGCCTAGCGCACTGTTCCCGCCTTCGTATCGTACCGCGGCCGGGTTTTACGAATGTCAGAACCAAAGGGACACTGGGACATTAGGATCTGGCGCGGTTTTGGATTTGTCATTCGCCGACCGACTCGCGACACCACTGGCGCGCATATCAAATCCACCGCACTGGCTTGATCGAGGTAGCAAATGACCCTGAGGATTTCCGGTAAAAGCATCAGCGTCGGCGAAGCGTTGCGCGGTCGCGTCAGCGTGCGCACCGAAGAGGTGCTACGCAAATATTTTGACGGCAATTATTCGGGCCATATCACGCTCTCCAAGGATGGCTTCGGCTTCCGCACCGATTGCGCGCTGCACCTCGATTCGGGGATCACGCTGGAAGCCGAGTCCAATGCGCAGGACGCCTATGCCAGCGCCGACCAGGCGCTGCTGATGATCGAGAAGCGGCTGCGTCGCTACAAGAGCCGGTTGAAGGATCGCTCCGCCCGCAAGACCGCGGTGGCTTCCGCCGCGCTCGCAGAGCTTCAGATGCCGACGCTCGACGCGCCGAGCTACGTCATCGAGGCACCCGGCGAAGGCGACGAGGAGGTCACCGGCTACAACCCCGTCATCATCGCGGAGGCGACCACCGCGCTGAAGCGGCTCGCGGTGTCGGAGGCGGTGCTGGAACTTGACCTGACGGGTGCCGCCTGCCTGGTGTTCCAGCATGGCTCCACTGGGCGCGTGAACATCATCTACCGCCGCCCCGACGGCAATATCGGGTGGGTCGATCCGCCCGTCGTAAAGGCCTGAATTCGCCCTCAGGCCGCCGTCTTGAGGGTGTCATGGTTTGATGGCCTCAAGGCCATATCTTAAGGCAACGATATTTAGGATAGATCGCAGGACCATGCTTGCGGCAGTTGGCACCGCCGTTGCATTGGGGTAGAAGCCCCCGCATCGGACAGGGGCCGTGCGGCCCGCGGCCTCACCGTCTTGACGCAGGTCTGTCCCGCCCTATCTCGCACACTGACGGTTCATTCACCTCGGAACGCCCTATGACGATTACCGATCTGGTCGCACCCGAGGCGATTCTCCCGGCTTTGAAGGTGAACAGCAAGAAGCAGGCGCTGCAGGAGCTGGCGGCGCGTGCGTCTGTCCTGACCGAGCAGAACGAGCGATCCATTTTCGAGGTTCTGCTGCAGCGCGAAAAATTGGGTACCACGGCGGTCGGCTACGGCGTCGCGATTCCCCATGGCAAGCTGCCCAAGCTGGAGAAGCTGTTCGGCCTGTTCGCGCGGCTGGAGCGGCCGATCGATTTCGAGGCGATGGACGGCCAGCCGGTCGATCTGGTCTTCCTGCTGCTGGCGCCCGAAGGCGCCGGCGCCGATCATCTGAAGGCCCTGGCGCGGATCGCGCGCCTGCTGCGCGACCAGGACGTTGCCAAGAAGCTGCGCGCCTCGCGCGACGCCCAGGCGATCTATTCGGTGCTGGCGCTGCCGCCCGCGTCGGCGGCCTGACCTCTCCATAGTCGTTCCACCGTCATTGCGAGGAGCCGACAGGCGACGACGCAATCCAGACTGCCGTCTCGGCGCCGGATCGCTTCGCTTCGCTCGCAATGACGGGCGCCACGGCGACACGTGTTTCAGCTGGTGGGATGATCTCAGCTCACCCGCATGCGCATTGTTGGGCGCGAGCGGCGTATCTGGGTGCAACATCATTGAGCTCGAGGCGATCGGGTGTGGACTGTTTCTGATCCAGATGGAGCAACACAAAAAAATACGCGGGCAGGCCCGGAGGGCACCACCCGCGTATCATGAAATTCTCTGCGCTGCTCCAATCGCGGCGGCCGCCTGAGCTGCCGCCGGAGCGCTGCTGTTGGAGGCTTAGTGCACGCTCACGGCCTGGAGTTCGTGGCTCCATGCATTGGCGATCGCCGCTTCGCGGCTATCGGTGAGCATGATCGGCGTGCCGTCCGCGGCATGGAGCGCAAACAGCTTCAAGCCGGGCGCGATCTGCGGCGCCTGCGGGAAGAGGCCGGGGACGTCCTCTGACCGGATCTGCTTTACATAGGCGATGTGGCCTTCGCCCAAGGTCGCCAGCGATTCCAGCGAGACGTTCGATTCCGACGCGACGATACCTTCAGTCATGGTCTCGACTCCTTCTGAGACTTAAGCGGTCGAGTCCGCTACTCGTTCCATATGGTCTATTATTCGTGTTCATTAATAGCGATTGTCTTAACGACGCGCTCCGGCTCCGGCCGGGTCAGGTCGATCGACAAAAGCCCGTTCTTCAGGTCCGCACCCTGCACCTGCATCCCCTCCGCCAGCACGAAGGTGCGCTGAAAGTGGCGCGCGGCGATGCCGCGATGGATGTATTGCCGGGTTTTGTCGTCCTGCTGGCGGCCGCGGATCACGAGCTGGTTTTCCTCAATGGTGACATCGAGTTGGTCACGGGTAAAACCCGCCACCGCCAGCGTGATCCTGAGCCGCTCGGACTGGCCATTGGTGCGCTCGAACCGCTCTATGTTGTAGGGCGGATAGCCGTCGGCACCTTTGACCACGCGGTCGAGCACACGCTCGATCTCGTCGAAGCCCAGAAGGAACGGACTGGAGAGCGAAGGAACACGAGACATAGTTTACAAAGTCCTCTCGAAGCGACTTTGACGTTTCGGGGCCCTATCGGCACCCCTTGCATAGCAATATGGGCATCGCCTTGACGCGTTCAAGCGCCGGGCCGAGGCCGGAACGATCCCTACCCGGAACAGGTTAAAGCTTGATGCGCCGTCGGCCATCGGCCGAGAACAGGTGCAGCCTCCCGCGCGGTGCGCAGGCGCGAATTCGTGTGCCAATGCCGGGCGCCGCTTCGCCGGGCACGCGCACGATGATGTCGCCGGCCGCGGCCAGGACGCTGAGCCCGTCGTCATTGCCGTCGCGCCGTCGCGTGCCATAGACGTAGGTCTCGGCGCCGACATGCTCGATCGCCTCGACCGTTAGGTCGAGCGCAACACCGCCGGCCGGCGCGCGCTCCGTCACCTCGAAATGCTCGGGGCGGATGCCGAGGATGCCGGCCTCGCCGAGCGCCGGGCTGGCGCCGAGCTGCGCCTTCAGAGCGTCGTCCTCGAGCTTGATCAGGTTCATCGGCGGTGCGCCGATGAAGGACGCGACGAAGGTCGTCGCGGGTTCGTTGTAGATATGCAGCGGGCTGCCGATCTGCTCGACCTGGCCGGCGCTCATCACCACCAGCATATCGGCGAGCGTCATCGCCTCGAGCTGGTCATGGGTGACATAAACAGCGGTGGTTGCCAGCCGGCGCTGCAGCTTGCGGATTTCGACCCGCATCGCGATGCGCAGCTTGGCGTCCAGGTTGGACAGCGGCTCGTCGAACAGGAACACCTTGGGCTGTCGCACGATGGCGCGGCCCATTGCCACGCGCTGGCGCTGGCCGCCGGACAATTGTCCCGGCTTGCGCTGCAGCAGCGCGCCGAGCTCCAGGATGCGCGCCGCCTCCTGGACGCGGGCGTCGATATCGGCCTTCTGCGTGCCCCGGTTGCGCAGGCCGTAGGCCATGTTGTTGTAGACGCTCATATGCGGGTAGAGCGCGTAGTTCTGGAACACCATGGCGATATCCCGCTCGGCGGGCTCGACCTGGTTGACGACGCGGCCGCCGATGTCGATCTCGCCTGATGTCACGGTCTCGAGCCCCGCGACCATGCGCAGCAGTGTCGACTTGCCGCAGCCGGAGGGGCCGACCAGCACACAGAACTGGCCGTCGCCAATCTCGAAATCGATGCCTTTGATGGCCTCGTAGCCGTTGGGGTAGGCCTTGCGGACATTGCGGAGCGAGACATTAGCCATGGGTTACCCAGCGAATAGGAAGTGGCGAATAGGGAAGAGAGCGGAGCAAGCGGGCCGGCAGATAGTCCCATTCGCCATTCGCCACTCCCTTCCTCATTTTTCGGTCTCGATCAGGCCCTTGACGAACAGGCGCTGCATCAGGACGACGACCGCGACCGGCGGCAGCATGGCGAGCACGGCGGTCGCCATCGCCACCGACCATTCGGTCAGCGCGTCATGCACGTCGAGGATCTTCTTGATGCCGATCACGATGGTCTGCATGTCGTCGCGCGTCGTGATCAACAGCGGCCAGAGATACTGATTCCAGCCATAGATGAACAGGATCACGAACAGCGCCGCGATGTTGGTGACCGACAGTGGCAGCAGCGTATCGAAGAAGAAGCGGATCGGACCCGCGCCGTCCATCTTCGACGCTTCGACCAGCTCCTTCGGGATGGTCATGAAGAACTGCCGGAACAGCAGCGTCGCGGTGGCGGAAGCGATCAGCGGCAAGATCAGGCCGGAATAGGAATCCAGCATGTGCAGGTCGCTGGTGATCTTGTAGGTCGGGAAGATGCGCACCTCGACCGGCAGCATCAGGGTGACGAAGATGATCCAGAACGTGGTCATCCGGAATGGGAACGCGAAGAACACGATGGCATAGGCCGAGATGATCGAGATCGCGATCTTGCCGAACGCGATGCCGAGCGCCATCAGCAGGCTGTTCAGCATCATCATGCCGACCGGCTCGTGCGTGGTGCGGCCGGCACCGGCCGTGAGGGTGGTCCAGTAGGTATGCAGCGCGTGGCTGCCCGGATAGAGCGGCATCTGGCCGTTGGCGATCACGGCGTTGTCGTGAGTCGAGGCGATGACGGCGAGATAGACCGGGAAGACGACGATCGCGACGCCGATCAACAGCACCACGTGCGGAAGCAGATTTCCAAAGCGGCGATGCTCGACCATGGCTTAATAATGAACCTTCTTCTCGACGTAGCGGAACTGGAATGCGGTGAGCCCGATCACGATGATCATCAGGACCACCGATTGCGCGGCCGAGCCGCCGAGATCGGTGCCGGCCTTGCCGTCCTGGAACACCTTATAGACCAGGGTCTGTGTTGCGCTGTTCGGGCCGCCCTCGGTGGCGGTGTCGATGATGCCGAGCGTGTTGAAGAAGGCGTAGGTGGTGTTGACGATGATGAGGAAGAACGTCGTCGGCGACAGCAGCGGGAACACGATGGTCCAGAACCGGCGCCACGGCCGGGCGCCATCGATCGCCGCCGCCTCGATCACGCTTTTCGGAATCGACTGCAGCCCGGCGAGGAAGAACAGGAAATTGTAGCTGATCTGATTCCACACCGCGATGGTGACCACGAGGATCATCGCGTGGGTACCGTTCAGCACCGGATTCCAGTCGATGCCGGCGCGCTGCAGGCTGCGCGCGATCATGCCGAGGCCCGGCTGGAACATGAAGATGAAGACGGCGCTCGCGACCGCGGGCGCGACCGCATAGGGGATGATCAGGAACGTGCGATAGACCTGCAGGCCGCGAAGCTCACGGTTAGCCATCACCGCGAGCAACAGGCCGATGGCGAGCGAGCACACCACCACCAGGAGCGAAAACAGGAAGGTCACGGCGATCGAATGGTAATAGGCTGGTGTCGTCAACAGCGAGACGTAGTTCTCGAACCAAACGAACTCGGTCGAGATGCCGAAGGCGTCCTGCACCAGGAAGGATTGCCAGAGTGCCTGGAACGCCGGCCAATAGAAGAATATCAGCGAGATCGCGAGTTGCGGCAGGACAAGCAGCAGCGGCAGCAGCCTGCCTGAAAAGATCGCCCGGTTCTCCATGAGCCCCCGCCCTGATATTGCCGGAGCCAAGCTTCCGGTTTTCGGCTCCGGTCGAAGCCTGCGAAACTTGCCGTAAGGCGATCGTGACCGGCCCCCCGGCCGACCACGATCGGTCATTGCCGCCGTTATTTGCCGGCGGTGCGTTCGAACTGCCGCAGCATCTGGTTGCCGCGCGAGACGGCCGCGTCCATCGCGTCCTTGGCCGACTTCTTGCCGGCCAGCGCCGCCTCGATTTCCTCGGACCAGACGTCGCGAATCTGCACCAGGCCACCGAAGCGCAGGCCGCGCGAATTCTCGGTCGGCGGCTTGTTGGTCAGCTCCTTGAGCGGCACTTCCAGGATCGGGTTCTTCTCGTAGAAGCCCGACGCCTTGGTCTTCTCATAGGCCGCCTTGGTGATCGGCAGATAGCCGGACTCCTCATGCAGATAGACCTGGCGATCGGTGTCGGAGAGGAAGGTGAAGAACTTGGCAATGCCCTTGTATTCTTCCTTCGATTTGCCGCCCATCACCCACAGCGAGGCGCCGCCGATGATCGAGTTCTGCGGTGCGTCCTTCACGTCCGGGAAATACGGCATCGCAACAGCCGTGTAGTTGAACTTCGCGTTGGCCTTGACGTTGGGGTAGAACGACGAGGAGGTCAGGTAGAGCCCGCATTCACCCGAGGTGAAACGGCCCTCGCCGGTGTTGGTGCGGCCCGAATAATCGAAGCTCTTGTCCTTCTGCAGCTCGACCAGGTTCTCGATCAGCTTGGTCTCGAGCGGCGTGTTGAAGACGAACTGGGTGTCGAAACCGTCGAGGCCGTTGGCCTTGGTGCCGATCGGCACGTTGTGCCAGGCGGAGAACTGCTCGATCAGTCCCCAGGTGATCCAGGACGCCGACAGGCCGCAGGTCGGGCTGGTGGCGTGCAGCTTCTTGGCGTCGTCGAACACCTCCGGCCAGGTCTTCGGTGGCTCGTTGATGCCGGCCTTCTTCAGCGCGTCGAGGTTGACCCACATCACCATGCTCGACGAATTGAACGGGAAGGACAGCATGTCGCCCTTCGCAGTCGAGTAGTAACCGGTGATGGCCGGCAGATAGGAGGCCGGGTCGAACTTCTCGCCCTGCTCCTTCATCAATTCGGAGACCGGCTTGATGGCGCCCTTGGCGGCCATCATGGTCGCGGTGCCGACTTCAAACACCTGCATGATCCCCGGCGCATTGCCGGCGCGGAACGCGGCGATGCCGGCGTTGAGCGTATCGGCGTAGCTGCCTTTGAAGGATGGGACGATCTTGTAGTCGCTCTGCGAGGCGTTGAAGTCGTTGGCGAGCTTGTTGACGACATCGTTGTTCGGGCCCGACATGGCGTGCCACCACTGGATTTCCGTGACCGCATAAGCGGGCGAGGCGGCGGCGAAAGCAAAGCTCGCCGCGCCGAGGGCAGCAGCGCTAAATCGTCGAAGTGACATCAAAACATTCCTCCAGAGGGCGTCATCGCGTTGGGGCCGTTAGCAGCGGTGGATGACGATTATGTGAATGGTATAACCGGTGGGACCGTCAGGGGAAAGTGCCGTGCAAGGCACGCGGGAGAGGGTGGAGGTCTCCCGTAATGCGGGCTTCGTCATCCGCTGCGCCATTCCGTAGCGCAGCGAGACGACAGGATGATTGCGCTCCAGTGCGGAGCGTCATGGTAAACTGAAGCGCTAACCACGAACTCGATTTCACCTCTCCCCAGCGGGGACAGGTGGCCGTCGGTGCTGCGCCAACACTTACCGTTTGCGCTCGGTGGTGACGATGCCACCTTTGACCAAGGCGTCGATGTCGTCGGCCGAATAGCCGAACTCGCCGAGCACCTCATGGGCGTGCTGGCTGTATTTCGGCGGGGTCGAGCGCAGGCTCGCCTTGGTGCGCTCGAGCCGGATCGGGGAGGCGACGCCCTTGTACCAGTCCTTCTCGATAATATCGCCGCGCGCGAGCGTGTGCGGGTTCTGCAAGGCCTGATCGATCTTCTGCACCGGGCCTGCCGGCAGCCCGGCCGCGAGCAGCCGGTTGCACAAGGGCTCGGCCTCGGACTGGCTGAACACGGCAGCAAGCTCGGTCCGTAACGCGTCACGGTTGGCAATACGGTCCCGGTTGCGGGCAAAGCGCGGATCCGTGCCGAGCTCCGGCCGGCCGATCTCCTTGCAGAGCTTGCGGAAGGTGCCGTCATTGCCGACGCCGATGAAGATGTTGTCAGTCTTGGTCGGGAAGATCGCGTAGGGCACCAGGTTTGGATGCTCGTTGCCGGTCAGGGACGGCGGCTTGCCGTGCATGAAATAGTTCGCCGTATGCGGATGCATGATGGCGAGCCCGGTCTCGTACAGCGTCGTTTCCAGGAACTGGCCCTGGCCGGAGCGCTGCCGCTCCGACAGCGCCATCAGGATACCGATCGCCGCATAGAGCCCGGTGGTGATGTCGACCAGCGGGACGCCGATCCGCATCGGGCCAGACTCCGGCGAGCCGGTCGCGGCGATCATGCCGGTCATGGCCTGGATGATGGCGTCATAGCCGGGATTGCCGCCGCGCGGACCATCGGCGCCGAAGCCGCAGATGCGGCAGTGCACCAGCCTGGGAAATTTCGCGCGCAGCACATCGCTGCCGATGCCCCATTTCTCCAAGGTGCCCGGCTTGAAATTCTCGATCAGCACGTCGGCGGCCTCTAACATCTTCAGCAGCACCTCGCGGCCGCCCTCGGATGCGAGGTCGAGACCGATCGAGCGCTTGTTGCGGTTGATGCCGATGAAATAGGCCGCGTCCTCGTCGTGGAAGGGCGGGCCCCAGTCGCGCACCTCGTCGCCGGCCGGCGGCTCGACCTTGATCACGTCGGCGCCGTGATCGGCCAGGATCTGGGTGCAGTAGGGGCCGCCGAGCACGCGCGTCAGGTCGATCACGCGCAAGCCGGCCATTGCACCAGGAATTATGGCGCCGGGAACGAAGGAAGGGGTCATCAGGACATCGCGAGGTTGGTGTTGTCTCGCGGTCATAAAGCATTGCTGTGGCAGCGGCGCAAATGCGCCGCCGCCAGGATCTGCCGTGAGCCGGCGAATGCCGCGCCGCAGAAAGCGCGGCCGAACGGCCTCACACCACGGTCAACTTGACGTCGATGTTGCCGCGGGTGGCATTGGAGTACGGGCAGACCTGATGGGCCTTCTCCACCAGCGCTTCCGCGTCGGCCTTGGCGAGACCCGGCAGCGAGACTGCCAGTTCGACGGTAAGGCCGAAACCGCCTTCGGAACGCGGCCCGATGCCGACCGTTGAGGTGACCGAGGTGTCGGCCGGCACCTTCGGGCCGCCCTGCGACGATACGAACTTCATGGCACCGAGGAAGCAGGCGGCATAGCCGGATGCGAACAGCTGTTCGGGATTGTTGCCGGCGCCGCCGGCGCCGCCGAGCTCCTTCGGGGTGGCGAGCTTGACGTTGAATGAACCATCGAGCGTTGCGGCCTGGCCGTCGCGGCCGCCAGTTGCCTTGGCACTGGTCTTGTAGAGCACGTTCACGGACATGGGAGACTCCGGTGTGAGGATTTCGATCAATGCTATATATTGCAGACAATTGAATTGTGCACAATGCAATTGTCAGATAGAATTCTCGTGATCGGGTGCAGCGTCGGCTGCTAAGCCGCCGAGGCATTTTCAAGCGAACACCCAGGATACGCGACGAGGTGACCATGCCCAGAAAGACCGCGGCCGACGCGTCGCTCCTGCTCGGCAACCAGCTCTGCTTTGCCATCTACTCGGCAGGCCACGCGTTCAACCGCGCCTACAAGCCGCTGCTCGGCCGGCTCGGCCTGACCTATCCGCAATATCTCGTCATGCTGGTGCTGTGGGAGCGCGATGGCCTGTCGGTGACGGAGATCGGCGAACGCCTGTTCCTCGATTCCGGGACGCTGACCCCGCTGCTGAAGCGGCTCGAGGCGGCGCATCTGGTCAAGCGCACGCGCTCCGCGTCCGACGAACGCCAGGTGCTGGTCGCACTGACGGCGCAAGGTACGGGCCTGCGCGACAAAGCCAAGAGCATCGTACCGCCGGCGATCCTGGCGGCGACCGGCTGCTCGGCCGGAGAGCTATCGACGCTGCAGAAGGAATTGGTGGCGCTGCGCGAGCGGCTGGATGAGGGGGCGGAGGGGTAGGGTCAGGCTACAGGTGCTTCTTAGCGAACGCGCGACCAGAGCCCGATTTCAGATATTTCTCGAAGGCGAAGGCCTTTTTCTCGTCGCTGAATGCAATGTAGGTCTTGAGCCGCCACGGCCGATACTTCGAGGTGTGCGGCACCTCGCCAGCATTGTGCTTCACGAGACGAGCAGGAACGTCGTCCGTGACGCCGGCGTAGAAATGCTCGCCGTCCAGGCTTTCGAGAATATAGACGAACTTCATGAGTTAGCTCGACCAGGCTCGCGGTCCGCCTTCGCCCTTTGGGCTACGGCGCGACAGCCTTCGCTCACTTCGCTACGAGAGACGGAAGGCCGGCTTGCCGAGCCGAAGCTCGCGAAGCGAGCAAAGGCTGGTGGAGCCAGGCGGGATCGAACCGCCGACCTCTTGCATGCCATGCAAGCGCTCTCCCAGCTGAGCTATGGCCCCTTAAGACGACCGGCGGTCTGGGCGACGCGCCGGGGAGCACCGTGAACCACAGTTCGCGGATGATCTCAAGTGTCTTATATCAGGTATCTTCATCGCCTCCGACGTCGCCGATGATGTCGGTGACGTCTTCGTCGCCTTCTTCTTCGTCGGCAATGAAGGTCGAGTCATCGTCTTCGTCGTCGTCGAGGGTTTCGTCGATCTCGATGTCGTCCTCCGACTCCGGCACGACGGCCTTGACCTTGCCGGTGTTCTCCTCGGCGTCGGCCTCCTCGAGCGGCACCAACTCCTCAGCCTCGGCCGGCTCCGGCACGGCTTCGGCATGCGCGGCAGCCCGTGCGGCCTCGCCACGTGGCACCCGTGACGGCGCGATGGGGGCGATCGGCACCACATCGCCGGTGTAGGGCGAGATCACCGGATTCTTATTGAGGTCATAGAACTTTTTGCCCGTCGTCGGGCAAATGCGTTTGGTTCCGAGCTCGGATTTGGCCACGTTCGGCGTCCTGGCAATGTCTGAAAAGCGGTGCTTCACTTGGCTAGTTGCGGCGCCGCTGTCAATAGCGCTTGTGACGGGAAAATAACCAGCCGTGACGCCCGCCGGGGGCTGTGATACCTGCCGGCCCGGAACATCCGAGGACACCGCCTTGACCACATCCGTGAGCCGAACCCCGCTCGAATCCCGTAGCTCGGGCCCCCTGAGCGGCACGATTCGCGTGCCCGGCGACAAGTCGATCTCGCACCGCTCCCTGATCCTGGGGGCCCTTGCGGTCGGCGCGACCCGGGTGTCCGGCCTGCTCGAGGGCGAGGACGTGCTGAACACGGCCAAATCGATGCAGGCGCTGGGCGCCAAGGTCGAACGTACCGGCGAGTTCGCCTGGACCATCCATGGGGTCGGCGTCGGCGGCTTCGCCCAGCCATCGGCGCCGCTCGATTTCGGCAATTCCGGCACCGGCTGCCGGCTGGTGATGGGCGCGGTCGCAGGCTGCCCGGTCACGGCCGTGTTCGATGGCGATGCCTCGCTGCGCAGCCGGCCGATGCGCCGCGTGCTCGATCCGCTGGCGCTGATGGGCGCCAAGGTCACATCAGGCGGCGAGGGCGGCAGGCTGCCGCTGACGTTGCGAGGGGCGCGCGATCCGATCCCGATCACCTACAAGACCCCGGTGGCCTCGGCCCAGATCAAATCGGCCGTGCTACTGGCCGGCCTCGCCGCACCCGGCATCACCACCGTGATCGAGCAGGAGGCGAGCCGCGATCATACCGAGTTGATGCTCAAGCATTTCGGCGCCGAGATCGTCACCACGGCTGAGGGCCCGCACGGCCGCCGCATCGCGCTGACGGGCCAGCCCGAGTTGCATGGTGCCGACGTCATTGTCCCCGGAGATCCGTCCTCGGCCGCGTTCCCGATCGTGGCGGCGCTGATCGTCGAGGGCTCGGATATCATGCTGCCCGATGTGATGACCAATCCGCTGCGCACCGGCCTGTTCACGACCCTGCGCGACATGGGCGCCTTCATCGAGGAGGCGGAGGTGCGCGGCGATGCCGGCGAGCCGATGGCGCGGTTGCGGGTCAAGGCCTCGCGGCTGCGCGGCGTCGAGGTGCCGCCCGAACGGGCGCCGTCGATGATCGACGAATATCTGGTGCTGGCGGTGGCAGCCGCTTACGCCGAAGGCACCACCATCATGCGCGGCCTGCAGGAGTTGCGGGTCAAGGAATCGGATCGGCTCGAGGCGACCGCCGCGATGCTGCGGGCCAACGGCGTCAAGGTCGAGGTCTCCGGTGACGATCTGATCATCGAGGGCAGGGGCCATGTGCCCGGCGGCGGCCTCGTCGCTACCCATATGGACCATCGCATCGCGATGTCGGCGCTGGTGATGGGCCTAGCTTCCGACACCCCGGTCAAGGTCGATGACACCGCCTTCATCGCCACCAGCTTCCCGGACTTTTTGCCGCTGATGCGCAAGGCCGGCGCGGAGTTCGTGTAAGGAGCGTCCATGGCCACCTCGTTCGATCGCACCGCGTTGCTTGACGCATTCGATCAAATCGGGCGCGCCGCTATGAAGGCAGGAACGAAGCTGCAGATCGCCGTCTATGGCGGCTCGGCGCTGATGCTGGCGAGCAATTTCCGCTTCGCAACTGAAGATGTCGATGTCTCGGAGTTGCCGACGCCGTTGCCAAGCTGGCTGGCCGACACATTGCGCGAGATCGCGCAGCGGAACGGGTGGTCAGACGACTGGTTCAATGATGGAGTGGCTTTCCATCTGAGCCCGTTCGCCGATCAAGCTGCGGACCGTTTGGAATTTGGCAGCTTTCCGCGCGATGGAGATCCGCCTGGACTTGTGGTCTCGGTTCCTTCAGCCGAATATCTGCTGGCCTTGAAGCTAAAGGCGGTGCGGATCACGGATCCCGTTCGGGGCGACGCCGAGCGTCTGGACATTCTCAATCTGATGCGCGTTGTCGGCATCTCGACGCCAGATGAGGCGATCACGCTGCTTGCCAAGTACTTTCCCGCCAGCGCAGCGTCTGCCGAGAAGCAGCGCTTTCTGCTGAAGCACATGAACGCCGAAGGAGCGGCCGATGCGCCCAAATACCCTCGCTGAGGCCGTGACCCGCATTCAGGCCGGCGAGCCGCGCGAGGTGGCGCTGGCCGAGTTCGTCGATAGTTTTGATCTCGCCGCATCCGATAGCGACCGCTATGCGGCGATCGAGCAGGAGCCCGACTTGACCGGCGATGTCAGGCTGGACGCCCTGGTTGGCGGGATCGCCGAATATCTCGCCAAGCAGCGGCGGCTTGGCCGGGTGCCGCCCTGGACCGGCGGCGCGCTGCGGCGGCTGGCCGAGCCCTGGTTCACAACGTCATCGACATCGCCAGCAATGCGGGAATATCTCACCTTCGCCAGCCCCGGCGAGTTCTCTTCCCGAAACATTTTTACTGAGGAGCAGCCGCTGCGCCGAGCGCGCGGTCCCGCCCTCCCCAGGACACCTGCAGAATGATCATTGCCATCGACGGGCCGGCAGCCTCCGGCAAGGGTACGCTCGCCAAGCGTCTCGCCGCGTATTACGGATATCGGCATCTTGATACCGGCGTAATGTACCGCGCGGTTGCCCATGTGATGCTGACTGCCGGCCTCGACCTCAATGACGAGGTCAAAGCGGCCGAAATCGCGATCAGGCTTGATACAAGAACTTTTGCTGACCCCGCCCTCAAGAGCCAAGCGGTCGGGTCGGCGGCTTCTGTGGTGTCGGCGCTGCCGAAGGTGCGGGAGGCGCTGGTCAGGTTCCAGCGCGAGTTTGCGGCAAGTCCGCCCGGCGCCGTGCTCGATGGCCGCGACATCGGCACCGTGATCTGCCCCGATGCCGAGGTGAAGATTTATGTCGTCGCCGATCCCAGGATCCGGGCGCACCGCCGGACCCTGGAGGCACGGGGCCGGGGTGAGGCGGCCGACGAGGACGCTGTTCTGGCTGACATCCTGGCCCGCGACGAACGCGACCAGAAGCGCAGCATTGCCCCTTTGAAACAAGCACCGGATGCTTACTTGCTAGATAACTCCCATTTGGATATAGAAGGCGGCGTCCGGGCCGCCATCGACATCGTCGAGGCCGTTCGAGCGGGCCGGCAGCGGGTTTGACACCTTCCGCTGCTGTCATTGGAGGAGAGCCCGCTCCCGCCCTTGAACGTCGATAGCTCGATCGCGTTACGATCGGGTCCGACCCTCCGGACGCACTTCAACGTATCGTATGTGCAGGCACTGCCGGCCCGCTTTTTCGCGTTCGCGCGATGGAAGCGGTCGTCTGGGGTTTGTGGACCTCCAGGCACTGTTCATCCGATACGCCGATCAACCTAAACGCCGGCAAGACAGTCTGCTTCTGGAGAACCAATGGCTTCGAGTACCTCTGCGAATTCCTACAATCCCAGCCGCGATGATTTTGCCGCGATGCTGGACGACTCCTTCACGAAGGGCAACCTGCAGGAAAGCTCCGTCGTCAAGGGCACGGTGGTTGCGATCGAGAAGGACATGGCCGTCATCGACGTCGGCCTGAAGACCGAAGGCCGCGTGGCGCTGCGCGAATTCGCCGGGCCCGGCCGTGACACTGAATTGAAGGTCGGCGACGAGGTCGAGGTGTTCCTCGATCGCATCGAAAACGCGCTCGGCGAAGCCGTGCTGTCGCGCGACAAGGCCCGCCGCGAAGAGAGCTGGGGCAAGCTCGAGAAGGCCTTCAACAACAATGAGAAGGTTCACGGCGTCATCTTCAACCAGGTCAAGGGCGGCT
>NZ_JBARGP010000284.1:0-6418 GCF_049798375.1 Bradyrhizobium sp.
CGTCACCGTGAAACCGTGCATCTTGAGATAATCGCCGACCATCTCGCGGGCGGGCGCCTCGTCGTCGACGATGATGATGTGCTGGCTCTGGCTCATGACGGTTCAGTCGCAGGCAGTGTGATGGTGAAGGTCGATCCGCGCCCCGGTCCCCGGCTGTCGGCGGTGACTTCGCCGCCGTGCATGTCGATGATGCGCTTGACGATCGAGAGCCCGAGCCCGGTCGAGCTTTCGCCCGCGGTCGGCTTGGCCGACAGCCGCTGGAAGCGCCCGAACAGCCGGCCGAGGTCCTCCGGCGACAGGCCGGCGCCCTCGTCGGTGACGCGGAGCGCGATGTTGGCCGCTTCGGCGGCGACCTCGATGATGATCCCGCCGCCGATCTGGCTGTACTTGATGGCGTTGCTGACCAAATTGTCGATCGCCTCGCGCATGCGGTCGGCATCGCACATGGTCGAGAGATGCACCGGTGCGGCGACGGTGATGGTCTGCTGCTTGTTGTGGGCCAGCGGCTGGTTGGCTTCCGCGACTTCGCGGACGAGGGTGGCGAGATCGACCGCCTCGCGCCGGATGGTGATGTCGAAGGCGTCCGCCATTGCGTCGGAGATCAGATGATCGACCATCGAGGTCAGCCTCTTGGCGGCGTCACGGATGTGCTCGACCTGGCTGGTGACGCCGTCCTTGGAGGCGCCGCTCGCGATCAGCTCGGTCAGCATCTCGGTGCGGCCGAGGATGACGCCGAGCGGATTTTTCAGGTCGTGTGCGACGGTGCCGAGAATCTCGTTCTTGAAGCCGTTGGCGCGCTGCAGGCGCAGCCATTGCTGTGACAGCCTGCGATTGGCCTGCGACAGCGCCCGGGTGCGCTGGGCGACGCGATCCTCGAGCTGCGTGTTGGCCTCCTGCAGTTTCTGATACAGGATCACATTGTCGAACGCGATCGACAACCGGCTGGAGAAGATCTCCACCAACGAGCGGTCGGTCTCCGACAGCGGCCGTTCGGCCTGCAGCAGCACCACCACCTCCCGGCCCGAGCCGGTGCGGACATAGATCACGGTGCGCTGGTCGGCGAACTCATTCATGCGCTTCTTGAACGCCGCCTCGACCATGTCGCGCAGGTCGGGATCGAGCGATTTCGAGGTCGCGGCGCCAATGAAGCGGCTGTAGCAGCCCGAGCCTGCCAGCACCGAGAAATCCTCGGTCTTGTGGCCGCTGCCATCGTCGCGCAGCACCAGGATGCCGGCGCAGTCGGCATTGAGAAGCGAGGCGATCTGCGTCAGGACGCCCTCGGCGAGCCGCTGCATCGACTTGAAGTCGTAGAGCGTCGAGGCGGCGTCGATGATGATCTCGAGGCCGCGCCTTGTCTGCAGCATGCGCTCGAGCTGCTGGTAGCTGCGCAGCGCCGCCGTCAGCGAGGTGAACAGCTTGTCGGCGGTGAGCTCGGTCTTGGCCTTGTAGTCGTTGATATCGTACTGGACGATGACCCGCCGCTCCGGCGCCTGGCCCGGCTGGCCGGTGCGCAGGACGATGCGCACGGTCTCGTTCTTGATCTCGTTGCGGATGTACTCGACCAGATCGAGGCCGGCGACGTCGGTCTCCATGATGACGTCGAGCAGCACCGCGGCGATGTCGGGATTGTCGCGCATCAGGATGCGACCTTCGGCCGCGGAATAGGCCGACAGGATCTCGAGGCCCTGGCCGTTCAGGCTGTAATCGGACAGCGCGAACCGCGTGCCTTCATGCACGGCCTGATCGTCGTCGATCACCGCGATCTTCCATTTTCGCGCCGAATGGTCTTCCTCGACGACGCCGGTGTCGTCGATCAGGTGGAGGACATCGTCCTGTTCGGCCATTGCGTTGTTCCGTCGCCTTCTGTGTCAGAGCCGCCCAATTCTTTAGAACCTTGGGCGATCCGGGGCATGATAATGCGAAATGTCGTGCCTTGTCCCACCCTGGACTCCAGCATCATGCGGCCGCCGAGCTGCTGGGTCACGAGGTTATAGACAATATGGAGGCCGAGTCCCGTGCCGCCTTCGTTGCGGCGCGTCGTGAAGAACGGGTCGAAGGCCTGGCGCTGGACCTCGGGGCTCATCCCGGCGCCGTTGTCGGCGAAGATGATCTCGATGTCATCGCCACCGCGCGACCGCGCCGTGATCGAGATGGTGCCGGCGCGGCCGTCGGCGAAGGCGTGGTTGGCGGCATTGAGGAATAAATTGGTCAGGATCTGGCCATAGGAGCCGGGATAGCCGTCGATCAGGAGACCCTCCGGCACGTCGACGGCGAGCTCGATCGGCGCCCGCTTCAGTACCGGCTTCAGGCTCGCGATGATCTGGTCGGTGGCTTCGTTCAGGATGAACTGCCGCCGCTCCGCATGCGAGCGGTCGACCGCGACCTGCTTGAACGACTGGATCAGCTCGCCGGCCCGCTGCAGATTGGCGACGAGCTGCTGCGAGGCGTCGCGCGAGGCGCGCACGAATTCTTCGAGCTGCGAGCGGCGCAGTCCGCTGGACGTCTTCAACTCCTTGTCGAAGATGTCGGCGCGGCGGGCTAAGCTGGAGGCGACCGTGAGGCTGATGCCGATCGGATTGTTAACCTCATGGGCGACGCCGGCGACCAGGCCGCCGAGAGCAGCGAGCCGCTCGGCGTCAATCAAATTGCGTTGCGCGGCGTTCAATTCCAGCAGGGCGCTCTCGGCTTTTTCTTTCGAGGTGCGCAGCTCGTCCTCGGTCTTGCGCTTGGCGATCGCGTTCTCGCGGAACACTTCGACCGCCCTGGCCATGGCGCCGACCTCGTCGCGGGCCTCGGTGCCCAGCACCTCGCGATCATAGTTACCTGACGCGATGGCTCGCATCGCGGACATGATCTGCTGCAGCGGCAGGCGGATGGACAGCGCGATCAGCACGCCTGCGCTCAGGATGATGCCGAGGAAGATCACCGCGATCGACAACACGCGGCGGGAGATGTCGGCCAATGTCCGGTCGAAGGTCATCTGCGCCTTCTGCTCGCGCTGGCGCATCTTCACCGAAAGGCCGTCGATCGCGCCGATGGTTTCGGCCTGACTTGCGTCGATGGTGTTTCGCAGCAGCTCGGTCCGGTTGGTGAGCTCATCGGAGAGCTTTGAGAAGCCTTCGCGCAGCGCCGCCGTGCGGGTCGCAAGCTTTTGCAGCGCCAGCCGCTGCAGATCGTTGTCGGCAAGCTCCGACATCACCGGAATGGTCTTCTCGATGGTCTCGGTACTGCGCCGTGCGTCGTCGGCGGAGGCCGGTGCCAGCGACAGATAATAGGAATTGGCCGCGACCAGCATCGCGGTGAAGGCCTCGCGCGATTTGCCGAGCGGCGGCCAGATCTGCGCGTCGCGATGTCCGGTCGCGCCTTCGATCACCGAATAGAGTCCGGCCATGTCGCGCGCCGGCCCCAGCACCCCTTCCTCATAGGTCTTGGAGATCTTGGTCTGCAGGCTGCGCAATTCGCCGAAGCCGTCGAGGAAGCGGACCGTGACCCGCTCAAGCTCCTCCACCGAGCCCGATAACATCGGGTCGGTGGAGGCGCGCGTGGTCAGGGTGCCCAGCACGGCTTCGCGCAGCAGCAGGATCTCGGCGAACAGGTCCGGACTCGGCTGGTTGATGTAGCGGTGAATCAGGTTCTGCAGCCTGCTGGTCTCGCTCTCGAGCAGCGCCAGGATCTTGTCGGATTCCCGCACCTGACGGACATCGTCCCAGGCGCTGCCCAGCACCTTGGCGCCGTTCCAGATCAGCGCGGCGAGCACGATGACGACGGCCGAGTTCAGCGCCGCGATTGACAGGATGCGCCAGCGGATCGGCACCGCGCGCAACAGCCGCACGATCCGTGCGCGCCCCATCGCCGCCAGGCTCATTGGCCGCCCCGTGGTGGCATTGTGGTCGGACCGCGCCATCGGCTCAATTCGATTCGTGCCACTGCCGCGCGCGGCCGATCCGCCAATCCTGGCTGACCGGTGCGACGCTGCGGCGGCTGCAACCGGTACGGTCATTTTGCGACGCAGCTTCACCGACACGGACAGGTGCGCTCAACTTAGAATTGCACGTGCATAAGACGGCGGTCGCAGCCAAGGTCGGTATCGGCGCGACATCCACTCTCAAGGTCCGCGAAAGGCTGGCGCGGTACACAGGCAACATGGTCCCCTTAGGGTTGGGTCTGCCGCTTGGTTGAAAAGGTTCAGTGCTTTTTCTGCAACCGGTGCTATAAGGCCATTCTGCCGACGTGGCGAGGCCAGTCAATGGCAGAGAACAGCTATCCGGTGCAGTTTGCGGGCCGCTGGGCCATCGATATTTTTAGCTTTCACCAAGACATTTCATCGTTCGTGATCGGAATTCCGTCGTGAGCCTGAGTTGGAAGCTGTTGCGCATCTGGATCGCCGCGGTCACGGCCTGCGCGATCACGCCGGCATTTGCCGCAACCGATATCATGTGGTGGCACGCGATGTCGGGCGAACTCGGCAAGCAGGTCGAGAAGCTCGCCGCGGACTTCAATGCTTCGCAATCCGACTATCGCATCGTGCCGAGCTACAAGGGCAACTACACCGAAACGGTGACGGCGGCGATCTTCGCGTTCCGCTCCCGCAGCCAGCCGGCAATCGTGCAGGTCAACGAGATCGCCACCGCGACCATGACCGCCGCCAAGGGGGCGATCTATCCGGTGTACGAACTGATGCGCGACGAGCAGGAAAGCTTTTCGCCCGACGCCTATCTTCCGGTGGTGACGGGCTATTACGCCGACGCCGAAGGCAATCTGCTGTCGTTCCCGTTCAACACGTCGACGCCGATCCTGTATTACAACAAGGATCTGTTCCGGAGCGCCGGGCTCGACCCCAATGCGCCGCCGAAGACCTGGCCCGAAGTCGGCGTGGCCGCCAAGCGGCTGCGCGAGCGCGGCGCGCGGTGCGGCTTCACCACGTCCTGGCCCTCGTGGATCAATGTCGAGAACTTCTCCGCCTTTCACAATCTGCCGATCGCAACCAGGGCCAATGGCTTCGGCGGCCTGGACGCAGTGCTGACCTTCAACAATGAGTTCGTGGTGCGGCACATCGCGCAGCTTGCCGATTGGCAAACGACGAAGCTGTTCGACTACAGCGGTCGCGGCCAGTCGGCCGAGCCACGATTCCAGAACGGCGAGTGCGCCATCTTCATCGGCTCGTCGGGCACGCGAGCGGACATCAAGGCTTATTCGAAGTTCGAGGTCGGCTACGGCATGATGCCCTATTGGTCTGACGTAAAGGGTGCGCCGCAGAACTCGACCATCGGCGGCGCCACTTTATGGGTGCTGCGGGACCGGCCGCACGCGGAATATCGCGGCGTGGCGAAGTTCTTCGCGTACCTGTCCAGGCCCGACGTGCAGGCCGCCTGGCACCAGAACACGGGCTACCTGCCGGTCACGCGCGCCGCCTTCGACCTGACGCGGGCCCAGGGCTTCTACGACCGCAACCCCGGCACGGCGATCTCGATCGAAGAGGTCACGCTCAATCCTCCGACAGAGAACTCGCGTGGGCTGCGGCTTGGCTCTTTCGTGCTGATCCGCGATGCGATCGAGGACGAGCTGGAGGCAGCCTTTGCGGCCAAGAAATCGGCGCGCGCGGCGATGGATGCGGCGGTCGAGCGCGGCAACAAGCTGTTGCGGCAGTTCGAGCGGGCCGGTCCCGACCGATGAGCGACGCGCGAAGAGAGCAGACTTCGCTGTCGCTGCCGGCGTTGACGGACTTTGCCGCATTCCGCGCCTATCGCGCCGAGCCGGCGCGCTGGTTGTCGGTCGCGCAGGACATCGCTCGGGGCCATGGCGTGATCTGCTCGGAGCCGATCGTGTTCGGGACCGGGACCAATCTGGTGGTCGGCCTCGGCGACCTGATCCTGAAGATCTTTCCGCCGTTCTATCGCAGCCAATTCATCTCCGAGCGCGCCACGTTGCGGGTGCTTGCCGGGCAGTTGTCGATCGATGTGCCCCAGCTCATCGCCGAGGGCGAGCGCGACGGATGGCCGTATCTGATCATGACGCGTCTGTCGGGCGTGCTGGCATCGGACGCGTGGCCGGATATGGCGGAGACCGACAAGGAGGGCGTGCTGCGCCAGCTGGGCGAGACCATCGCCGGCGTGCATCGCGTGCCGCCTGGCGAGCTCGCGAAGATCACGCCGAGCTGGCAGGATTTTCTGCAAGGACAGATCGCGGGCTGTCGCGCGCGTCACCAGCGGCTCGGCTTGGCGCAGAAATATCTCGACGAGCTCGACGATCTCTTAGCCGATGCGCGGGAGCTGATCCCCGTGCACGCATCGCCTGTGATCCTCGTCGGCGAGTATATTCCGGAGAATTTTCTGCTGGCGCGTGACGGAGACCGCTGGCGAGTCTCGGGCCTGTTCGACTTCGGCGATGTTTTCACGGGCTTTGGCGACTACGATCTGCT
>NZ_JBARGP010000285.1:0-3941 GCF_049798375.1 Bradyrhizobium sp.
CTGATGGAGCCGTGGGACGGCCCCGCTGCGATCGCGTTCACCGATGGCCGCCAGATCGGCGCCACGCTCGACCGCAACGGCCTGCGGCCGGCGCGCTATCTCGTCACCAAGGACGACCGCATCGTGATGGCGTCCGAGATGGGCGTGCTGAAGATCCCGGAAGATCAGATCATCACCAAGTGGCGGCTGCAGCCGGGTAAGATGCTGCTGGTCGATCTCGAACAGGGCCGGCTGATCCCGGACGACGAGATCAAGGCGCAGCTCGCCGCCAGCCATCCCTACAAGCAGTGGCTCGACCGCACCCAGTTGCAGGTCGAGACCTTGCCGGACGCGCGGACCCAGGGCGCGCGCACCAACCTGCCGCTGCTCGATCGGCAGCAGGCGTTCGGCTACACCCAGGAAGACATCTCCATCCTGATGACGCCGATGGCCTCGACCGGCGAGGAAGCGATGGGCTCGATGGGCAACGACACGCCGATCTCGGCGCTGTCGGACAAGCCCAAGCTGCTGTTCACCTACTTCAAGCAGAACTTCGCGCAGGTCACCAACCCGCCGATCGATCCGATCCGCGAGGAGCTGGTGATGAGCCTGGTTTCGATCATCGGTCCCAGGCCGAACCTGTTCGACCTGCAGGGCCTGGCCTCGACCAAGCGCCTCGAAGTGCGCCAGCCGATCCTCACCGATGTGGACCTGGAAAAGATCCGCTCCATCTCGGAAGTCTCCGACAGCCATTTCGTCTCACGCACGCTCGACACCACCTTCGACTCGAGCCTGGGCGCCGCCGGCTTCGAGCAGATGATCGACGATCTCTGCGGCCGCGCGGAAGCCGCCGTGCGCGAGGGCGTCAACATCATCATCCTGTCCGACCGCATGGTCTCGGCGGACCGCATCGCGATCCCGTCGCTGCTCGCCTGCGCCTCGGTGCATCATCATCTGATCCGCACCGGCTTGCGCACATCGGTCGGCCTCGTCGTCGAGTCGGGTGAACCACGTGAAGTCCATCACTTTGCCTGCCTTGCCGGCTACGGTGCGGAAGCAATCAACCCCTATCTCGCGTTCGAAACCCTGATCGCGATGAAGGATCGGCTGCCGACCGCGATCGACGATTACGAGATCGTCAAGCGCTACATCAAGTCGATCGGCAAGGGCCTCTTGAAGGTGATGTCCAAGATGGGCATCTCGACCTACCAGTCCTATTGCGGCGCGCAGATCTTCGACGCGGTCGGGCTGAAGGCCGAGTTCGTGCAGAAGTTCTTCGCCGGCACTCACACCCGGATCGAGGGGGTCGGTCTCAACGAGATCGCCGAGGAGACCACACGTCGTCACACCGACGCATTCGGCGAGGCGCTGGTCTACAAGAGCGCGCTCGATGTCGGCGGCGAGTATGCTTACCGCACCCGCGGCGAGGACCACGCCTGGACCGCGGAGTCGGTCTCGACGCTGCAGCATGCGGTGCGCGGCAATTCCAACGATCAATACCGGGCCTTCGCCAAAATCCTCAACGAGCAATCCGAGCGGCTCTTGACCCTGCGCGGCCTGTTCCAGATCAAGTCGGCGGAGGACGAGAAGCGCAAGCCGGTCCCGATCGAGGAGGTCGAACCCGCCAAGGATATCGTCAGGCGCTTCGCCACCGGTGCGATGAGCTTCGGCTCGATCTCGCGCGAGGCACACACGACGCTCGCGATCGCGATGAACCGGATCGGCGGCAAGTCGAACACCGGCGAAGGCGGCGAGGAAGCCGACCGCTTCAAGCCGCTGCCGAACGGCGATTCCATGCGCTCGGCGATCAAGCAGGTCGCTTCGGGCCGGTTCGGCGTGACGACGGAATATCTCGTCAACTCCGACATGATGCAGATCAAGATGGCGCAGGGCGCAAAGCCCGGCGAAGGCGGTCAGCTGCCCGGCCACAAGGTCGACGCCATCATCGCCAAGGTGCGGCATTCGACGCCGGGCGTCGGCCTGATCTCGCCGCCGCCGCACCACGACATCTACTCGATCGAGGATCTCGCGCAGCTGATCTACGACCTGAAGAACGTCAATCCCGACGGCCAGGTCTCGGTCAAGCTAGTGTCCGAGGTCGGCGTTGGCACGGTCGCGGCCGGCGTCGCCAAGGCGCGCGCCGACCATGTCACGATTGCGGGCTTCGAGGGCGGCACCGGTGCCTCCCCCCTCACCTCGATCAAGCATGCGGGCTCGCCATGGGAGATCGGCCTCGCGGAGACCCACCAGACCCTGGTGCGCGAGCGGCTGCGCAGCCGCATCGTGGTCCAGGTCGATGGCGGCTTCCGCACCGGGCGTGACGTCGTAATCGGCGCGCTCTTGGGTGCGGACGAGTTCGGCTTTGCCACCGCACCGCTGATCGCGGCCGGCTGCATCATGATGCGCAAGTGCCATCTCAACACCTGCCCGGTCGGCGTTGCCACCCAGGACCCGGTGCTGCGCAAGCGCTTCACCGGCCAGCCGGAGCACGTCATCAACTACTTCTTCTTCGTCGCCGAGGAAGTCCGCGAGATCATGGCGGCCCTCGGATACCGCAGCTTCAACGAGATGATCGGCCAGACCCAAATGCTGGACCAGAGCCGGCTCGTGGCGCACTGGAAGGCCAAGGGTCTCGACTTCTCGAAACTGTTCGTGAAGCAGGCGGAGCAGCCGGGCCAGAAGATCTATCATGCGGAAGCCCAGAACCATCATCTGGACGCCGTGCTCGACCGCAAGCTGATCGCGCAGGCGCAGCCCGCGCTCAACCGCGGCGCGCCGGTGAAGATCGAGGCCGAGATCAACAACACCGACCGTTCGGCCGGTGCGATGCTCTCGGGCGCGGTCGCCAAGATCTACGGCCATTCCGGCCTGCCGCAAGACACGATCCATGTCAGCCTGAAGGGCACCGCCGGCCAGGCCTTCGGCGCCTGGCTCGCGCATGGCGTCACCTTCGAACTCGAAGGCGAAGGCAACGACTATGTCGGCAAGGGTCTGTCGGGCGGCCGCATCGTGATCAAGCCGCCGCGCATCTCCGGCATCGTGCCGGAGGAATCGATCATCGTCGGCAACACCGTGATGTACGGCGCGATCGCGGGCGAGTGCTACTTCCGCGGCGTCGCCGGCGAACGCTTCGCCGTGCGCAACTCCGGCGCGGTCGCGGTGGTCGAAGGCGCCGGCGATCATTGCTGCGAATACATGACCGGCGGCATCGTGGTCGTGCTCGGAAAAACGGGCCGCAACTTCGCGGCCGGCATGTCCGGCGGCGTGGCCTATGTGCTCGACGAGGCCGGCGACTTCAGCAAGCTCTGCAACATGGCGATGGTCGAGCTGGAGCCGGTGCTGTCGGAGGAGATGATCGCCGAGAACGCCTATCACCAACAGGGCGACCTCGAGGCCCATGGCCGGGTCGACGTGTTCCAGAACCTGCTGGCCTCGGACGTTGAGCGCCTGCACGTGCTGATCACGCGTCACGCCAAGGCGACGGGCTCGAAACGCGCCGCCGACATCCTGGCGAACTGGACGACGTATGTGCCGAAGTTCCGCAAGGTGATGCCGGTGGAATACCGCCGCGCGCTGAAGGAGCTCGCGGCAAACGCCGACGCCGAACCGAAGATCGCGATCGGGGCTTGAGCGTAACCAAAGTCGTCATTGCGAGCGCAGCGAAGCAATCCAGAAGGCCAAATAGAAAATCTGGATTGCTTCGTCGCCTACGGCTCCTCGCAATGACGGGAAACAACAATGTTGATCCCTCGTGGTGAGGAGGTGCGCAGCACCGTCTTGGACCACGAGGCTCGAATGGATCAGGGACGTCGTACGTTAATGGGCAAGGTCACAGGTTTTCTCGAAATCGAGCGGCACGATCGCAAGTATGAGCCGGTCGCCGAGCGGCTGAAGCATTTCCACGAATTCGTCGTTCCGCTGAAAGAGAAAGACCTGCGCGACCAGGCCGCGCGCTGCATGAA
>NZ_JBARGP010000286.1:0-2434 GCF_049798375.1 Bradyrhizobium sp.
GCGGAATCGCGCGCCACGATCATGGTGCCGGTCAGCGACAGCCGCGTCTTGGTCGGATATTTCGACAGGGTGCTGAGGATATCCTTCATCGGCTGCTGCAGGTTGATCTTGACGACCTCGCCGCCGAGCGCCTGCTCTACTTCCGGCAGATACTGCGCGGGATTGTGCTCGAGCTCCTCGAGATAGACGCCGTCCTTGGTGATCTTGCCGAGCACCTGGCGGTCGGCCGAGCAGGACACCCCGAGCCCGATCGGCAAGGACGCGCCGTGACGCGGCATGCGGATGACGCGGACGTCGTGGCAGAAATACTTGCCGCCGAACTGCGCCCCAACGCCCAGGCTTTGCGTCATCTTGTGGATTTCCTGCTCCATCTCGAGGTCGCGGAAGGCGTTGCCGTCGGGCGAACCGTGGGTCGGCAGCGCATCCAGATAGCGCGCGGATGCGAGCTTCACCGTCTTCATGCAAAGCTCGGCCGAGGTGCCGCCGATTACGATGGCGAGATGGTAAGGTGGGCACGCCGCGGTGCCGAGCGTCAGGATCTTCTCCTTCAGGAACGCCAGCAGGCGGTCTTTGGTCAGCACCGATGGCGTGGCCTGAAACAGGAAGCTCTTGTTGGCCGAGCCGCCGCCCTTGGCCATGAACATGAACTTGTAGGCGTCCTCACCCTCGGCATAGATCTCGGTCTGCGCCGGCATATTGTTGGCGGTGTTCTTCTCCTCATACATCGACAGCGGCGCCACCTGCGAGTAGCGCAGGTTGCGACGGAGATAAGCGTCGCGCGCGCCTTCGCTCAGTGCCGCCTCGTCGTCGCCGTCGGTGAGGACGTTGCAGCCCTTCTTGCCCATGATGATCGCGGTGCCCGTATCCTGGCACATCGGCAGCACGCCGCCGGCGGCGATGTTGGCGTTCTTGAGGAAATCCAACGCGACGAACTTGTCGTTCGGGCTTGCCTCGCTGTCCTCCAGGATGCTGCGGAGCTGCTTCAGATGGCCCGGGCGCAGATAATGGTTGATCTCGCCGAAGGCGGCCTCCGACAGCACGCGCAGGGCCTCGCGCGACACCACCAGCATGTCGCGTCCCAGCACCTTCTCGACCCGGACGCCGTCGGTCGTGATCTTCTTGTAGGGCGTGGTGTCCGCGCCGAGCGGAAACAGCGGGGTATGTTTGTAGGGCGGGACGGGCTTGCTCTGGTCGGGAAAAGCGATCGGCGCGTTCATGGGGAGCTCACGGGTTGAAAGGCCGGAAACGCCTGCCTGAGGCGTCCGGGGATCGAGCCGTTCTAAGCTCTTTTGGGGGAAAAGGAAGCTGCGCGGCTCGGAACGGGGCTATGTGAAGGCGGTCAGGCTTGACGATCTTGAGCGCCATGGACGACCGCCACAATCGTAATCTGATCAGCAGCTTCATCCACCGCATAAATGATGATGTACGGTCCCTCGATCAGCTCACGCGTTCCCTTGATCAGCCCCGGTCGTCCGATGTGAGCAAGGCCAGATTTCGCCAGGCGGTTGATCCGCGTTCGAATTCGGCCCACCAACTTGGCCGCAGCTTGCGGCCGATCACGAGAAACCCACTTGAAGATCGTCTCGATGTCGAGGGCGGCCGCCTCGCGGATCACGATCTTCATTTGTCGAGCAGGCGATCCAGGCGGGTATTGAACTCGTCCAAAGTCAACGTGCGAGCATTCGGCTCAAGAAGCCGTCTCTCCACTTCCTCGGCTTGCTCCGGGGTCAGACGATAGCCGGCGTCATCCTGTGCTTCCATGAGCACAAGGAGCTTCGCGGCATCTTCCTGACGGTCATCGGGCCAGGTCAGGACGCGATCAAGAATCTCTTTCACCTGCGCTTTGCTCATCAACCAAATATAGCACGCATTGTCAGCAACAGAAGGTATTTCAGCCGGTCTTGACAGCCCTGTTAGGCTGCAGCGCGAGGGCCGATCGAGACGGTCCCAACATAGCATCCAAGGAGCACGACAATGGCGACTTTCGTTCTCATCCCGGGCGGCTGGCACGGCGGCTGGATGTACACTGACCTGGCAGCGCGGCTCCGCGAGGCCGGTCACGATGCCTACGCCTTGACGTTGAGCGGGCTGGACGACGGGCCCTCTCCTGCCAACGTCAATCTCGACACCCATATCGCCGACGTGCTGGATCTGCTCACGATGGAGGACCTCTCCGAGGTCATCCTCTGCGCCCACTCCTATGGCGGCATGGTGGCATTGGGCGTTGCCGACAGGGCACCGGAACGGCTGGCGGCCCTGATCTATCTCGACGCCTTTGTGCCGGAGGATGGCCAGTCCTGGTGGGATCTGGCCGGCGACGCCTACCGGGCGCTCGTGCTCGCGCAAGCTCGCCATGACGGCCTCACCGTGCTGCCGCGCGACGGCGCGGATCCGCGCTGCCGGCCGCATCCGCTCGCCAGCTTCGTGCAGGCCC
>NZ_JBARGP010000287.1:0-12807 GCF_049798375.1 Bradyrhizobium sp.
CGCCGACGCCGCAGAAGGAATGGAAGCAGAGCCACGAGGATCGCGAGAAGCTCGACGGCCTCTACGAGTGCATCCTCTGCGCCTGCTGCTCGACCTCGTGCCCGAGCTACTGGTGGAACAGCGAGCGCTATCTCGGCCCCGCCGCGCTGCTGCAGGCGACCCGCTGGGTCAAGGACAGCCGCGACGAAGCCACCGGCGAGCGGCTCGATGATCTAGAGGATCCCTTCCGGCTCTATCGCTGCCACACCATCATGAACTGCGCCAAGGCCTGCCCGAAGGGCCTCAACCCGGCAGAAGCGATCGCCGAACTGAAGCTGAAGCTGGTCGAGCGGCAGATCTAGGCGATCTCGATGTGAGTTGGTGAACGCCGGTGGCTGATGGCCGCCGGCGTTTTTGTTTTGCGGATGACAGGCCGCGGTAGATGGGTAACGGGCCGCAGGCTGCTAATCAGACCATGATGCGGTCGAGATCCGCGGCGATCCGGGTGTTCGAAAATATCGCGCGCGCCTCGGCTTCGATCTCCGCATCGGGATAGCGGCCGGAGATATGGTTCAGCACGAGCTGCTTGACGTTCGCCTCAGCCGCAAGCGTGGCCGCCTCGCGCGCCGTGAGGTGTCCGTAGTCGCGCGCGGTCGCGGCATCGCGATCGAGGAAGGTCGCTTCGATCACCAGGAGATCGGCATCGCGAACATGCGCGGCCAGCCCCTCCGTGGTTTCGGTGTCACCCACGATGACGAGCTTCCTCCCTCCCTGCGGCGGGCCCAGCACATCCTCGGGATCGATCGTCACGCCTTCAGCGAGTGACACCTTCCGTCCTTCCGCCAGTTCCTTGCGCACCGGACCATTCGGCACGCCAAGAGCCGTCAGGCGGTCAGCGCGGAGATGGCGACGGCCCGGACTGGCGAAGGAAAACGCCACGCTTTGTGTGTCGCGGTGGCGGATCGGAAAGCAATCGATGCTGAACTCGCCGGCATCGATGACCCGGCCGGCTGTCAGCGGCGTGAGCTGCAGCGGAATCGGCGCCCGCCCCTCGCCCCAGAGCCCGGCCAGCATCCTGATGACGATGTCGAGCGTGTCCGGGCTGCCATGGATGGTCATGGCGTCGGCGCTCCGCCGCGTCCTCAGGGTCGAGAACAGCCCGGGAATGCCGAGGATGTGGTCGAAATGACCGTGGGTCAGAAGCAGCCGGTCGAGCCGTCGAAACCCCGCGCCGGCCTGCAGCAGCTGGCGTTGCGTGCCTTCGCCGCAATCAATCAGGATGCGGTGACCGCCCGACTCGACAAGAAGCCCGGGATGGTTGCGTGCGGCCGATGGAACGCTGGCCGACGTCCCGAGGAAGGTGAGCGCGAACATTCGTAACCCGTCTTTCGCAGCAGTCCCGGCTGATCTAGCAAGCTCATGGCGTACTTCCAATGCATGCGTGGCCGGCATTGCAATCGTCCGCCATATCCGCAAACCTTGTTCATCCTGCGGGCTGATGCAGAACATGCCGCGCTCGATTTCACAGGGATGCTCGCCGTGACCGACCTCTCGACGTGCTCAAGGATCGATCGGCTTGCCGATGCGGACGCGCGGCTGCTGGACAATCAAGGTTATCTCCTGCTGCGCGGCGCGATCCCGCAGTCATGGCTGCCGCCATTACGCGCGGCGTTCGAGGCCGGCGCGTTGCCGTCGGAGGGGTGGCCCGTTCCGCGTGGCCGCGACTGGCGCCATTCCCTGCTCGACGTCGATCCGACAGTGCAGCAGGTGTGCCGGATGCCGATCATGCTGGCAGCCGCCTATCATCTGCTAAAGGCCCCGTTCTTCCTGGCCCAGGTTGAGGGGCGCGAACCGCTTGCCGGCGGCGTCGCACAACTTCCGCACCGGGACGGCACCAACCCGGAGGGCACCGATTGCGTCTCGGCGCTCGCCTTCCTCGATGCCTATGGCGCGCACAATGGCGCGACGCAGTTGATCCCTGGCACGCATCGTCACGGCGCAGGCGAAGCAGATACCGCAAGCTGCGTCGAGGGTAAGGCAGGCGATATCCTGCTGTTCGACGCCAATCTGCTGCACGGTGCGACCCGCAACCACAGCGGCGCGCCGCGCCGGTCGATGCTGATTACCTATGGCAAGGCTGCGCACCCGGACGATTGGGACAAGACCCGGCAGTTGCGGGCCGTGCGAATGGCGTATGACGAGATCTACGACGGCTGATGAGCGCGGTCGATCAAACCGCAGATCAAGCGTCGGTCAGTCGCGGTGACCGAACCTCGCGATGCGGTCCGACGCTACGGAGGCCGAACCCCGCATGGTGCCTCGCGGCTCGCTTGGGACGAAATCATCGAAGCGCGGTGGCGCTGCGGCCCGCTCGGCGCCCGGCCAGAACAAAAGCGCCAGCATCAGGCCGAAATTGATCAGGCCGCCGATGATGGTGGCGTGCTGCTGCGCCAATGCCAGCGCCGGCATCCTGCTGGCGATCATCCAGTCGATGACGAGAACGGCGACCCATGCGGAGATGACGACGACCGGGTCCCACCCGATATCGCGTATCCGCATCGCCGCGAGCATGAAGTTGCTCACCATGGTGAAGCCGATGACGACGAGAAGCGGCCAGCCCGCGAACAACAAGAAGGGGCGGAGCCCCTGCGTCGGGCCGACACGGTAGGTGTAGTACACGGCCAGGATCAGCAGCAGCATGTTCAAGATCCCGAGCGCGATGCTACTCAGGAAATACGTCAGGCGCCCCAGACGGACATTGAACCCGAAGACCATGTCGAGCATCGGTGCGTTCCCCCTTGGCGCACCCTGGTCTCGGCCCGTTGCCGGCGGGTTAAGGCGAAGCGGGATTCGCGCGCGAAGGTTTCTTCAGTGTTACTTCGCCTGCCTCAGAGATCGATCGCGGTGTCGCTTTCGGGACGCGCGCAGCAGATCAGCACGTTACCGTCGGCCGGTGCGTCGACCGGGTCCGGCCGGTAACCGATCGTTCCCTCCACAAGCCCGGTCTCGCACATATGACAAACGCCGGTGCGGCATGACCATCGCGCCGGCACGTCACAGGCCTCGGCAAGCTCGAGCAGGCTGTTGAAACCAGGGCTCCAGCGCACGTTGACGCCGCTGCGGGTGAACGAGACCATCGGCCCGGTACCCGGCGGACCATCGGGTAGATGCGGCGGCTTGTGGAGCCCGCCAACAATGCCGGGATTGACGGACGCTGACGCGCCGAAGGTTTCGGTGTGGATATGAGCGGACGGCACGCCGAGGGCCTGCAGGCCGGACGTCATGTCGCGCATGAAGACCGACGGGCCGCAGATGAAGAAGTCACCGTCTGCGGGCAGGCCGAGCTTCGCCAGCGCCTGCGCATCGAGACGGCCACGCGCATCGAAGTCGATCCCCGGCCGATCGTCAGGCATCGGTGCGCTGTAGCGGATCTGGCTGTGCGCACGGCTGAGTGTCTTGAGCAGCTCTCTTGTCTCCGCAGCGAACGGATGCTCGCGGCCGTTGCGCGCGCCGTGCAGCCACCACACCTCGCGCGCCGACGATTGCGTCGCCAGGATGTGAAGCATCGCGAGAACAGGCGTCACGCCGATCCCGGCGCTGATCAGAACGATGGGCGCATCACCCGACGTCAGCGTGAAAGCGCCGCGCGCCGCGCCGACATCGACGAGATCGCCGACGTTCAGCGTGTCGTTGACATAGGTGCTGGCCGCGCCCCCGGTTTCCCGCTTGACGCTGATGCGATACGACGCCGCACTCGGCGCGTCGGACACCGAGTAGCTCCGGATCAGGCGCGCCCCTGCCGCGGTCTGCAGCCGCAGCACGATGAACTGTCCGGGCCGCGCCTTCTCGAACGGCTGCCCATCCGCGGGCTCGAGCACGAGCGAGACCACCGCTCCGCTCTCCTGCCGTTTGCGCACCACACGGAACGGCCGAAAGCCCGGCCATGCCGGAGGCGGTGCGGCCGCACCGGTCAGCCCTGCATTTCCTCCCGGTCCGCCGCTGTCTTGCGCCAGCAGTGCCTCGAACGAATGGCGCCAGCCGGCACTGAGCGCCGGAACGCGCAGCGCGCGCTCGAGTTGATCGCGGGGATGGCCGGGCAGATAGAGCAAGGCATCGATGGCCAGCACGCTGATGCGCTCGGGCCCACGATCGACCTGCGTGATCTCGTCGCCGGCTTCGACTTCGCCCTCCTCCAGCACGCGGAAATAGAAGCCCGGCCTGCGGTGCTTGACCAGCAGCGCCGCCATCTCCGGCTCATCCATACGAATGCCGACGCGATAGCAGGTGACCCTCGGTTGAGTCACCTCGAACAGGGCGCGGCCGATTCGGTACCGGTCTCCGATGCACACCTCGGCGTCGGCCAACCCATCGACCGTGAAATTCTCGCCGAACTGACCGAAGGGATATTCGCCCCGGCCGAAATGGTTCTGCCAATAACGATAGGACTCGATCTGGTAGACCATCACGGCACGGTGCTCGCCGCCATGACCGGCGAGGTCACCCTGCCCGTCGCCGTCGATGTTGAGCCGACGCACCATGCGGCGGCCGTCGACCGGCGCCTTCCAGATGGCGCTGCAAACCGTCCTGCCCTGCCACGTCACCTC
Organism: Bradyrhizobium sp.; assembly: GCF_049798375.1. Classification (GTDB taxonomy): domain Bacteria; phylum Pseudomonadota; class Alphaproteobacteria; order Rhizobiales; family Xanthobacteraceae; genus Bradyrhizobium. Next base: position 4,584 of record NZ_JBARGP010000287.1, read on the forward strand.
CTGCGGCAAGCCGACATTCACCGAAAGCAGACGCGCCATCCCTGTGCTCCCATGACCGCTGACTCGATCTGGTGAAACTTTCGCGACCCGACAAGTGTTTTCGCAGCGCCCGATCGGCGACGAGAGCGCCCGCATTGCGGGCCTTGCCTCCGCAGTCTACCTTCGCCACGCTGATCTCACACCTCTCGGGAGCGATCGCGCCATGGCCGAGCCGCGCATCATTCTGCATCATTTCGACGAATCGCCGTTCTCCGAGAAGATTCGGCTGATCTTCGGCCTGAAGAGACTCGCCTGGAGCTCGGTCAGGATCTCGCGGATCATGCCGCGGCCGGATCTGATGCCGCTGACCGGTGGTTACAGGCGGACGCCGGTGATGCAGATCGGCGCCGATATCTATTGCGATACCCAATGCATCATGCGGGAGCTGGAGCGGCGCTTTCCCGCGCCGAGCCTGGTGCCGAAGGGATATCAGGGACTGGCCTGGGCCAGCGCGATGTGGACCGACCGCTGCTTCTTCCAGAACACCGTGAACCTCGTGTTCGGCACGCTGGCGGACAAGGTTCCTGCAGCCTTCATCGCCGATCGCGAGCAACTGCGCGGCGCCAAGTTCGATGTCGCGGCGATGAAGGCCGCGATCCCGCAGATGCGCGACCAGTTTCGCAGCCATCTGGAATGGATCGACATCCAGCTCCGCGACGAGCGGCCGTGGATCGCCGGTGATGCACCGAGCCTGTGCGATATCGACGCCTATATGAACATCTGGTACGCCCGCAGCAATCTGGACAATGCCGCCGATCTGCTCGGCGAATATGACCACGCCCGCTGCTGGGCGGCGCGGCTGCATGCCATAGGCCATGGCGAGCGCACCGAGATCTCCTCCTCCGAGGCGCTTGCGATTGCGACAGCGGCCACCCCGCAGACCGAGGAATTGCCCGACCTCGACGATCCCAACGGCCGCAAGGTCGGCGACAAGGTGGAGGTGATGCCCGACGATTACGGCAAGGTGCGCGTCGGCGGCGCGATCGTCGCATTGTCAGCCCAGCACATCGCGATCCGCCGTCACGATCCGCAGGCCGGCGAGGTGGTGGTGCATTTCCCACGCGCAGGCTTTCTGGTGTTTGCGGCGTAGATGCGATCCATGCACCAACCGGAGCCGACGACATCAGACCTTGATCGGCCCGGTCGCGGCGCGCCGCTCGACGTGCTGCTGGTATTTCTCCGGCTGGGTCTGACCTGTTTCGGCGGCCCGATTGCCCATATCGGCTACTTCCGCGACGAGTTCGTGCTGCGCCGCAGGTGGATCGACGAGCACGCCTTTGCGGATCTCGTCGGCCTCTGCCAGTTTCTGCCCGGCCCGGCCAGCAGCCAGGTCGGATTTTCGATCGGCTTGCTGCGGGCCGGCTATCTCGGCGCGCTCGCCGCCTGGACCGGCTTCACGCTGCCGTCGGCCGCGGCCCTCATTCTCTTTGCCTACGGCGCTGCCGCGCTCGGCGGACCGGCGGGAAGCGGGTTGCTGCATGGGTTGAAACTGACGGCGGTGGCGATCGTGGCGCAGGCCGTCTGGGGCATGGCGCGCACGCTCTGCCCCGACCGAACGCGTGCCTCGATCGCCGTGGCCGCGGCGCTGATCGTGCTGTTCAGCCCGGCGTCAGCGGCGCAGATCGGAGCGATCGTCGTCGGTGGGATTGCCGGTCTCTGGCTGTGCCGCAGCGGAGCACAGGCGACGGCCGGTGATATCGCGATGCCGGTATCGCGGACCGCCGGCCTCGTCGCGTTGGCCGGCTTCATCTTGCTGCTGGCGGGACTTCCGATCCTGCACGGCGTGAGCGGATCGGCCAATGTGGCCCTGTTCGATGCGTTCTATCGCTCAGGCGCGCTCGTGTTCGGCGGCGGCCACGTCGTGCTCCCCTTGCTGCGTGAAGCCTTCGTCGCACCGGGTTGGCTGAGCGACGATGCCTTCCTCGCCGGCTACGGCGCCGCCCAGGCCGTGCCGGGCCCGCTCTTCACCTTCGCGGCCTATCTCGGTGCAATGGTTGTGCCTGAACCGTACCGACTTGCGGGTGCATGCGTGGGTCTCATCGGCATCTTTCTTCCGGGCATGCTGGTATTGCTGGGCGTGCTGCCGTTCTGGAGCTCTTTCCGGAAACGGACTGGCGCGCAGGCCGTGATGCGCGGCGTCAACGCCGCGGTGGTCGGCCTGCTCGGCGCGGCGCTGTACAATCCGGTATGGACCACCTCAGTCCATACGGCGCCGGATTTCGGCATCGCGCTGACAGGCTTTGTCCTGCTGGTCGCCTGGCGCGCCCCACCGCTGCTCGTGGTCGCCTTCAGCGCCGCCGCGGGCGTGGCCATGGCGATGATCTGATCGGTGCCTTCATGCGAACGATCCGCGGCGGAGCTGGAGAACGCCGTCAGCAATGCCATTCCGCTCGGCAGAACATGCCGTCGTGTTCGATGAAAATCCTTGCGGAATTCTTGCAATACGTTCAACCAAAGGTAGAATATAGAAGGGCAACCTCTGGAACCGGTCCGATATGGAAGTATTGCCATTTTGTGAGGCCGGCCAATTGCATGTAAGCTCGAATCATCGAAGGCTGGAGCGACCGTGCAGAGCGCGCAACGCAATTCGCTGAGACTGTTGCGATGGATGATGATCGCCTCGTTGGCGTTGCCGCTCGGGCTCTTCATCGTCGCCTCGTTCGTTTCCTACAGCGCGACGCAGGACGAGGCCGATCGCGAGATCACACGCTCCCTCGATGTCGTGCACGAGCACGCGCTGAAGGTGTTCGAGACCATCGACCGCAGCCTGGCGGAGATCAACGAGATCATTCGCGGGCTGTCCGACGACGAGATCCGCGCGCGCGAGCCCGCTTTGCATGCACGGCTGAAAGAGCTCGTCGCCAGCCTGCCGCAAATGAAATCGGCCTGGGTGTTCGATGCGCAGGGGCGCACTCTGGTGAACAGCCTGGCCTCGCCGCCGTCCGAGATCGATTTCGCCGACCGCGACTATTTCAGGGCGCACGTCCCCGGCGACATCGGCACCTATATCGGCACGGCGTTGGCGCCACGCTCCCCCTACCCGGGTGCATCGTTCTTCGGCGTCAGCCGGCGGCGCCTGAGCGCGGATGGCAGCTTCACCGGCGTGGTCCAGGCGTCGCTGCTGCCGCAATATTTCGAGAATTTCTACGCCCGGATCGGCCGTGAGGCCGGCAGCTATTTCGCGGTGCGTCGGGCCGACGGTACCCCGCTCGCGCGGTTTCCGGCATTGCCGGCCGACCGTGGCCTGGACGTCGTTACGTTGAAAGCCATGGCCGCGCGTCCGGCCGGCCTTATCACCGCGACGTCGCCCATCGACGGCATCGAGCGGCGCATCGGTTATCAGCGGCTGGCCGAGTATCCGGTCTATGTCACCGCCGGTCTCGAGACCGCAGCGATCCGCGACCGCTGGCTCGCCGCCATGAGCCGGCAGCTGATCTTCGGCCTGCCCGCGACAGCGCTGCTGTTTCTGCTCCTGATGCTGGCGCTGCGACGGACGCAGACGCTCCATGCCGAAGCCGCGCGCCGCATCGAGGCCGAGGATGCGCTCAAGCACGGCCAGCGCATGGAGGCGCTGGGCCAGCTCACCGGCGGGGTCGCGCACGACTTCAACAACCTGCTTACGGTGATCCGGGCGTCGGCCGACCTGTTGCGACGGCCGAACCTACCGGATGAGCGGCGGCTGCGCTACATCGACGCGATTTCGGACACGGTGGCACGGGCCGCGAAGCTGACCGCACAACTGTTGGCCTTCGCGCGCCGACAGGCGCTGAAGCCGGAAATATTCGACGCCGGCCGTACCGTCGGCGCGCTGCGCGACATGATCCGCACCCTGGTGGGCTCGCGGATCGAAATCCAGATCTCGATCCCCGACGAGGCCTGCGCCATCCATGCCGACGCCGGCCAGTTCGAGACCGCGCTGATCAACATGGCGGTCAATGCGCGCGACGCGATGGCCGGCGAGGGACGCCTGACCATTACGGTTCACCACGTCACCGATCTGCCGCCGCCGCTGCGGCCGGGCGAACGGCAGCCGCTCGGCTATGTGGCGGTCTCTGTGCGCGACACCGGGATCGGCATTGCGCGGGACCAGTTCAGCCGCATCTTCGAGCCGTTTTTCACCACCAAGACGATCGGCCACGGCACCGGCCTCGGCCTGTCGCAGGTGTTCGGCTTCGCCAAGCAGTCCGGCGGCGAGGTTCATGTTGCGAGCGAGCTCGGCCTTGGCGCGACCTTCACGCTGTACCTGCCGCGCGTCGCAGGCGCAATCGATACGGCAGTCTCCGCTTCCTCGTCCGAGCCGACCGCGCCGATCGGCGGCAACGGCATGTCGGTGCTGGTGGTCGAGGACAACATCGATGTCGGCCGCTCGGCCACCGACGCACTCGCCGAACTCGGCTACCGCACCACGCTGGTCGACAACGCCAAGGACGCGCTGGAGGAGCTGATCGGTAGCGGCAGCCAGTTCGACGTCGTCTTCACCGACGTGGTGATGCCGGGCATGAGCGGCCTCGAGCTCGCCGAGGAGATGCGCCGGCTCGATTCCGCGGTGCCGGTGGTGCTGGCGACCGGCTACAGCCACGTGCTGGCGCAGCAGGGTGCGCAGGGCTTCGAGCTCCTGCGGAAGCCTTATACGATCGAGGAGCTGTCGCGCACGCTGCATAAGGTGGCACCACCTTATGCCTCGTCGCCAGCTGCGGCAGCACCGCGCCAGTAAGCGGCGGCGGTGCGCCGCCGCGACCGCGGGACCGTAGCGGAACCAACTGATTTCGGTTCCGTTGTCGGACCATGGTGCAGGTGCAAACGACGTCCCGACCGACATCTGAACCGGCTGCGGCGGAGATGAAGGCGCCGATCACGGAGGTCGCGGCCGAAGACGGCGACGCGATCGAGCCGCCGCCCCCGGAAGTGGTCGAGCCCGATCCGGAGCTCTCGCCCGAGGAAGCCGAACACGTTCGCAAGAGGTATCTGCTGACGCGCTTCTGGATCAGCGCGCGCGGCTATTGGGGCCGAAACGGCGACCGCCTCGCCTGGCTGTTCACGATCGGCCTGCTGGTGATGATCGTCGCCAATGTCGCAGTCCAGTATGGCATCAACGTCTGGAATCGCGCGATCTTCGACGCTATCGAGAAGCGCGCCGCGGACACCGTCTTCCATCTTTCCGCATTGTTCTTTCCGCTTGCGATCGGCAGCGTTGCGCTCGGCGTCGCGCAAGTCTATGCGCGGATGGCGATCCAGCGCCGCTGGCGCGCCTGGCTCACCAGCAGCGTGATCACGCGCTGGCTCGGCAATGGCCGCTACTATCAGCTCAACCTGGTCAGCGGCGATCACAAGAATCCCGAGTACCGCATCGCCGAGGATTTGCGCATCGCCACCGACTCGCCGGTCGATTTCATGGCGGGCGTGACCTCGGCGCTGCTGTCGGCCGCGACCTTCATCGTCGTGCTCTGGACCATCGGCGGCGCGCTGACCATCCATCTCGGCGGCAAGCTGGTCACGATCCCCGGCTTCCTCGTTATCGCAGCGGTGCTCTATGCCGCGATCGCCTCCGGCTCGATCCTGGTGATCGGCCGCCGCTTCGTATCGATTTCCGAGGACAAGAACCAGGCCGAGGCTGAATTCCGCTACACGCTGACCCGCCTGCGCGAGAATGGCGAGAGCATCGCGCTGCTCGGCGGCGAGCAGGAGGAACGCGACGGCATCGACAAGACCTTCGGCAACGTGCTGCGGCAATGGGCGCGACTGGCCGGCCAGCACATGCGCACCACATTGGTGTCGCAGGGCTCCAGCCTGATTGCTCCCGTCGTTCCTTTGCTATTATGCGCACCGAAATTCCTCGACGGCAGCATGAGCCTTGGCGAGGTGATGCAGGCGGCGAGCGCCTTCACCATCGTGCAAAGCGCGTTCGGCTGGCTGGTCGACCACTATCCGAGCCTGGCCGACTGGAACGCCTGCGCGCGGCGCATCGCCTCGCTGATGATGTCGCTGGATGCACTGGAGCGCGCCGAGCTCGGCGACGGCTTTGGCCGCATCAAGCGCGGCGAGACCGAGGGCGAGGCGATGCTGAGCCTGAACGATCTCTCGGTCACGCTGGACGACGGCACCGCGGTGGTCGGCGAAACCGAGGTGGTGATCGATCCCGGCGAGCGGCTCTTGGTCGCCGGCGAATCCGGCACCGGCAAAAGCACGCTGGTGCGCGCCATCGCCGGCCTGTGGCCATGGGGTGGCGGCAGCGTCAATTTTCATGCCGACCGGCGGCTGTTCATGCTGCCGCAGCGGCCTTACGTGCCATCCGGCACCCTACGCCGCGCGGTCGCCTATCCCGGCGCCGCAGACGATTGGACCGTGGACGAGATCGGCAAGGCCCTGCACAAGGTCGGGCTCGATCATCTCAAGGACAAGATCGAGGAGGAAGCGCCGTGGGATCAGACCTTGTCCGGTGGCGAGAAGCAGCGCCTCGCCTTCGCGCGGCTGTTGCTGCACAGCCCCGACATCGTGGTGCTGGACGAGGCCACCTCGGCGCTCGATGCCAAGAGTCAGGACAAGATGATGCAGATGGTGACGAGCGAATTGCCGCGGGCAACCATCGTCAGCGTCGCTCACCGGGTCGAGCTCGAAGCCTTCCACAGCCGCAAGATCGTGCTGGAACGTCGCAAGGGCGGCGCCAAGCTGGTCAGCGACATCGACCTGATCCCGCGCAAAGGCAAGCGCCGGCTGCTCGGTCGCTTCCTGCGCCAGCGCAAGCCAGCGGGGAAGATGGCGGCGTGAGCGTTACCCCCGGCCCAGTGCGCATTTGCGCGCGCTTCTATCACCAGGCCAGCGCGACCGAGCGCGGCGGTGTTCAACCCCGACTGCTGCGGAGCTGACCGGTTCCGCCCCGCGATCGAGGAACATCGTACGGCACCGCCGCGTTGCTGTTTCTAAGCATGATTGAGGAGCGAACGATGACGGATGACAACACGCGCGATCAGGACCGCGTCTGGGACTTGATGAAGAAGATCGGCTTCGCGATGCTGGTGACGCACGATGGCGACAAGCTGCGGGCGCGGCCGATGGCCGCCTATGTCGAGCGCAACGAGAATACCGTCTATTTCCTCACCGACGCCCGCCGCCACAAGGATACCGAGATCGCACGCGATCCGAACGTCAATCTCTCGTTCGCCGACGCGGGCAGCCAGAAATATGTCTCGCTCAGCGGCAAGGCGACCATCTCCAACGACCGCAACAAGATCAAGGAGCTGTTCGGGACACCGGCGAAAGCATGGTGGGAGAGCGCTGATGATCCCAACATCCGCGTACTCAAGATCGCGCCCGATGACGCCGAGTTCTGGGACTCGCCGGGTACGGTCGTGAGTTACGTGAAGATGGCGGCCGCTGCCGTGACCGGCAGCCGCCCGGACATCGGCGACAACCGCAAGGTCTCGCTGTGATGCCAATCGAACCTCCGGAGATTCCGCCGGCGACTCCGGGACACCCGACCGTGCCGCCGCCGGAAGATCCGGTGGGCAACCCGAGCCCGGAGATTCCACCGCCGGTCACCGAGCCCGGCATGCCCAATCCGCCACGAGAGCTGCCGGGCGAAATGCCGCAGGAATCGCCGGGGCACGGGCCGAGCAGTCCGACGACCCCGAATCCGGCGACGGATTGAGCCCGATACGCTCGAGCCCAATCGAGACGGGCCAGTTGCGAGCGACCCGAGGCCGCATCTTCCGCTGATGCGGCCTCGACATACCCCGCCTGAGTTTCCAATCCAAGCCGTTGAAGGTAAAGCCTGAATGCGCCATGAATGGGCGCGTTCACGCGTTGCAATGTGGCGGAAATAAATCGACGCCGCGATTTGAACGTCGCCACATTCCGGCCTAACGCTTATTTGTTCATCGCGCGCCCGACCAAATCATATTGGGAAACGAGATCACATGACCAAACTTCGTCTCTTGCTGCTTGCGACGACCGCCGCGTCGGCGATGCAGATGGCAAGCTCTGGATCACAGGCGCATGCTGCCCCGCTGGTGCTGGCGCAGGCGCAGGGCGAAGTCGGCCCTGACGGAAAGCCGAAGCAGCCACCCCATGGCCAGCCTCCTGGCGCTCCGCCGCAACATCCGGGCGCAGCGCCGCATCCGCAGCCAGCACCGCCGGCCCCGCATCCAGCTGCGCCACCGCCTCCGCATCCAGCTGCGCCGCCGCCACC
>NZ_JBARGP010000288.1:0-2821 GCF_049798375.1 Bradyrhizobium sp.
CCGTCACCTTGCCGTCCTGGTGACCGCACTGCTTCTCATCGGAAACCTGGTTCTCGATCTGCAGGGCGCAGGCGCCCGCCTCGATCATCTTCTTGGCCAGCAAATAGGTCGCCTCGGCATTGCCGAAGCCGGCATCGATGTCCGCGATGACGGGCACGACGTGGGTTTGGAAATTGTCGACCTTCTCGATCAACTCCTTTTCCTTGGCCTTGTCGCCCGCCTTGCGGGCCGCGTCGAGGCTGCGGAAGAGATCGTTGAGCTCGCGGGAATCGGCCTGACGCAGGAAGGTATAGAGCTCCTCGATCAGCGCCGGGACCGAGGTCTTCTCGTGCATCGACTGGTCGGGCAGCGGCCCGAACTCCGAGCGCAGTGCTGCGATCATCCAGCCGGAGAGATAGAGATAGCGGCGATCGGTGGTGCCGAAGTGCTTCTTGACCGAAATCAGCTTCTGCTGCGCGATGAAGCCATGCCAGCAGCCGAGCGACTGGGTGTATTTGGTGGGATCGGCGTCATAGGCCGCCATATCGGCCCGCATCAGCGCCGCGGTGTAGCGGGCGACGTCCAGTCCGGTCTTGAAGCGGTTCTGCAGCCGCATGCGGGCCACGGCTTCGGCGGTGACACCGTTCCAGGTCGGCTGAGTCTTGAGCAGCGCCTCGGCGGCTGCGACCTCGGTCAAATAGGACGCCGGACCCTGGACAGCCTGGTCATCGATCCCGCGGGGCTGGAAATTCATGTGCTCGATCCTTTTCACAACTGTTCCGCAATTCGACATTTTTGACAATGCGTTGCGAAATCGTGTCTGAAGCTAAACGCGAATCTCCTTTATTCGGCTAGCCGGCTTGAAATCGAATGGTGATGCGATGTAACATCAATACTTGTCATAAATGTCATTTTGTAAATTTTGTAACAATCGAGTCAGCACAGCTGACCTTTGGAGAACGTAATGGCGACCGATCAGGGCAAGAAACTCTTCGTCGGCCCGCGCTTCCGGCGCATTCGCCAGCAGCTCGGCCTGTCGCAGACCCAGATCGCCGAGGGGCTTGGGATCTCGCCGAGCTACGTCAATTTGATCGAGCGGAACCAGCGTCCGGTGACGGCACAGATCCTGCTGCGGCTGGCCGAAAGCTACGACCTCGATCTGCGCGACCTCGCCACGGCCGATGAGGACCGCTTCTTCGCCGAGCTCAACGAAGTGTTCTCCGATCCGCTGTTCCGGCAGATCGAGATCCCGAAGCAGGAGCTGCGCGACCTCGCCGAGCTGTGCCCGGGCGTCACCCACGCGCTGCAGCGGCTTTACGCGGCTTATGCCGAGGCGCGGCGCGGCGAGACCATGGCCGCGGCGCAAATGGCCGACCGCGACGAGGGTGGGGCCCGGTTCGAGGCCAACCCGATCGAGCGGGTGCGCGACCTGATCGAGGCCAATCGCAACTACTTTGCCGAGCTCGATCAGGCTGCGGAGGCGCTGCGCGACGAGCTGAACGTGCCGGCCGAGGAGCTGTATGCAGCATTGGCCGCGCGGCTGCGCGAAAAACACGCCATCGTCTGCCGCATCATGCCGGTTGACGTGATGCGCGAAACCCTGCGGCGCTTCGACCGGCATCGCCGGCAACTGCTGATCTCCGAGCTGATCGACGCGCCCGGGCGGATCTTCCAGCTCGCCTTCCAGCTCGGCATGGCGGAATGCGGCCCCCATTTCGAGACCATTATCGGCCGCGCCGGCAGCCTCGACGACACCGCTCGCAGGCTCTATCGCATCACGCTCGCCAACTACTTCGCTGCAGCCGTGATGATGCCTTATCCCGCGTTCCTTGCTGCTGCCGAAGCGCTCAACTACGACATTCCCGTGCTGGCACAGCGCTTCTCGACCGGCTTCGAGCAAGTCTGCCATCGCCTCACCACGCTGTCGCGCCCGAACGCGCGCGGCATTCCGTTCTTCATGCTGCGGGTCGACAACGCCGGCAATGTCTCCAAACGCTTCTCCTCCGGCACCTTCCCGTTTTCCAAATTCGGCGGCACCTGCCCGCTGTGGAACGTGCACTCGACCTTCGATACGCCGGACCAGCTGCTCCGCCAGGTGGTCGAGCTGCCCGACGGCACGCGCTATTTCTCGATCGCGCAGGTGGTGCGCCGGCCGGCCGCGCCGCATCCCTACCCGCAGCCGCGCTTTGCGATCGCCTTGGGTTGCGAGATCCGCCATGCTGGCAAGCTCGCCTACGCCGCGGGGATGAATCTGGAGACCACGGAAGGCACGCCGATCGGCGTCAACTGCCGACTCTGCGAGCGCGAAAACTGCCCCCAGCGCGCCGAGCCGCCGATCACGCGGACCTTGATTCTGGATGAGACGACACGGCGCGTCAGCTCGTTTGCGTTCAGCAATGCGCGGGAGCTGTAAAAAATCCAGCTGTCGTCGCCCGGCTTGACCGGGCGACCTAGTATTCCAGAGACGGTTATGAGTAACTCGATAGGCCGCGGCGTACTGGATCGCCCGCCTTCGCGGGCGATGACAACTGAGGTGATGGCGTTATACCTCAAGACGCACGTCCACATCCTCGCGGCGCATTCACACCCGAGTTCTGCAATTCGTTTTACCCTCTTCAAACCGAGGGCGCAGGGAAGGCCGGGAGCTCGCCGCCCCCATGGCCCGCGTGCAGAAAAAAAGCACGCGGCAGAACCACAGGTTCGGCCGAGACATCCGGCGGATTCAATCGGTCGTCGCAACACTCCTGGATCTGGAGGTTGCGATGACTATTCGAAGGAAGCGATCAACTCGGGCGGCCCTGGGTTCGCTGGGACGCCCGTCTGTTGCGGGGCGTGCTGAACA